>JAKBAE010000109.1 GCA_021809325.1 bacterium
ATTTTTGGGAGATGGAATCTGAGAAAATTCAGGCGACTATTTTCGTGTTTTACGTGTTTAGAACCAGCTGGTTGCACGGCATGAATTTATTTTTTGTCCAGTACAGAGCCAGTTATGTTGAAATTCACAAACAACCCAAAGCACTAGCCCGCACAATTGAGCAAGCCATTTGGTCAACACTCTTTTTTGCAATTTCAATTTTTTTTCTTGTGAAATTTATTGTTTTGGCAATGCAACTTTCTAATTGACAATTCGGTAGCCCTAATACCAATCCCAACAAATAAATTCATATTTGAGCGCGTCAAAGCGCCGCAAATCGGCGATCGCAAGTGGCATTGTATTGATTAATACCACTTACGATCGTCGATTTTCGGCAGCTTTCACGCAGCCCAAATATGAATTTATTTATTGGGATTGGTATAAGAACGCTTTTGCTTTTTTTTAGCCTTGGCCGGGGGGCTTTTGGAGGGCTTGGAGAGCATGCCGATGATCTCAGATAGCTCGGCATTTTCACTCGCAAGAGTTTGTTTTTCCTCTTCTAGAATGACCACTTGGGAAGCGAGCATCGATTCAAAAAGAGGAAACTCCACCTCTTCCCATCGTTGTTCGATTTGGGCTGCTTGCAAAGCAGTCTCTACGCGAAAAAGCGCTTGCCTTGTCTCGTGAAGCACCTTATTTTTTTCCTCGAACTGCTTTTTCAACTGAAAATAGAGCGCCTGCGTCTCAGACAAGGCTTGAATACGCTCTTGAAAAAGGGCAATCGTACGGTCCCGCTCCGAGATCTGCTCTTTCCATTGCCGCCTCTCTGATTCAATGGCAAATGTGCGCTGTTCAATGAGATTGGCCATCTGCATCCTAGTCTCTTGCAGCTCGGCTTTGATCAGCTCTTCTCCCTCGCTCTGGGTTTGGCTAAGAGCTTCTATCCGGTCTTCTAAGAGCTCGTTTTGAGCTAGTAGATCTCTCGCCTTGCGATCAGCCGCTCTGTGCATCCGCACCAGCGTCTCATTGATCAGGCTCGTCTGCTCCCGCTCAACCCTTGCGGCGTTCAGCTCCTCAAGAAGCGCTGCGCTTTCAGATGCTCCATCAGAGGGCTGAGATAGCGCCTCAATTTCTTGGAGAAGAGATCCGATGCGCCTCTCTTTTTCTGCAAGCCGGCTTTCTGCCTCTTCATTTTTTACAGATGACTTTCGGATCACATCGTTGAGGATTTGCAGGCTCGACAGCTCGGAGTAGGCATCGTCAAGTTCTTTTTGCAATTCTGAAAGACGCTCTTGCAGCGCCATTTTCTCTTCTAACGCCTCTTCCGCTTTCCGGCTCGCTTCCTCCTCAAGATTGCAAATCGCGCTTCTTTGGCTCTCCATCCTCGCTTCGACCGCCTCTTCCTGAGAATAGAGCTGCTCGGCAGAAAGAGAGCAAATGACAAAACCAAGAGCTACCGAACACTCTACCCCCAGCTGCCAAAGATGGCTGTCTAAAAAGAAAAAGTGTTTGGCAAGAGCGCCTAAAAAAAGAATCGCTAAAGAATAGAAAAGACCGCGCCTTTTGAGAGAAAAACAAAGATAGATTCCCACGGCCGACGCGATGGCAAGATCGAAATTCCCCTCTCTTTGAATCGCCGCGCACAGGCTTAAAAACAAAGAGATCGGCCCTGCAGCGAGGAAAGGCAGCGCTTCGCCCCCTTCTGCGTCGGCATTCCGAAAACGGCTCCACCATCCGGAAATGGCTGTCATCGAGAGTCCCTCATCTTTTGCAGCGCCCTTGCCACAGTCAAAATCCCCTTTTTGAAGCGGTCCAAGCCAAAATGCTCATTGGGAGCATGGATGTTATCGCTAGCTAATCCATACCCCATCCCGACAACCTCGGCGCCAATCGCATCCTGAAGATCGGCAACGATCGGAATCGAGCCGCCGGAGAGGATTTTTAAACAAGGCTTCTGAAATATCTCTTCATACGCTCCAGCTACCGCCTTGGCAAGAAGCGAATCAGCCTTTCCCCTAAATGAACGGGCTCCCTGATGCACCTTCACTTCCAGATCAATTCCCTTCTTCACTTTCGCTTTCAAAAAATCTGCAACTTGGCGGCTGATTTTCTTCGGATCTTGGTTCGGCACCAGACGGCAAGAGATTTTAGCCTGGGCCTGGGCCGGGATCACCGTCTTAAAACCGGCGCCGGTATAGCCGCCGGAGATCCCGTTGATCTCAAAAGTTGGTCTAAACCAATTGGCCTCCATCAAAGAGAGCCCCTGCTCTGCGGAAAAGGCAGCGATCCCGGCCTCTTTTGCATGCCCTTTCCCATAGGCTTTGGCAAACTCTTTCTTCTCTTCTTCGGAAGGCTCTATTACATCGTCATAAAAATGGGGTACGGCAACCCGTCCATCCTCATCCCAGCACTCTGCGATCAGCTCAGCAAGCGCGCGGTTTGGATTATAGGCAACGCCGCCAAAGAGTCCCGAGTGCAAATCCTCTTTCGATCCTCTCAGGCTGATCTCCATCGCAACGATCCCCCTTCCCCCTAAATCGATTGCAGGCGTGTCCGCATCGGGCAGTCCGCAGTCAACCACAAGAAGATAGTCCGCCCCGAGTTTTTGTTTCAAAAGGCCAAGCCCTTCCGACAATCCCTTGCTGCCGTTTTCCTCTTCCCCTTCGATACAAAACTTGAGATTAACCGGCAACTTTCCATCAACCGCGAGAAGAGTTCTTGCGGCCATTGCAGCAAAAAAAATCTGTCCTTTGTCGTCGAGCGCGCCCCGAGCGTAGACGTTTCCATTCCGAACGGTCGGCTCAAAAGGATCGCTCTTCCAAAGATCTATTGGGTCGACAGGCTGCACATCATAATGGCCGTAGACAAGAACGGTTGGGACATTTTTTCCCGCTTCGAGATTTTCCGCGTAAAAAAGAGGAAGACCGCTCGTCTCAATCGTCTCCACTTTGAATTTCATCTCCCGAAATAAAGAGTCAAGCCAGGCCGTACAACGGGAGTGCTCGCTAAGATAGGCCGGATCCGTACTGATAGTCTTAAAACGCAAAAAATGAAAAAATTCTTCGCAAATATTCGAAAACTGTCCATCAACCCAAGCACGCAGCCTATCCATTCCCCCCTCCTATTACGGCTTTGTCTGCTTAATCTGATTCTGCTCAAACGTCTGTTGAGCGCTCTCAACTAAGAAAGCCGCCAAAACTTCATCGCCCCCATAGGACATCTCTACTTCCATCTTGCCATCATGCGAGGGCGATCCGCAAGTAATCAAAACGTAGCACTCATTATTTTCACCCAACATTCTTTTAATCTTCGCAAGCGAATAGTCCTTTGCTTCGCCGCTTTCCAATTTGACAGCTGCCTTCCCCATGTACCTCCATTTGCCTCAAAATTGGGCACAGATACATGACAGATGCAGCGATTTCTATCAATTAAAAAGGAACTCTTGACGCATAAGGGTTTTGGTGGTTTAATCATTTCCTATCCATTGGAGTTCATACTATGGCACTTGCGAAAAGGGTTTTTTTCTTTCTGGCCCTCAATTTTCTCGTCGTCTTGATGATTTCGCTCGTCTTGAGCATCTTCAACATCCGGCCCTTTCTATCGCAATATGGAATCAACTACACCGAGCTGATGATCTTCTGTCTGATTTGGGGCATGGGAGGCGCATTCATCTCTTTAGCCCTTTCGCGCGTGATGGCAAAATGGGCTCTCGGCGTAAAACCGATCGATCCCCAAACAAGCGATCCCGAACTCCGCTCTCTTCTCGATACCGTTCACTCCCTTTCTATGGAAGCCGGCATCCCTATGCCTGAGGTTGGCATCTATCGCTCAAACGAGGTCAACGCCTTTGCGACAGGCCCTACGCAAAGCCGTTCTCTTGTCGCCGTGTCCACAGGGCTTTTGCAAAGAATGCAAGCGAGCGAAGTCCGCGGCGTGCTCGGCCATGAGATCTCCCACATCGCAAACGGCGACATGGTGACGATGACCCTCTTGCAAGGCGTCGTCAACGCGTTCGTGATGTTTCTCGCCCGCGTTCTTGCCTACATCTTTTCGGGCCTTGGCCGAAACCGGGAAAGCAGCTCCGGGGGCAGCTACATGAGCTATATCCTCTTCGTCTATCTCTTTGAGATCGTCTTCATGGTCCTCGGATCGATCCTCATTGCCGCCTATTCGCGCTGGCGCGAATTTCGCGCAGATGCCGGAGGCGCCCGCTTAGCCGGCAAAGAAAGCATGATCGACGCCCTAAAAAGGCTGCGGGTCCTTCAAGAGATCAAAGACACTCGCACCGAGCAGCCCGCTTACGCCGCCTTCAAGATCTCTACCCCCACTAAAAAAGGGCTCCTCCACCTCTTTGCCACGCACCCGCCCCTCCAAGAGCGGATTGAGCGTCTGGAACATCTTTAAGAGTTAATCTCTTAACATTTTCTTTGGATTCCGCTATACTCGCCGACATGCAAAAGCAATTGATCGCAGTTGGGATGTCGGGAGGGGTAGACTCCTCTGTAGCGGCTTTTTTGCTCAAAGAGCAAGGAGCCGATGTCGTAGGCCTTTTCATGAAGAATTGGGAAGAAGCCGATGCAGATGGCGCCTGTATGTCGGCCCGCGAGGCGGACGATGCGGCCGCTGTATGCAGAAAGCTCGGGATCGGGTTTTATAGTGTAAATTTTGTTAAGGAGTACCGCGAAGCGGTTTTTGCCCAGTTTTTGGACGAGTGCCGCGCGGGGCTGACGCCAAACCCGGACGTGCTTTGCAATCGAGAGATCAAATTCAAAGTTTTCCTACAAAAAGCTTTTGAGCTGGGAGCGGCCCGCCTCGCAACCGGCCACTACTGCCGCCAAATACAAGACCAGTTATGGAAGGGGCTCGACCCTGATAAAGACCAAAGCTATTTCCTCCATGCGGTAAGCTCCAAAGCACTCTTGTCTGCGCTCTTTCCGATCGGCCATCTCCACAAAAATGAGGTGAGAGAGATTGCCCGTCGAGCCGGTTTGTCAACCGCAGAAAAAAAGGACAGCACAGGCATTTGCTTCATTGGCGAGAGGAATTTCAAGCCGTTTTTGAGCCAGTATCTTGGATTTGAAAAAGGCCCCCTTTTAACGCTCGATGGCAAGAAAGTGGGCATACATGACGGCCTTGCCTACCATACGATTGGACAGAGAAGGGGCTTGGGCCTCGGAGGCGAGGGCGAGGCGTGGTACGTTGTGAAAAAAGATCTCTCTCTAAATGCCGTCTATGTTGAGCGGGGAAAAAACCATCCGGCGCTCTACTCTGATTTTTTGATTGCCAAAGAGCCGTTTTGGATCGATGGCATCGAGCCGGCCATTCCGCTGATCTGCAACGTCAAAATCCGCTACAGGCAAAAAGACACTCCTTGCACCCTCTCTAAATCACCATCCGGTGAATGGGTAGCGGTTTTTGCGCACCCGCAGCGGGCGATCACCCCGGGCCAGTCCATCGTGTTTTATGCGGGAGATCGCTGTCTTGGCGGCGCCGTGATTCAATGCGCAGGCCCTTCCTACTATGAACTGAAAAAACCACTTGAACTTCATGAACCTTGTAAGAACTGAAAGTCTGCCTCACTATGCCGGATGGCAAGAGACTTTTCAGACAAATTGGAAAAACCATAAGGTCGAAATCCTTACGGCAGCATCACTCTTAACGGGAGGGATCGGAGCGTTATTTTTAGGCTGCCGCCCAATGCTTGCAAGCATTGCCTCTCTTGGTGCAGCCGCGTTTATCCATTGGAGGCTAACTAAAAAGTCCCGGCTTTAACACCTGACGAGATTCGAAAGAAAATACTCATTGCAGGCCACAGAGAAAGAAAATCATAAACTCCTGTCTCTGTGTCCTCTGCGTTCTCTAGTGAGAGAAGCGAACGGGTGGTTAAACATTGAACAACGCCTCATCAAACCTCTGGTTTTGCAAGTTCAGCATTACATGTTTGGGACCACTGAAATTTCTTTAAAAGATTAAATGTATTTTTTAAATATAATCACACCCTCCTTTTCTGTTTTTATAAAACAATAAACCAGATATATTAACCTCGAAAAACAAACACAAGGGAGATATCAAATGAACTTTGATGTAAATCAAATATCTAATCAACTACAGTCAACTTTTTCGAATGCACAAAGCGTTCTTTCATCCACATGGAAAAACCACAAAATAGCTATCGTAACAAGCTCTGCGGTTTTGACAAGTTTGGCTGTTGGCGGTTATTGCGCAGCAACCATGACAGAAGAACAAAAACAAGCTTACGTTCAATCTCTGTCAAACGCCGTTAATTCGGCCTGGACTTTTGCAAGCAATTTAGTCGGCCAATCGAATCAAACCGTATCGGATCACCCCATTGCGAAAGCATTCCAGCCTTTGTCTTTGGATACCTGTTCCTTTAATAGCCCAAAAATTAACCAAACGTTCATAGACCAAATGTATGCGCTCGGAAATCAATTCAGTGAATCAAATCCATCTATATCGGATCACCCCATTGCGAAAGCATTCCAGCCTTTGTCTTTGGATACCTGTTCCATTAACGGTCCCTCCGCAGAAGAAAAACAGTCGTTCATAGAGCAAATGTATGCACTCGCAAATCAATTCAGTAAATCGAATCCATCTATATCGGATCAGCCCATTGCGAAAGCATTCCAGCCTTTGTCTTTGGATACCTGTTCCTTTAATAGCCCAAAAATTAACCAAACGTTCATAGACCAAATGTATGCGCTCGGAAATCAATTCAGTGAATCAATTCCATCTATAAATGTATGCGCTTGGAAATCAATTCCATCTATAAATGTATGCGCTTGGAAATCAATTCCATCTATAAATGTATGCGCTTGGAAATCAATTCAGTGAATCAAATCCATCTATATCGGATCACCCCATTGCAGGAGCATTCCAGCCTTTGTCTTTGGATACCTGTTCCATTAACGGTCCCTCCGCAGAAGAAAAACAGTCGTTCATAGAGCAAATGTATGCAATTGCAGGACAATATTGCTTAGCTAGATAAAAAATTTGTCGTCCCTTGAAATCCAAAAGCCCCCTACTTCAGGGGGGCTCTTTTCAGAAGAAGAAAGACCTATTTTAAAGAATTCAGGTGTGGATCCTAGAGAGGAGCCAAAAGCTCGATTTCAGAAAGGGAGAGTTGCGTTAGATTACTAACCCGGCACTTAAACAGGTGACAATCGGCTGGCTGCGGCTTAGCCAAATCGACTCTTTCAGAATGGGTCGTGGCTACGCAGCACTGCC
>JAKBAE010000110.1 GCA_021809325.1 bacterium
AAGCGGCATGATAAGCAGGATTATTTTTGGGTTGCAGGGCTTCCCTGCATCATGCATATCATGCGCGATCCTCCCGCGAAGCGGATCCTGTTTTTCTTTTCAAGCAAGTTATCGTGCAATCGCCCTGTATGCGTTAGGGTCAATCGAATGAATTTCTGTAGAGGCGAAGTTGTTTTAAGTCAAATATTTTAAGTATGTTAAGTTGACTTGGGAGGAATAAAATTGTTAAAATGGTTTAGCGCGTCTACAATCGCCTCTACTAAAAGAGCTAAAAATTAATGATATTTCCCCCGGTAGCTGCCTACACAATCCAGAATTTTGACCGTTTTATCGAAGTATCTCCTTTGATTTCGAAAGAGCATGAACAAAGGATTCGAGAGTCCCTTTCCGCTTTTCTTTCCGGACGGATTGCAACGGTGAGTCCGATTAAACGAGGACACCAGGAAGCGAGAAATTACTTTGTTGAATCCGAGGGGGCAAAATATCTTTTGAAGCTTCTTCCCTTTGAGCTCTCGGAGTCGGACGCTTTGAAAGAACTCTATATGATTGAAGCTGGGTCTAGTTTAGGGATTGCGCCTCATGTCGTCTTCGCATCCAATGCTCTGAGGGCTGTGCTGATGGAATATACTGGTTCCGATTCAATCTTACCCCAACGCAAACCGATTTAAAGCCCCTGAAATCGAAGAAAAAATCGGGGTCAATATTGAATTTAATATTAACCCCGATTTTTTGTTCGATTTGAGGGAGCTTTAAATTCGGTTTTCGTGGGTAAGATTGAACCGGAACCAGTATATATCGACGAGCCCACTTTGACCCCGGGCGATGCCAAATGCCATGCCAGGGAAATTGGTGCTGGGTTGCACATTCTGCATGCAAGCCCTAAAAACCCCCATTTAGGCGATGCCAAATATTTGGATGAAGCAGAATATCGCTATCGGTTTTTGCAGGATCGAATTGATCCAAAACAATCTTCGCAGCAGATCAGTTTTTTACTGAACGATGCGGCAAAGGCAATTGAGTTTATCCGAGATAACGCCCCTCATCTTGCATCGGGGCAGGTCAACATTCATGGGGATCTTCATCCGCAGAATCTATTTTGGACTCATGATGGGTTGAAAATGATCGATTGGGAGTCTACTGTATGGGATAACCCCTATTTAGACCTGGGACGTCTTTCTACCTCTTTAGCTTTAGATGATGATGCCGACATGCAGCTATTGGAGGGGTATTTTGGGCGTATTGCGACTCAGGAAGAAGAGCGGCAGTTCCTCTTATCGAAGAAACTCAACTATGCACATCATGCGCTCATTGGTTTTAAGATTGTGCTTTGCATTTTAGAACAAGAGCCGCAGCCGCTTGACTTTATCTCGGGAGCTCCAAGCTGGTCCGCCTGTCTTGATAGTTTTTCAAGAGCGTCAGAAAGAATGCCCCTTCAGTTTTTTTATGATTATGCAAGATGCGCTTTAGAGATGTGTTTGAAGCCGGAGCGTATTATTTGCGAGGCTGAAACAACCACCTCCGAGTTGCGATTTTTTCGATAAATGTTGGGTCGTGAGAAACCGCGATGAGGGCTCCTTAGAAATTAAGAAGGCCGGCTTCAAGAGCTTCTAGCGTTAAAAAGTCGAGATGGTTTGTCGGCTCGTCTAGTAAGAGAATATTCGGTTTGTCTAGGATTAAAGAGAGGATGCTGAAGCGCTTTCTTTGACCTGTGCTGAGGGTTGAAAAAGGGCGCTGCAAGAGTTCGGCGCCCCCAATCGCAGCTTTATGCAGCTCCCGTCTTAGCGCCTCTTCAGATAATTGAAAGCGCACCCCGAAATACTCAAGAGGCGTTTGATCCATAGGCAGAAGCAGTGCCTCTTGATCCAGGTAGCCTATTTTTCCGCTTTTAGCTATTCGCAAGCTTCCTGAACAAGGAATCAAATCACCCGCAATACAGCGGAGCAGGGTTGTTTTTCCGCTTCCATTTGGACTTGCAAGTATGATCCGCTCACCTTGGGATAGTGTCTCGCTAAAACTGCTGAGGATCGTTTTTCCTCCAAAGGCAAGGGAGATCTCTTCCAGCTCGATAGCTACCGATGACATGAGGGGCGTGGTTTGGAACTTGAGTCCCAAAATTCGCTTAGGATTCGGCATTTCGATCAGATTCGCCTCGATTTTTTGGAGCTTCTCTTTTAGTTGGTCAAGATTTCTTTGAAGTGATTTTTGATGGTTGGCCCCGCGATAATCATAAGCCATGATATTTCGATCGGAGGGAGGGGAGGCTTTTGCCTTAGAAAATGAGAAAGCTTTGATCTTTTGTTTTAAAATGCGCCGTTCTTCCTCTTGGGATTCGTAGTTCCTTTTTTGCATTTCCTGAAGTCCTTTTTGCTCTTTTAGATAGTCATCCCAATTGCCTCTGTAGCAATGCAGCTTTCCTTGCTTGATCTCGATGAGCCGCTTGCATGTTCGATTGATGAATTTCCGATCGTGGGAGACGAGGATCGTAGCTCCGTCCCTTTCTTCGAGAGCTGTTTTAAGCCAATCGAGCATTTCTGAATCCAAATGATTCGTCGGCTCGTCCAAGAGGAGAAGGTCAGGGTTTTCTATGAGCGCTTTTGCAAGGGCGACTCTTGTTTTTTGCCCGCAGCTGAGCCAATTGAAAGGCTGATCGAGAAGGCTCTCTTCAATTTTTAGGCCTTTTAGCATTTTTTCGATTGGGATTCTCTGATAGCCTCCGAGCTCGACATATTTCTGGTGGAGCTCGGCCCAGAGGGTCAATTGATCCGATTCCAAGCAGCTCTTCATTCGATCTTCGAGATCCAAAAGGGCCTTGTCTTCGAAAAAGTCGCGGACAAGCCCTTCCGAAGAAGGGATCTCTTGAGGCAAAAAACCCACTCTCAAGTCGGTAGATTTTGATGCGAGAAGCGACAGAAGCGTTGTTTTTCCCGCACCGTTTTCACCAATCAGGGCAATGATTTCCCCCCGGTGGATGGAAAGAGAGACGTCTTCAAAGAGTGTTTGGGTGCCAAAATGCTTAGAAAGATGGCGGAATTGAATGAGAAGCTGCGGCATAAGTTTGTTCCTGGGTTATTTTTTGGGTTGGATACAAACTTAAATGCTCACTAGATAGCTCTCCTTCAAAAGATTTATACGTTCATTTTAGCAGAATCTTTATTTTTTTGCAAGACGGCCATTGTTAAGCGGGATACTGCGACAAGGAGGTTCTGCTCGGTGCGGACCTGAATATCCCAGACCTGCGTGGTTTTGCCCAAGTGAAGGGGGGAGGCTTTCCCGATGATGCGGCCTCCTCGGACTGATTTGATGTGGTTGACATTGATCTCCAGTCCGACGCAGACATAGTGGGCCTGGTCAATGCAATAGTTGGCCGCGGCGCTTCCGACCGTTTCCGCCAAAGCGCATGTTGCACCGCCATGGAGAATGCCCATCGGCTGCATGGTTCTAGTGTCAACCGGCATCGAGGCAGAAAGGGAATTGTCTCCGATTTCAATAAATTCGATCGCAAGATGATCGCATAAGCTATGCCTAGCTCGGCGGTTGATCTCATCGAGAGTGACAGGCGCAAACCAAATAGGGTTCATGGCGGCGATTCTATCTGTTTTTTTGAATTTGTGCTATACTGCGTTAATTCTATGGACGAGCGACTTTTTTTTGCTATCGACACGATTTGCCCTTGGCCTGAGGAATTTCCGGAAGGAAGAGTGCTCTTGGAAAAGGATCGGCATATGACTCTCGCCTTTTTGGGGGAGACCAATGCAACCGCTTTGATGGCCGCTTTGCCGAAGGCTCCCGTTCCCGCCTTTCGCATCGGGCTTGCCGGCTGTTTTGACGAACCCCTTTTTCTCCCCGTTAAACATCCGAGAACGGCGGGATGGCATGTCCGTCTTTTTGAAGGCGAAGAGACTTTTTTTCTGTATCGACAGCAGCTTGTGGATTGGCTTGTAGAAGCCGGATTTTTACACCGGCCGGAGCGCGATTTCTTACCCCATACGACGATTGCGAGGAATCCGAAAAATCTCTCTGAATGGAAAGACTCTTTTTCCAGTTATCCGCTCTATCTTCGAGATATCCATCTATATCGATCGCTTGGCCGCTCTCGATACGAATCCCTTTGGAGCTACCCCATTTTGGCCCCTTTTGAAGAGGTGGAGCATACTGCTGATCTCGCATTCCTCGTTCGAGGAAAAGATTGGGATAGCTTGTATCTCCATGCCGGTTTAGCGCTGGCGTTTGAATTTCCCCCTCTTTTAGCCTTCTTTGAAATTAAAAAGCCGTGCGCCTCTTTTGCCGAACTCATCGTTGGGCTTAATGATCTGGTGTCTAAAGCCGATGCAGAGTTGGGGGCTCCTTTCAAAGCCGTCAGCTATCACGGCGATGTAACTATCTGCGCCAATGGAATCTGGGAATGGGAGATGATTGTCGATGTCTGACTTAATACAAATTGCCCCCGCAACATATGAGCTTCCGAAGTCGGGCCAGATGCTAGTCCCGGGGCTTATCATAGCCACCCCCCATCTTTTGGACGAAATCGAGAGACCCCTTGAGCAGGTGCGCCATGTGGCTTGCCTGCCCGGAATCATTGGCTATAGCATTGCAATGCCCGATATCCATTGGGGTTATGGCTTTCCGATCGGAGGCGTTGCGGCGATGGATGCAGAGACGGGAGTAATCAGTCCCGGCGGCGTAGGCTACGATATCAATTGCGGGGTCAGGCTTGCGCTGATCGAAGAGCCTTTTGCAAAATTTTCCGAAACTACGAAGCAAGAACTGCTCAAAGAAATTTTCGAGCAAGTGCCGTCCGGAGTTGGAAGGGGACAGACATCCGAAAAGCAGATCAAGGATAGCGATTACCGAAAGATTATCGAGGTGGGGGCAAGCTGGTCGATCGAACAAGGGTACGGTTTCCCAGAAGATCTTGAGCATATGGAAAGCTTAGGCCGGATTGAGGGGGCCGATTTCGCTGCGATTTCCCCTACGGCAAGGGAGCGGGGAAGCAAGCAGCTTGGCTCGATTGGGTCGGGAAACCATTTCGTCGAGATCGGAGCCATTGATAGGATCTTTTTGCCTGAAACGGCCAAAGCGTGGGGAGTAGCGGACGGGATGACCTATGTGCTGATCCACTCTGGATCAAGGGGGTTTGGGCATCAGATATGCCAGGATACGCTCAATGAATTTATAAAAAAGGGCTTTGCAGAAGGCTTGCCCGACAGGCAGCTCGTAGCCGCCCCTATTAATAGCCCTGAGGGAAAAAAATATTTTCAGGCAATGGCAGGAGCTGCAAATTTTGCATTCAACAACCGCCAACAAATTCTCGCAGGTGTGCGCAGGGCATTTCAGGCGGTTTGCAAAATCCCTCCAAAAGAGGTTCGCCTTCTCTATGATGTGTGCCACAACATCGCTAAATTTGAGACGCATCCGGTAGGGGGTAGGCAAAAAAGGGTTTGCGTTCACCGCAAAGGGGCTACGAGGGCTTTCGGCAAGGGCGCTGAAGAGCTTTCGCCTCTTTTCAAAAGTACTGGACAGCCTGTCCTCGTTCCCGGCGATATGGGCAGGGCGAGTTATCTCCTCGCAGGACTTGGCAACCCAAGAACCTGGTGCAGCTCTTGCCATGGGGCCGGCCGTGCAAAAAGCCGCGTCCAATCAATGGCCTCCTGGAAAAGCAAAGACCTCAAAGCTCATATGCTGAAAGAGGGCGTTCGCGTCATGGCCTCTTCCATGAGAACGGTCGCCGAGGAGATGCCCGACGCCTACAAGGATGTCAATACCGTTGTGGAAGCTGTCGAAGAGGCAAAGCTTGCCGATCGCATTGCAAGGCTCAAGCCTTCTCTCGTCATTAAAGGATAGCAGCGGAACTAACCCGCTGCTAATCAAATTAATTGCCGATTGCGTGGTAATCGGAAAAGCCCAGCCAAATGAGGAAGATGCCGATCAAAAGCCATATCCAAGACCAGATAATATAACCCACGTCGGTCATCATATTTTTAATTGTCCTTGCATACGAATCGGGGAAGAAAATGCGCCAAACTCCCTGGAATAAAATTAGCCAGCCAATCAGCGTAATCAGAACAGGCCAACCCGATACCCAGACGTTATGGAATCCGACGATAAGCAGGCCTAAAATGATGCCGATCACGCCGGAAAAATTCACGAGGCTAGGACTTCCTAAAAACTCATTCATCAATTTCACATGACGTTGCTGGTGGATCAACATCCCCAGGCTGATCAGAAATAGAAATACTCCAATCACCTTAGCTAGAAAAATAGAAACACATGAATCGCACATGGACGCTCTCCTAAAAAAGATTCTCTAGTTAACTGCCATAACAAAGAAAAATAAAATGTACTAGAAATTTTTTCATAGCAGCTTCTTGTGTGACATAAAATGCAGTATTGATTTTTAGTGAGGCAGTCACTATTATAGTAAAAGCAAAATAGAGGCGCTTTGTTTATATTTAAAACTATAATTGCATTTTTTGTTTTATCTTCTTCCCTGCCGGACGGAGGGTGGGTAAGCGTGCCCAGGCCGCAGCGCATTCCTCATCAACTGGAAGAAGATGACCGCTCTATTTGGGTTGTTTTTGCAAAGTCGTTTGGAGAAGAGAGGGTTCTAGTCCGCTTTCCGGATGATCCGCTCTATCATCGGAAAAATGGAAATTTTACCGCATCATCTCCTTACGGCGGCGTTGGGGAATTCACCCTGATCGTCCGGAAAAAAGAAAATCATCGAGGGCTGGATCCTTGGGAACATGCCTATCCCGATCCGGAGCAGCCGGGAATCTGGATCCGCGAGCGCCATATCGAAAGTGACGAAAATCACTATGTTTTTCGCCTTATCTACCCCGTCAACGACCCCGATCTCTTCAGCAAATTCGCTGATTCTTTCGAGATCGAAAAAAATAGCAATTTCCATCGGTAAATTCTTCTCGCTTTGAGAG
Organism: bacterium; assembly: GCA_021809325.1. GTDB lineage: Bacteria > Chlamydiota > Chlamydiia > Chlamydiales > SM23-39 > JAKBAE01. The sequence continues at coordinate 6,933 of JAKBAE010000110.1, forward strand.
TTTCAAAGGAAAAAATAGGCCATTTCACAAGGCAATCCGAGGGGGTATTTTGAAAATATTTGCGTAAAATCCCGGCGATTAGGTATCTTTTTCTTATTCTTTTGAAATCGACAAGAGGACAAAAGAAAAAGAGCAGCCCGACTGCTTGCGACCTCTAGAGCGAAAGCTTGGTAAGTTGGTTATATTGACAGTGGAAGAAGAGAAGAGTAAGTAAGGAACGCTTGTGCGTGGAGTGATCAAAAGTTGCTCCCGCAACAAAACAAAAATTATTTCAAGATAAATT
>JAKBAE010000111.1 GCA_021809325.1 bacterium
AGTTTGCACGCTAAGGCAAAATGCAATGAATACATTTATATTTCTGACCGAAATGTTTGCTGCTTATCAAAAAGAGCGCCCTCCGCCTGCACTGGCTCTCTAGCCCCCTATCCCCGTGAACGCGTACGTATTTTCTAAACAAACTCTCGTTCTTGCTCTGTTTTCCGGAGTTTCAATTGGATGTGCAATTTATTTTTCCGATCGACTTTTCTTCCAAGGTTCTATTTTTTCCGGAATGCATCCGCCTCGCTGGGTGGGTGTGCTAGCATCCTTGTATGGCGGCGTAAATGAAGAAGTTTTGCTTCGGCTTTTTCTCTTCACCTTGATTTATTTTTTGGCAGCGAAGGGTGTAAAAAATCGAATTTTTAATTTGTGGTGTGTAAATCTCATTGTTGCGCTTTTTTTTGGCGCTTTGCATCTGCCATTTTCTTTTAAAATGGGGTCTCTTACAGGGTTTGAAATCTTTCGGATTCTTTTTCTCAATGGGATCGGCAGCCTTGTTTTTGGCTGGCTCTATTGGACAAGAGGCCTTTGGGCCGCGATGATCGCCCATTTCGCGGCTGATCTGATGATCCATGTCGTTTTATTTTAGGGTTTGATTAGGAAGGCTTTTTGGATTTTTATGAGCTTCGCGTTCCGGGGATCCGCCCTTGGATTTCTTTAGGGTTCACCGCAGAAGAGAGGGCGATTTTGCTGGGCGCCCCAGTTTTGCAATTGCCTCAATGGGTTGCTATATTTTTTTTCCCCAAAACAGGGAAGATTTGTGCGGATGGATTTCTTGCGAGCGCTTCCACCATAACTCTTCTTGGTCTTCAAATTGGCCTGTTTGTATAAAAAATTCTTTAAGCAATGGAGGGGAAGGGTTCAGTTGAATCTTGTTCCAATAGTGGTAGCAAGATATTTTTCGAGATACAAATTTATTAAAGATATCCCCTAAAATTTTTAACCGGTTCAGATGAACTTCCCCATCGTCCTTAAATATCGGGATCTCTCTTATGTGAGATAGGTCATAGTGAATAATGGACATTGATTCGAAGGGGGTTGGATGTTCATTTTGCAGAGCTCGGAGTTTTTCAAAGTCCTTTTTTGGGGTATACCATGAACTCAGGTTTTCAAAATGAGAGAAAGAAGCTGAAAAAGCCTTCTCCAATCTGCTAATCGAGGCTTGATCAAAAACGACGCTGAGAGATCTAGCCGGCTCAAAAGCACCACTTTTGAGCAGTATGTTTTCTGCTTTGCATAGCTTTTTTACAATTCTTCGTGCAGTGTCGAGAGACCCTCTTTCATCTAGGATCTGATTTATGAAAAATTGAGGGATTTGGTTGAATCGTTGACTTTGTGCGGAAACAGCAGGAGAAGGAGCTTTCGGAGGGTGATGAAGCGCTAAATCCGTTACCTTTACTTCTTCACCTGTAAGCAAATAGGAAAGGACGCTATCTGCAATGTTTTGGCTCGTATAAGGAAAGAACCGACCTTGGTGAGAAGATGCGTGAACTTTTAGGATTTTTTTCGGAAATAGATTTGATGAAGAAGCAAATTTTGAGAGGTTGCTTTTTTCTTTAGGCGAATCGGCTGCCATAAGCTGAGGCGGTTCGTAGAAGATTTTTGAAGTTCCGCCCATGAGATCCTCTCGCAGTTCCCGATTTGCCAAAGTGTCTTTCCAGCAAAGAAGAAAGCTAAGCAAATGTTCGAGGAGATCGAGGCTAGGGGATTCCTTTATTAATATTTTATATTTGTCTGAGGCAAATCGATAGAGATCGCCGTTAGGATCTTCTTGTCTCGATCCAGCTAGAATGGATTCTGCCTCCTCAAAGGGAATGGCTCCTTGCGTCCACATCATCAATAGTTGGAGCTGTTCTAAAGTGACAGGAGGGGATTGTTGAATTGATTTGATCCATTGGATTTGGCGAGGGGTGATGAGGTCTAGGCAGTTCCCTTCAAGTTTCAAAATGCTTTTACTGATCTCCTTTATTTCCGGATCTATCGAAATCAAGTTTAAAGAATCAGGAGCTGTGAGGCAGGCTAAAGCATATTGATGTAGGCAGTCTCTTAGCTCTTGGTTGATTTTTGAATGACAAGGCGCTTTCGATAAGAGTTCATTTACAGCGATGAGAAATAGTTTCTGTTCATAAAAAGGATCGTCCGGAAAAAGATGGTGTCGATGTAAATCTTTTGGGTTAAGTAGCTTTGCGCCTTCTCTGGCAATGGTAAGGGAACTTTTTGCGGATAGAGTTTTCTCCGCTCTTGGTATCAAGTCCCGCAGTATTTCACATTGCTCTTGTTTACTGATAGCTAGAATATGCTCAATTGCATCCCTTAGCCGAAGCATTTTTGACTTCTCAGATTTTGTGAGCTCTTTTAGAAAGTTCTCATCAAAGACGTATTGAAAAGAAGACTGCTTGATGATTTGCAGGCCTAGTTTTAAAAGGTTGCCCAAGAGCGCTTGGGAAAAGGGGCTTTTTTTAACGGTCAAATATTGGATGGCAATCAAACATGGCTCTAAGAGATTCATTTTTGCTAAAGCAGCTACTAAGCTGCAGCCATCGGGCGAAAGAGGTTCGTATTGATCAAAATACGATTGTGCCAAAACAGAAAAAAGAGGAGGTGGAATATGCACATCGTATCGAGACAGAAAGTTTGCTATATTGAGGGTCATTTTGTGAATACTAGAAGGGAGGGTTCTGGGAGAGTAAGAGCGGAGGTGCTTGATCTGGTCGCATGGGTAAAATGGGCAGTTCGTGCAGTTAGGGTGTAAGTTAAAGTCTAGAGGAGGGGATTTTTTGGGAGTGCAATCTGCGTCTGTAGGTTGAGCGAGATGCGCCGGCGGAAGGTTGATATAGGAGGAACTGACGTGAATGTCCATAAAAAACACCTCATTGACTGTCTCCTTTTCATTATCGTTGTATGAGCTATTGTGTCAAGGAGTGGTTAAGTAAATCTTAAGATTCGGTTAACAAAAACCTAATAGACATCGGCCAGATAACGCTTCTGGGCCCGGAGCTCTTTGATTTTCCGGCGAGCGTCTTCTTCGGAAAGCCCTCCTTGGTCCGCAGCGATTTTTTGCAGCATGGCCTCAACGTCCTTGGCCATCTCTTTTGCATCCCCGCATACGTAGAAGAAGGCGCCTTCTTCGATCCACTCCCAGAGATCTTTGCGGTTTTCCCACATCCTATGCTGCACATAGATTTTACGGGCTCCGTCTCTCGAAAACGCGAGATCGAGCCGCAATCGTCCTTGTTTTTCAAGAGAAAGCCAAAAGTCGGCGTAGTAAAAATCGTGTTTGCGATGACGCTCTCCAAAAAAGAGCCAATTTCGCCCTTGCGTCTTTTTGTAGAGACGCTCTTGCAAAAAGGCCCGATAGGGAGCGATGCCTGTGCCCGGGCCGACTAGAATGATTGAGGCGTTTGGATCGGAAGGGAGTTTAAATCCGTGGGATGGTTGAAGGTAAAGGGGAACTTCTGTGGTTTCAATCTCTGCCCTATCGCAGAGAAAATGGGTGCCGACCCCGTAGCGAAGCTTTCCCTTGGATGACAGGTAGCTGACATGGGCTATTGTCAAATGGACCTCATCGGGAAAAAGGTGCTGCGAAGAGGCAATGGAATAAAAGCGGGGAAGAAGAGGCAGCAAGAGAGAGGGGATCTCATGATAGCAAAAAGGCGCATTGGGAGCGCTCAAAAGCCATTCGGCAGGCGTTTGTTCTTCGCCGGGAAGAGAGGGTGTTTGCAGCATCTTGAGAAGAGCGGGACTTGGCTTTTGCAGGTTTGCTTTTCGGAGCAAATAACTCCGAAGAGAAAGTCTCTCTTGGCTTCTTGAATCGACAATCTCTTCGTTTCCTGAGCAGCCGGCTGCTTTTAAAAAAACATCGACCTCAAGCGGGTCGTTTTCGGGTAGAATTGCTACGCTGTCTCCCGGAGCGTAAGCGATGCCCGAACCGGCGAGATCGAGGGAGAGATGGTATGTCTTTTTCGTAGACTCGCCTCCCGTGAGAAGTTTCCTCTCTAAGATACGCGAAGGGAAAGGGCTGAGTCGATTGTGTTGATTCATTTGTGCTTCGCGATTAAAATCTTGATTATGCGCTTTTGTTTCATAGCTCTTTTTGCCCTCCTCCTCTCAGGCTGCAACGTCAGCGAGGTCAACAGCCGCGGATACATCATCTCCCATTCGCAAAAGGAAGAGGTTCCCTTGAGCGAGGAAGAAGTTACGCCGTAGCGCTGATTTCTTGGCACTCTTTTTTATCCCAGCACTTTTTGAGCCTATCGAGTTTTTTCCCGGAAAGCCCTCCTAAAAGCTCAATGGCAGAGAGCATTCTCGCCCGCGTCCGCTCTTTGCCTAGAAGGGAAACGGATTCGTAGAGAGACGGCCCGCTTTGTTTTCCCATCACCGTGGCAAAAAGGAGCGGGATCAGGATCTTTTTATGGTGCAGGCCAAACGCTTCCGCCGCCGTATGGGAAACGGTTTCTAGTGCTGATCCGCTCCAGTCTTCCATTTCGTCCAAACCCCAGATGAAACATTGCAAAAGAGAGGCTGCAGTCTCGGGAAGGAGCCCTTTTGGAAGGAGTTTCTCAGGGGTGAGCTTCAAATCGTTGATGAAAAAGAAATCGCACAGCTCCATGAAACTGCCGAATGTCTTGAGCCTTGGGCGGATGAGCGGGATCAGCTTTTTCATAAACTCGTCGTTGAACTGCCAGGTGCAAAGCCGGGGCCATAGATCGCTTTCAGGAACGGACTCAAGAAGTGTCTTTTGATTGAGCCAGTCGAGTTTTTGCGGATCGAAATAGGCGCCGGAGATTCCGATCCTCTTCGGATCGAAGCTTTGAATGATCTCGCTTAGCGTATATTTTTCTTGGTCGTTTGGCATACTATAGCCCATCAAGGTGAGGAAATTGACTAAAGCTTCGGGAAGATAGCCGGAGTCGCGAAAATAGAAGATCGAGGTCGGGTTGCGCCGTTTAGAGAGTTTCCTTCCGTCTTTTCCCAAAAGAAGCGGCATATGCATGTATACCGGAGCCTGCCAGCCAAACGCTTCATAGAGGCAAACATGCTTTGGCGTCGAGACCATCCACTCGTCCCCGCGGATCACATGGGAGATCTTCATCAAATGATCGTCGACGACGGCTGCGAGGTGATAGGTGGGAAAGCCGTCCGATTTGAGCAGAACCTGATCGTCCACATCGGCCCAAGGGAAAACAATCTTCCCTTTGACCTGATCTTCTATAACGCACTCGCCGCTTAGCGGTACCTTCAAACGGATCACAAAGGGTTGGCCCGCCTCTTCTCTTTTTTTCACCTCTTCGGGCGAAAGGTCCCGGTAGCGCCTGTCGTATCCAACGTGCCGGCCTTCAGCCGACGCCGTTTCACGCATCTCGGCTAGCTCTTGAGGTGTGGCAAAACACTTGTACGCTTTTCCCTTTTCAATCAGCTCGTATGCATATTTGCGGTAGATTTCCGTTCGCTCCGATTGCCGATAGGGCCCATACGGGCCGCCGATGTCAGGGCCTTCATCCCACTCGATGCCGCACCAGCGAAGAGCTAGAAAAATATTTTTTTCGTATTCAGGCCGGCTCCTTGTCTGGTCAGTATCTTCGATGCGCAAAATAAATTTTCCTTTGAAATGGCGCGCAAAAATTAAGTTGAACAGCCCGATATAAGCAGTTCCAACATGTGGGTCGCCTGTAGGCGATGGAGCAATGCGTACGCGAACGGTCATTCTCTTTTTCCTTGTAAATGAGAGTCTATTTTGAAGTTTTTCCCTAAAATTTGCAATAGACTTTTTCTTAAAAACTGAAATTATAATTACTTATAGTTTTGTTTGAGGTTGAAATTATGAGTCTGATTGGTTATTATAGTGCTTATGAAGTTAGGTTTGAATTAATATGGCTCACGCAACAACTATTACAGCAAGCGCTTTGGCGTTTGATCAGACAATGAATGGGGCCTATTCTCTTTTGGATCCAATCACAAATATTTTTTATTACCTTGTTCCGAAACTAGGAACGCTCTTTTCCGGCGTCAAGATCAGAGGAAAAGATGATTTAGGGGAACATTTACGGGGAAAACTGTCAGAAAGGACCCAGCTTCGGGACGAGATCTCAACGATCGCAAAAGCTCTGGGGATTGAGAAAGTGATTCCCTACTTTGGGAATTCGTTTGCTGGCTATGGAGGAAAATATTCTCTAACAGCTCCCGTAGTCCAAATTCCTTCTTGGCATTTGATTCGAAACGATGGGTACGGAGTTTTAGGAGATAAGGATGCGAAGCAGCCTGACACGTCGGATCACTGGCGATACACTGATCAAGAGACCCGCTTTTTGATCTCTCGCTCCCTCGTGCAGATTCGGATGAACGATAACCTTTATAAGACGATCGCCAGGGTGGCAATGGTTGCTGCGATTATCCTTTTTAAAGTAAGTCCGCTTACTTGGCCCATCTCTTTGGCCATCTTGTTGGTTGCGGTTATTGGCTATTTCGCCGTGGACCGCCATGTTCAAAAACAGCTTGATAGTGAGGCGGTGAAGGGCTTGATCAAAGTGTCTAAAGACCGGCTGACTCCGAAGGAATTGCAAGATCCGGAAAAACTGCAAAAATTAAAGAACGAAGCGGTTGATGCGGCGATCAGCGCGATCAGAAAGCAAAAGGCCCAAAATTTAGAATTAAAATCAAAGCGCCGTTTAGCCAATTTCCTAATAGATAAAGAAGGCAATGAGAGATTCAATTTAACAGCGCCGTCTCTGTCTAAAAGGATCCAAAAGTTAGAAGGATGCCGCGCCCAGCTTCTTCTTGAAGATTCCCAAGAGTCGGCGCCTTTGGAGATTTTGTCTGAAGCCAAAGTCGAAGAAGCGCTCTTTATGGGGCGAAATCCGTTTTTATACCAATCCCCTCTGTACTGGACAAAAAAACAGGATAAAGACGATCGGCGAAGCGCCGACATGATCTGCAGGATAAATTAATCTATCTTGCCTATCCTGCCGCTTGCGATCTTGCGCATCCGTGCGCCAAGCAAAGCTTGGCTGAACTTGTTAA
>JAKBAE010000112.1 GCA_021809325.1 bacterium
GAAGAGAACAGGATGCGCAAGATCGCAAGCGGCAGGATAGGCAAGATAGATTAATTTATCCTGCAGATCATGTCGGCGCTTCGCCGATCGTCTTTATCCTGTTTTTTTGTCCAGTACAGAGAGCAAATCCATAGTTTATTGATTAAATAATTAATTATATATAAAAAATATTTAGTTAATTAAAATTTATACATAGCTTTGTTAATTTACAAAAAAAAATAAAGATGATATAATAACCAAACAACAACAGAAGGCAAAGAATGTCCGGTATTTATTTAGTCAACAATTCTGAAAGTAATCCCCCCTTCCTTCCTCCAACTCAATGGAAAGGGAAAAATATAAGTTTGCTTCTCGAGCGAACGGTATCGCTTGGTATTGCAGGAGCCCTGGCTGGACTCGTCATCGGCGGCCCCTTAGGAGCCCTAGCCGGTCTTGTAGCAGGAGTTGCTTTAGGGGCTCTCAGCTATTTTGCCGAATATTTTTATCATCGCCCCTCCAGCATGGTAGAGCAAAGCCAAATCCCGCTCACTTCAGAAAAAGAAGAAGATTGCACCAAAATTGATACAGTAATTCCAATAGCCACCCTCTCTCAAGCCCTTTCCTCTCTTGCAAAAGAACCCAATCAGATGGATGACCGAGATCTCTTCTTTATTGAAGAAGCTGTTGCGTATGCGTCCGACCCAAGATACAAAGACATCCTTCCAAAAGAGCAGGTGCAGGATATCCTGGAAGGCGCAGAAAAATTATGGAAAAGCGAACTCGCAAAAGAGGCAAAAAAACTAACAGAACCTTCCTCAAATGAGGATCGTTTCAAACTTGCTAGAGATGCAATCCAAAGCCACCCAAGATTTAAGTATTGCGAAAAAGAAATCCAAGAATCTTTAACATTTAGGCTATATACCTCTACCTCATTCCAAAAGCTATTTGAAGGAAAAGAATTTAACTATTTCGAGTCTTCTCTCACTCACTCGATGGATCTTCCTATACATTACCCAAGCCGCACCAAAGCTCTTGAATGGATATTGTCCTGCGAAGCAATCGAGCCTAGCGCTTCATTTGCACAGATGGACAGCCCTGCTATGAAAGTCTATCAAGCAATCAAGGATCTTCCGCTAGAGTTTTTAACAGAGGAAGAAAAAGCCATAAAGTCCTTTGGCGATAAGATGTATGCTCCCTATGCACCCCTTAACGATGCAAAATACAACTCAATGGCTGAACGAGTATTGCAGATCTCCAAAGAAGACGGAAGAGATCCAATCGACATTCGCACAATGTTTAGCAATTTCAAAGCGCCTCAGAATTTACCGAGCGAAATAATCGACAGTATCGCAGAAATCATGAAAAACAAAGAACTTCTAATTGAAGAAACAGCTTTTTGTAAATATCTTAAAAACAATTTATTCAATCTAAATCTTGTAATCAAACAAATCTTGCCCTACATGCTTAATGGAAGTGCAACCCAACAACAGACGGGAATGGGCCTTTTAGGAATCGCTATAAAACAATTTATGGATAAGCATAACGAAAGTGAACAACAGTCTATCTCTAATGCATGGAACTGCTTTCGCTTTGTTCTTTCCGAAGAAGTCAACTAGTTGAGGTGTTGACAGTACTTCCGCCCTGCGATACCCTTGTATCGCATGGCAGAAAAAACCGAAAAGGCGACCCCTAAGAAATTGCGCGACGCGCGTAAAAAAGGACAAGTCGCCAAATCTCAAGACTTCCCAGCAGCGATTACCTTTGTCGTCTCAATCTCGTCCGTCCTTGCCATGGGCGGAATCTTCTTCAACGCGATAGCGAGCTTTATGCTCGAAATGTTCCATGCAGTCACCCGCAGCGACTTTGAAAGCAGGGCCGGCTTCTACATGATCCGGGCAGCCGAGGTCATCGGAAAAACCAGCCTGCCGATCATGGGACTTGTCGCCTTCATCGGCGTGGTCGTCAACTTCCTCATCATCGGGCCGGTCTTCTCCTTCGAGCCAATGAAGTTCAACCTCAAAAAACTCAACCCAATCGAAGGTCTTAAACAAAAGTTTAAGCTGAAGGTTTTTGTCGAGCTTCTCAAATCGTGTTTAAAAATTCTCGGCGCCGCCATCATCATCTACCTCATTATCTGGGCATCCCTGCCCGAGATCATCGCCACCGTCGCCATGCCCCCGATCGTCAGCATGCAGATCGTCAAGAACTTCCTCTTCAACGTGACGATCCAGGTCGGCGTCTTTTTCCTTTTGATCGCCTTTTTCGACCTCGCCTTCCAAAGAAAGCAGTTTGCCAAAGAGATGAAAATGGAAAAATTCGAGGTCAAACGGGAATATAAGGACACGGAGGGAGACCCGCTGATCAAAGGAAAAAGGCGCGAAATAGCCCGCGAAATCGCATACCAGGAAGGGCCCGGGGCTGCAAGACGCGCTCGCGCGATCATCACCAACCCCACGCACCTCGCGATCGCCATCAAATACGATGTAGGAGAAGATGCAGCTCCCCTCATCCTCACGATGGGCGCCGGAGCCGCAGCAGATAACATCATCAAAATCGGACTCGAAAACAAAGTCCCGATCATGCGAAACGTAGATTTAGCGAGGGAACTGTACACGAAAGGCACAATTTCGCATTATATTCCTAAGGATACCTATGCCGCCGTGTCCGAAATTCTCAAGTGGGTTCGCACATTGGAAGCAAACCCAAATATAAATAGTGAGTTGTTACCTTGAAAAAGTTCCTAGATTCAATCACCCGTCTGCTTGGAGGTCAAAGGACCTTGACCGCAATCGGGGGATCGAGCGACTTGATACTTGCCTTAGTGCTTATCGCAATCATCATGATGCTGATCTTCCCCGTCTCCCCCAATGTCATCGACGTTTTGATTTCGATCAACCTGACGGTCTCGATCATCCTGATCTTCGTTGCGATCTACATCCAAAAGGCGGTACAGCTAACGATTTTCCCGTCCCTTTTGCTCTTGACGACCTTGTATCGCCTCGGCGTCAACATCTCCTCGACAAGGCAGATCCTCCTCCACGCGAATGCCGGCAAGATCATCCACGCCTTCGGAAGCTTCATCGTCGGGGGCAACTACGTCGTCGGAGCCGTCGTCTTCCTCATCATCACCATCGTCCAATTCATCGTCGTCACTAAAGGCGCCGAGCGGGTTGCTGAAGTCGCAGCCCGATTTACCCTGGACGCCATGCCCGGAAAGCAGATGAGCATCGACGCGGACCTGCGCTCCGGCACCATCGATACCCAGCAGGCGCGCGAGCTGCGCCTTGGTTTGGCGAAAGAAAGCCAGCTTTACGGAGCCATGGACGGTGCCATGAAGTTCGTCAAGGGCGACGTCATCGCGGGCATTGTCATCGCGCTGATCAACATCATCGGGGGGCTCATTATCGGCGTCGTCATGCATAATATGTCGCTCGGCCAGGCGGCGAAGATCTATACCCTCCTTTCCATCGGCGACGGCTTGGTCACGCAAATCCCCTCTTTGATGATCGCCATTACGGCCGGTATCGTCACCACGCGCGTCTCTTCCGATCGCAAAGACGCCCACCTCGGCCGCGAGATCGCCGAACAAATCTTCAGACAGCCCAAAGCCCTCATGATCGGCAGCGGCGTTCTTTTCCTCATGGCCTGGATCCCTGCTTTCCCCCCCATTCCCTTCCTGCTCCTTTCGGCCGGTGTGGGAACCTCAGGCTACTTCATCTGGTCGAATGCCCGCAAAGCCGCAGCGAAAGCTGCCGCCGGGATCGGGCCGACCGACGTAGACGTGGAAGGCCATGCGATGGTGCGCGGCGGCAAAGATGAATTTGCCTTGACCTTGCCCGTCGTCGTCGAGCTAGGGGCCAATCTTTCTTATGTCATCCGCAAAGACAAGCAAGGGACAACCTTTATCGATCAAATGATCCCCAAGATGCGCCATACCCTCTACCAAGACCTCGGCGTCCGCTTCCCCGGGGTGCATGTCCGCACCGATTCGCTAATCCTCGAAAACGACGAATATGCGATCCAGCTCAACGAAGTGCCCATTGCAAGAGGCAGGGTCGTCCCGAAAAGTTTGCTTACGAATGAGACGGAAGAGACGCTCAGGCGATTCAACATCCCTTTTACCGCCGCAAAAAGTTCCTTTGGAATGCCGGCCCTTTGGGTCGAGGAGAAGTACAGGGAGCTGCTCGAAAAAGCGCAGATCCGCTTCTGGACCGGCCCCGAGGTAATGATCCTCCATCTATCCCGCTTCTTCCGCCACTACGCAAGCGAGTTCATCGGCATTCAGGAGGTCCGCGCAATCCTCGAATTCATCGAACGCTCATTCCCGGACCTCATCAAAGAAGTCACGCGCCTCGTTCCTCTGCAGAAACTGACCGAAATTTTAAAAAGGCTCGTGCAAGAGCAGATCTCAATCCGCGACTTGCGCACCATCCTCGAAGCCCTCAGCGAATGGGCGCAAACGGAAAAAGATACGGTGCTCCTGACCGAGTATGTCCGATCGTCGCTGCGCCGCTACATCAGCTACAAATACTCTCTTGGCCAGTCGGTCCTCTCCGTCTATCTCCTCGACCCTGAAATCGAAGATATGGTCCGCGGAGCCATCAAACAAACCTCCGTCGGCTCCTACCTCGCCCTCGACCCCGACTCGGTACAGCTTATCTTGCACTCAATGCGCACGGTCATCCAGCCCACGCCGCCCGGCGGCCAGCCTCCCGTGCTCTTGACTGCGATCGACGTCCGCCGCTTTGTCCGCAAACTGATCGAAGCGGAATTCCCAGATCTCTCCGTCGTCTCCTTCCAGGAGATCGTTCCAGAAATCCGCATTCAGCCCCTCGGGCGGGTGCAACTGACCTAGGAGTGTAAATGGACCCACGCGTCACCGGAGCCTCTCCCTCTAACCCGGTTTCCTTAAGGGCCTTGCAGCAAGCGGCTGAAGCGGAAGAGATTCGGCAGAGCGAAAGCGAAGGGGATTTTCAGCAGTGGGTCGAGCTCGATGCCTTTAATCCCTTGGCCATGATGCGCCGTTTTGAGAGGCTGGAAAAGCGGATGGGGGAAAAAGAGCGTACGGATGAAAAGAAAACCGAGGGAGAAGAGCTCAAGGTAATGAAAATCGAGGAGGTCGAGGAGAGCGCAGCTCGCTTTCAGCGGCAAAACTGGGAGCTGCAAGTCAAAACGCTCCTCATCCTCCGCTCCCGCATTATGGCGTCCGATACGCCGGACGAGATCATCCAAAAGCTTCTCGAAGCCTATCCCGACCCGGCCCTTGCTGACGAAGCCCTCGACTTTTTACTCGAAACGGCCACCCCCCAAACGATCGCAAACTTACGTCTGGCAAAAGAGCTGTTCAGGGCCCGCTTCGAAGCGGAGATTAAATCCGGCCGAAATATTGGCACGCAGTCGCGCGAATTTTCCGAAAAAGGGCTTGGCTCTCCCACCTCTTTGCGCGAAATGTATAAAGATATCACCCAAACGCCGCGCGATCCATTAAAACTCTTCGACGAGCTTGCCAACCGTTTTGTCTACGACAAGCTCAAGGTCGTGATCCGCTTCCTCTTGCACTCGCTCGGGTCCGATCTCAGGGCAAAAGGGCCTTCGATCCCCCGCCCCGAGCTCAAACGCCTTCTCGACGAAACGCGCTCCTTGCAAGGCATTCTCGGGGTCTTTCGCTTCTTCCAAAGCCGCATGGTGCAGATCAATAAGCAGTTTTCGTCCTATGGCGTCATCAAACCAATCCGCCTCGACTTCGAGGTTTTGGCAAAAATGTTTGTTAAATACCTCGCCGAGCGTTTCATGTCGCCGGATAAGATCATCCAGTCCGCGCGGCTGCTCGGGATTTCAAATGAAGCGATCGCCCAGCTCATCATCTTTACGCAGATGCGCGATGCCGTCAAACAAATCGCCCCGCGCTACTACCGGACGCCGCAGCAGCGGGATGAACTTTTCCTCTCTTTCTTAAAAGCCCTTGAAATGATTGAAGACCAGCTCGAAGAAGAAGAGGAAAAAGAAGAAGACGAGAAGAAAAAGAAAAAAAAGCCGGAAGGACCTAAAGATAAATTCATATGAACGAACCTTTTGAAGAGATCATCCAAAGACTGGGAGAAGCGCTTGGGCTAACTCTCCATGTGGATAAAAACCGGGCTTGCCAACTCCGGATCCACAAGAATCTCTCCATCCAGATCCAAACCGATACGACCGGTGAAAAAATCCTCATCGCCTGTCTGTTGGCAGAGCTGCCTCCCGGCCGCTTTTGCGAAAATGTCCTCGCCGAAGCGCTTAAAGCAAACAACCTTCCGGATCCGCGCACCGCGATCTTCGGCTTTCTTAAAATGAAAAACACCCTCACACTCCATCAGTTTTACCCCCTGAAACAGATTGATGGGAAACAGCTCGCCGTCTTCGTGGCCAACTTCATCGACTATGCCGAGCTTTGGCGGCAAGCGATTGAAAATGGCCAGCCGGGACCAGCCCCCATCCACGGATCGGCAAAAAAAGAGAACCCCTTTGGACTTAGATGAGTGATCTCGCATCTTTCTTAAGCCAAACCAAGACTGCGCAAGCCTGGAAGAAGATCGGCCTAGGCCCTCATCATGGCATCTGCGTCCCTCTTTGGGCGCTGCGTACAGAGCAAAGCAGCGGCATAGGAAATTTCGGAGACCTTCCCCGCCTCATTGACTGGTGCAAATCGGTTGGCTTCGACTGCTTGCAACTTCTCCCGATCACCGATTCCGGAGAAGATCCTAGTCCCTATAACGCCCTCTCGTCTTGCGCCTTGAATCCCATCTATCTCGATCTTGCCGCCTTGCCCGATGCGCAGTTCGACATAGCCGCCTTCCAGCCATTTGCTTCGAGCGACAGACTGAGCTATTCCCAGGTCCGGCGGGAAAAAATGCGCTGGCTCTTCAAATATTTTGAATTGACCTTTTCCTCGCTCCAAAACCAACCGGACTACCTCTTCTTTCTAGATCAAAACCGCTCCTGGCTCGACTCGTATTCCCTATTTATGGCCGTGAAAGACGAGTTTGG
>JAKBAE010000113.1 GCA_021809325.1 bacterium
AGAATTGGAGTAATTTCGGCGTCAAAGCCCCTACAATCGACGATCGCAAACTGGTTTGTATTGAATTAATACTAGCCAGTTTGCGATCGTCGATTGTAGAGAGCTTTCACGCTCGAAATTATCTCAATTCTTTATGAAAAGGTGCACTAGCTTTTTCTTGGATCGCTTGAAGAAGAGCAATGTCTTCCTCATCAGCGCGCAGTTTCTCTTCTTCAAGGCGCTTTTGATTAAATTCGGAATAATGTTCAAGGGAGAGCTTTTCTGCTACTTGGGCGGATATCTTACCTGCGTGGTTTAGAAGATCTTTTTCGTTGAAGCTAAGGAAAGTATCCAGCTTTGCTTCCCATTCTCTCATTGTTATCGTCTTTCGACGTTTTGCTTGTAACTCCGCATAATCCAAATACATGACGACAATTTGATTGAGCTCTTCCAGTTCCGTTTGAGTGAGATAATTTTTGGCGATGGTGACGTCTTGCTGGCGCACGCGCTGTCCTTCCCAACTTGTCAACCCCATATTGGGCAGTTTAGGATCTGCTCGCTCTACGATCAATTCGTCGACTGTTTTATGGGTCGTAGCCCAGAGCATTTTGTTCTGAACTTTTTTGAAAAACAACTGAGCCTGATCGCTTTTAGCATCGTAATCAACCGCTGTTGCGTAAATATCTCGCACTTTCTGGTAGAAGCGCTTTTCTGAAGATCGGATCTCTCGAATTCGAGCCAACCACTCTTCAAAGTAATCATTACCTCCAGGCTGCTTCAAGCGTTCATCGTCCATTACAAAACCCTTAACGAGGTATTCCTGGAGGTGAATTGTTGCCCATTTCCGAAATTGCATTCCGCGGGGAGAGCGAGCGCGGTAGCCAATTGCAAGTATTACACTAAGATTGTAAAACTTGAGACTCCGCTGAATTGTTCTTTTCCCTTCAGATTGAACTTGTAAGGATTCCTTACAAGTTGCGGCTTCATTCAACTCCTTGTCAGCGTAAATAGCTCGGAGATGCGTAGTTATGTTTTGAGGAGTTGTTTGGAAGAGTTTGGCGATTTCGGCCTGGGTTAGCCAAACAGTGCCGTCTTGGGTCCTGAGTTGGATGGAAGCTGTCCCGTCTTCTGTGGTGTATAGAACAATTTCTCCGTTTGCCATGTTTTAGTTCTCGTATCTTGATAAAATTTTGAAAATAGCATAGCGGAAGACAATAGCTGCTTACAGTCAAAAGTTCTGAAATCGTCCAGCCGCCCCCAATTCTTATAGAGAAAATAATCTCCAAAATGTCCCTTCAAAAGTAAATCGACTGTCCCGCTCATGGGAAAGAAATGGGACAGCTGTTCCAAACAGATCTCAATACTCTCTTCTTTCGCAAATCATGCCCATGTCCTTCTTTTCTCTCTGAAAATCGAGTGATTTTTCCTTAAGTATAGGGAATTCAAGGTGCCCTTAAATTTCCTATGCTTTGCGTTGATTTGTTTGACGAAGATTTAGTGTCCTTGCTATTGGTCGCTTTTATGAAGCGGTTCATTTGTTTTCTTCTTATTTTAACTTTTGTTTGCTGCCAAAAAACTGTAAAGCCGCCGAAACCGCCCGCCTCCGTCTCTGCGATTCGCGTGGCTGCCAAGACGATCCCTGCCGACTTTGAGTATATCGGGGTTGGCGAAAGCTCCCACATTGTGCAGATACGTGCGCGCGTGGAAGGGTATTTAGAGTCGATCGATTATAAAGAGGGGGCGCTCGTCAAGAAGGGCGATCTGATGTTTGTGCTCGATCAGCGGCCGTTCATTGCTGATGTGGAAAAGGCTCAAGGAACAGTAGAGCGGATGAAAGCCTTGCTTTGGAATGCTGAGCAGACAAAGGCTCGCATGGTCCCTCTTTATCTTGAAAACGCAGTCAGCCAGCGCGACCTTGACAACGCAGTCGCTGAAGAATGGTCGGCCAAAGGAAATCTAGATAGCGCAGAGGCCGAGCTCTACCACGCCCAGCTCAATCTTGGCTTCGCATCGATCACAGCCCCGGTCACCGGCTTAGCAAGCCAGGCAAAGTACCGCGAAGGCGCGCTCATCGCGCCTGGCGAAGAAAATCTGCTCACCACGATGTACGTCGTCGACCCGATCTGGATCAACTTTTCGGTCTCTGACCAAGATCTGCTTGCAGCGCGCTTTGCAGTGCAAAAAAAGCAGCTGGAATGGCCCAAGGACATGAATTTTAAGATTGAGGCGATCCTTTCCAACGGCATTGTACTGCCGGGCGAGGGGTTCATCGATTTTACGAATCCCGCGCTCCAGCAAAGCACCGGTACGCTGCTCGTCCGCGCGATCTTGGCCAATCCCAATCTCTACATCTATCCCGGGCAGTTCGTGAGCGTCGTCCTCAAGGGAGCTACTCGCCCGAACGCGATCCTCGTCCCGCAAACTGCTGTTGTGCAGGGGCAAAACGGGCCGTTTGTCTTCTTGATTCAAGACGGGAAGGCAGTGCAGCAATCCGTCCAGCTGGGCGATTGGTATCTTGATTATTGGATCATCCTCGACGGGCTTAAGGTGGGCGATCTCGTCATAGCGGAAGGGGTGAATAAGATCCGAAACGGCAGTCCTGTGAATATCCAGCAGATGGCGCCGAGCGCTCCCGAAGAGAAAACGGATTCATGATCTCAAAATTTTTCATTCGCCATCCGATTTTTGCAAGCGCCCTTTCGCTCGTCATTGTCTTTGCCGGCCTTGTCGCCATGTATACCCTGCCCATCGAGCAGTACCCGAATATCACTCCGCCCCTCATCCAAGTACAAGCCACCTATAACGGAGCAAATGCCGATACGATGGCCAATGACGTCGCCTCGCCGCTTGAACAACAGGTCCTCGGGGTACAGGACATGATTTACATGTATTCGCAGAATTCTCCGACTGGATCCATGACCCTAGATGTCTATTTTGCAATTGGAACAAACGCCGACATGGCGCAAGTCAATGTCCAAAACCAGATTAGTCAAGCCCAGGCTCAGCTGCCGACGCAAGTGCAGCACCAAGGGCTCACCATTACAAAGCAATCTCCATCCATCCTCATGGTCGTAGCCCTCCAATCGCCAGACGGCAGATACGACCAGACATTTGTCAGCAATTATGCAAGCATCAACGTTGTCAACGACCTCGATTTAATCCCGGGCATCAGCAATATCTCGATCATCGGCCAGCGCAACTATGCAATGCGCATATGGCTCCGCCCCGATCTAATGGCGCAAATGGGGATTTCTCCTGCCGATATCGTCGCATCGATCCAGGACCAAAACCAAGATTTCGGCCTTGGCCAGCTCGGCCAAGCGCCAAATGTCCATCCAGTTACGATGACAGTTCCCTTTTCTACGCAAGGAAGGCTGACGACGCCGCAGGATTTTGAGAACATCATCTTACGCGCTGATCTCAGCGGGTCCATGGTGCGGCTCAAAGATGTGGCTACCGTCACTCTTGGCGCACAAGATTATACGATGGATGGCGAGTTAGACGGCACGTCGTCGGTACTCCTTGTGATCTACCAAGAATATGGCGCCAATGCGCTGGAGCTGACGAAGGCGATCCGAAAGGGGATGGAAAAAATCTCTCAGCGCTTTCCTGAAGGGATCGTCTATTCGGTGCCTTATGATTCGACCCTCTTCATTCACGCCTCGATCAAGGAAGTGATCCGAACCATGCTCGAAGCGGCTCTCCTTGTCGTCTTCATCGTCTTTCTTTTCTTGCAAAAATGGAGAGCGACCCTCATCCCGGTCATGGCTCTCATCGTCTCGATCATCGGAACCTTTGCCGGGATGTACTTGCTGGGCTATTCGATCAATACTTTGACTCTCTTCGGAATGGTGCTCGCCATTGGGATTGTTGTCGATGACGCGATTGTCGTGGTCGAAAACGTCGAAAGGAACATGGTTGAGCATGGCCTCCCCCCAAAAGAAGCCGCTTTCAAGGCAATGGAAGAGGTGACGGCGCCCGTGATCGCAATCGTATTCGTACTTTGCGCGGTGTTCATTCCCGTTGCATTTTTGGGCGGGATCGCGGGAGAGCTTTACCGGCAGTTTGCAATTACCATCGCTATTTCAGTGATCTTCTCCGGCATTGTGGCTTTGTCGCTCAGCCCAGCTATTGCGGCGCTTGTCTTGAAACCTCAAGAAAAATCTTATGCATGGGCGAACTATTTTAACAAAGGATTTGATTGGATCCGCCAGTGGTATGTGCGCCTGACTCACAAGCTGATCGAAAGGTTGTGGCTGGGCATTGCCATCTTTTTAGCGATTGTGTGCGTCGCCGGATTTTTGGCGAAAAAGATTCCAACGAGCTTTTTGCCTGATGAAGACCAAGGGTATCTCATTGCGCTTGCGACCATGCCTGATGGGGCAAGCCTCAATCGCACGGTGGCCATCGACCAACAGATCGAACAAATTGCCATGAACCATCCCGGCGTCGAACACGTCGTATCTCTTACCGGATTTAGCATGGTCGAGAGTTTGTCCCGCACGACAATCGGCACGAATTTTATCGTCCTCAAAAATTGGAGGGACCGCAAGAGCAAAAATCTGGCAGCCAAAGCGATCTTAAAAGATCTCAACCGCTCTTACGCTAATCTGTTGGATGCAAGCGTGACGGTCCTAAATCCTCCTGTGATTCAAGGGCTTGGCACTGTTGGCGGATTTGAGTTTTGGATTGAAAACCGCGGCGATGGCGGTCCAAGCGCGCTCTCCCATATGGTGCAGTCTGTGATTGAAGCAGCGCGGAAGCGCCCGGAACTCCAGCCGCTCCATACGACAGCGCAGTTCGACAATTTGCAGTTCTATATCAACCTCGATCGCGCTAAGGCAAAAATGCTTGGCGTCTCAGTCACTGAAGTGTTTCAAGCTCTGCAGACCCTCGTCGGCTCTGTCTATGTGAACAATTTCAACAAGTTCGGCAGGGTCTATCAGGTGATCGTTCAGGCAGCTCCTGCCTATCGCGAGGCTCTCATAGACCTTGGCAACATGTATGTCCGTTCGGACCTTGGCGAAATGGTTCCGCTCAAATCTTTGATCTCTATCGAATATGGCAAAGGAGCCAATCTTGTTAGCCGTTTCAACGACTATCCCGCCGCGGAAATTTTGGGGTCTCCCGCCCCAGGCTATACGTCGGGCCAGGCGATCCAAGCGATGATGGAGGTGGCTAAAGAGACTTTAAGTGAAGACTTTACTTATGGCTGGAGCGGGGCCGCTTACCAGGAAATAGAAGCGGGAGGAACCTCTGCCCCGATTTTGGCTGCTGCGATGATCTTGGTCTTCCTGGTCTTGGCCGCCCTATACGAAAGGTGGTCGGCACCGCTTGCGATTTTGCTTGCGGTCCCATTTGGTGTATTTGGAGCCTTTGTAGCAATCTACTTTAAGCACATGCCAAATGATGTGTACTTCCAAATCGGCCTTGTCACGCTCATTGCTTTAGCTGCCAAAAATGCCATCCTGATCGTCGAGTTCGCCATCCAAAAACATAAAGAGGGGCTCGCAATCACTGATGCTGCTTTGGAGGCCGCGAAACTGCGCTTTCGAGCGATCATCATGACGTCTTTAACCTTCATTTTCGGAGTGCTGCCTCTGGTTACAAGCCAAGGCGCAGGCGCTGCGTCGCGCCATTCAGTCGGCGTTGGCGTGATGGGGGGAATGATCGCTGCCACATCGCTTGCGATCTTCTTCGTTCCGCTCTTTTTTAGGCTTTTCTACAAGGAAAAAAAATGAAAAAGTTGATCCTCCTTTTTTTTCTTGCAGGATGCTCGCTCGCCCCGCGCTATGATCGGCCTATGCTAAACGAAAATCCTGAGGCTTGGAGGCTGCCCCTTGACACGGAAAATGCTGTGGACCTCGGTTGGTGGAAGCAGTTTGGCGACGAGACGCTCGATAAGATGATCGATCAAGCGTTAGCGAATAACCAAAACTTAAAGGTCGCTATGGCCAATGTCGATGCCTACTTGGCTCAGCTCGGCGTTGCTCGTTCAGAATACTGGCCACAGATTCAGCTCAACACGGTGACTTCCCGTGAGAAGATCTCCTCCTCGATCACGGCTGTGCCGACGGGCGTACAGCAGATCTTCAATTCGTTTGGTTTCCTTTTCCAGGCATCTTATCTCGTCGACTTGTGGGGACAAGTGAGAAATACCGTCGAAACCGCTTATCAACAATGGCTCTCTTCCATCGAGGCCAGGCGCACCGTCGTCTTAGGGCTGGTCACATCGGTTGCCAATACCTATATCCAGCTGCGGCAGTTTGATTTGCAGTTAGCGATCTCCAAGCAAACATATGAAGACCGGCAAAAAGCGCTCTATCTTGCACAGGTGCGCTTCGATCTCGGCCTCACTTCAAAGCTAGAGGTTGAGCAAGCGATCACCGAGGTGCAAGATGCGGAAAGGGAAATAGAAAACATCGAGATCTATATCGCTACCACGGAGGACCTCCTCAGCGTGCTGCTGGGACAGCCCTCCAAGGACATTCCAAGGGGAACTTCCTTGGAAAAGATGGTGCTTCCTCCGGCCGTGTCGTCGATTTTGCCCTCTGATATCGTTAACCAGCGCCCGGATATTAAATCCGTAGAACACCAGCTCATTGCCGCAGGAGCGAATATCGGCGTAGTCCGTACCCAATTCTTTCCCCAAATCTCGCTCAACGGCGCGTTTGGCTACGAGAGCATTCAGATGAACACCCTGTTTCAAAACACTTCGAAAATCTGGGCGTTCGGCAGTCCGGTCCTTCAAGAAATTTTCACAGGGTGGAGAATCACGAACCAGGTCGATTACGCAATCGCCCAGCAACAGCAGCTTTTGCATCAATACTTGCAAACGATCCTAACAGCTTTCCAGGAGGTCAACGACGCACTGATTACGCACAAGATCACCTTGGAACAGGTCGAAACCGAAAGGATCAACGTCGAGGCCCTCAAAGTTTATTTGCGCCTTTCCTTTCTACGCTATAACGAAGGGCAAATCGATTACTTGACCTATCTCGATGCCGAAAGGCGCCTATTCA
>JAKBAE010000114.1 GCA_021809325.1 bacterium
AGCACCTTGTATTGCCTAATACTAGGTGCTTTACGATCGTCGATCCTAGGGAGCTTTCACGCAGCCAAACTACACGTTATTTTTGATAAATGGTATTAGAGACGGTGTGTGGCAACGCGGTAGCTTCGGGTGCGGATAGCGCCCAGTTCTTCCTCGGGCAGCGAGGCAATGTAAAACCGCTTTACAAGTTCTTCTTTTAGCTTTCCAATCAAGAAATCCATCGATCCAAACTGATTGAGTTTGCAGAGAAAATCCGCATGGGGCCGGTCTTTACGATAAGCCGGCTGCTTTTTCGGCTGGCTCAAATAGTTCATATTCTCTTCCCTATAATTCCAAAGAAACGAGGTGTGGTGGAGCCAGCGCTCTTTGCGCAAGTATTGAGCATTTCCTCCGCATTTGCGTTCTTCTAAGGCGTAGTCGTTTTCTTTGAGTGAAAAACCGGGGAGGTCCCAGGCGCTTTTATAGAGATCATACGTCCAACGGAGGATCGGTTCCGGATAAGGGGTGATCGGCAGATCGTTTTTAGCGAAAAGAAAGGTGATGAAGAGAGTCTCTTCATCGACGATGACGGTGCCTCCCCCGCTAAAGCGCTTGAAAACGGGGATTTGATGCTTTTGAACTAAGTCGAGGTGGAGAAGCTCCGATGGGATTCCGGAGAGCCCCATGACAATAGCCCGGGGAGAGCCGCGGTTGATGATGCAAAAACTCCTCTCGTCCGCCCGGAGGAGAGCCTCTTCCAGAAGAAGCTGCTCATAAATGGGAATGGAGGAGAGCTCGATGAGATGAAGCGTCATGGGAAGTAAAAATCCACGAGCTCGTCGACGGAGAGGATTTGTGTTTTCGACCCCATGGGCGAAGAGCTTTTGACAATGAAGAGAGTTCCGTTGGACATCGGGATCAATTCCAAGATATCGGAAAGCGATCCGCCGCTTGCAAGGCGGGCTGCGATCCGATAGGTTGGCTTTTCCTTTTTAAACGTCTCAAATGCCTGTACAAGATCGTCCGCCCGCGCTTTTGCCTGGATGAGGATCGTTGATTTTTCGCTGAGCGCGGCAGGGGGCAGCGTTTGCTTCGCCGCCGGCATTGCAGCTTCCTTTTGGGGCGGAGGCGCCGCCTTCATTTGAGAAAAAGGAAAAGCTTGTGCAATTAAAAAAAACGCTTGAGTGAGGATCATGTGGTCTCCTTATCGACAGAGAGAATTTGATTGGCCATCGAATCGGTTTTTTTGAGGGCATTTGTTGCCCGGGTGATCAGTTGATCGTATTCGGAGCCGCCCGTGCTGATTGCAATCGAGATGCTCATGCGCTTTGATTTGCGCTCCATGCAAAATGGCTCTTGGCTGACGCTGGTTTGCAGAGTTTTTGCTATTGCGCGTGTGGACGCGTCATTGATTTGCCGCATCAAAAGGATGAAGTGGCCATTTGAGTAAGGAATTAAAAGATCGTCCGGATCGAGGACGCTCTCTAGTCTTTCGGCAAGCGCTTGCTGCAGGCGGTCCGCCGCCACCATCCCGATTTCAGCTTCGAGCTCCGGAAAGTGGTCGGCTCGGATGGTGAGGAGGGCGATGTTTTCATTGTTTGCCTGCGCCTCGGAGAGCATGCGCTGAGCCTCTTCGGTCAGCAGACGCTTGTTTGTCAGAAAATCTTGTGAAGCCGCAAGCTTGGGGGTCATTTTGATCAGCCCCGAAAATCGAGATGCTTTATCCCTCTCTAAAGCAGCCTTTTTTCCGATGGCAAGGCGGGTTTCCAGCTCTTCCGGATCGAGGCGGGTATTTAAAAAGTCGGTAACTCCCGCATCGAGCGCCATATCGCGGTATGTCTTTTTGAGCTTTCCTGTGATCAGCAAGATTGGGACGACCCGGTTTGTTCGGCGCAGTTTGCTGCAAAGAGCTAGCGGATTGCACGCTTCGAAATCAGAATCGAGAAGAATGAAGTTGAGCCGGGTTGATTGCACTATTTGCAGCGCTTCGTCTTCGCGATCGGTCTTGATAAGGAAATAGCTCTCGTCAAGATGCTTTCGCATCCAAGATACGATTGAGGGGTTTTCTGTGATAAGGAGCAAGGTCAATTGGTCGGGCTTTTCAAGAATCATAGGTTCATCATAAGTTTTTTTGCAGAGCAATCAAGAGAATCGACAAGTCAGAGGGGGAAATTCCATAAATTCTTGAAGCTTGCCCCATGTTTTCAGGGCGGATGCGGGAAAATCGCTGTTTTGCTTCCGTGCGAAGCCCTGCGATCTGTTCATAATCAAGATCCTTTGGGATCCGGACTGCATCGAGATTTTCGAGTTTTGCCGCCTCTTTATGCTGCCTTTCTATATACCCTGCGTATTTGATTTGCAGCTCAATCTGCTCATTGCACTCAAGGCCATGGTCAATTACGGCATCCGGGTATTCTTTCAGCAGCGTCTGATAGCTCCATTCAGGGCGGGCAAGAAGTTGAGAGAGCGAGGAGGATCTTCCTTCCCAGTTTTTAAAGGTTTTGGCCAGCCGCTTTGTTTCTTCAGCGATCGTTTCCTCCTTCCGCATGGCCCGTTGGTATTGCTCTATGCTGACCATCCCGAGATGGTAAGCAGTGCGGCGCAGGCGCAGATCCGCATTGTCCTGCCTAAGAAGCAGGCGATGCTCCGCGCGACTGGTAAACATCCGATACGGTTCATCGAGATCGAAGCGGATGAGGTCGTCGACCATTACACCAAGGTAGCTCGAGCTTCTCGATAAGATAAGAGGTTCTTTACCTTGCACTTTGCAAGCGGCGTTGATGCCGGCCAAGAGGCCTTGCGCCGCTGCCTCCTCGTACCCGGTCGTCCCATTGATCTGGCCGGCTAAAAAGAGTCCCTCGATGTGCTTTGTTTCCAAAGAGGCGTAGATCTGGCCGCTTTTGACATAGTCGTATTCGATCGCATAGGCCGGGCGCATGATCTCTGCTTTTTCCAAACCTGTAACGGAGCGGATCGCATCGAGCTGCACATCGAAAGGAAGGGAAGAGGAGATGCCGTTGACATAGATCTCATCGGTAGTCAGCCCTTCCGGCTCTAAGAAGAGCTGGTGGCGCTCTTTGTCTTTGAAGCGGACGATTTTATCTTCGATAGAAGGACAGTAGCGAGGGCCTACGCCCGTAATGGCTCCTGCATAAAGGGGGGAGCGGTGCAAGTTATTTGCGATGATCTCTTTCGTTTTTTCGGTGGTATAGGTGATATAGCAAGAGATTTGTGGCAGCCTTTCTTCCGGCTCGTCATAAGAAAATCGGACTCCTTCATCGCCCGGCTGCTCTTCGCAAACGGAAAAGTCGATGCTGCGCTTATGGATGCGCGGCGGCGTTCCGGTTTTAAGGCGTCCCAGCTTTAACCCGAGCTGTTCAAGACACGGAGAGAGTCCTCCGGAGGCCTTGTCGCCTGCCCGCCCGCCGGAGAAATTTGTTTGGCCGATGTGGAGAAGTCCCCGCATAAACGTCCCCGAAGAGAGGACGACGGTCTGCCCCCGGTAGGCAATCCCCTCTTGGACCGAGACGCCAACAATCCGTCCTTGCTCCACAAGAAGCGCTTCCGTTGTCCCTTGCTTGATTTCCAAGCAGTCCATCTGCTCGAGCCTTCGTTTCATCTCGAGCGCGTAAGCGGCTTTGTCGGCTTGGGAGCGGGGAGAGCGGACGGCGGGGCCCTTCGAGGCGTTGAGCATCCGGAACTGAATGCTTTTATTGTCGGCGACTTTGCCCATCAGGCCGCCTAAGGCATCGATTTCTCGAACCATATGCCCTTTGGCCGTTCCGCCGATTGAAGGGTTGCAGCTCATCTTTCCGATGGTGTCAAGACTCATCGTGAGAAGGAGCGTTCGCATGCCCATTCGAGCGGCAGCATGAGCGGCTTCGCAGCCGGCATGTCCGGCTCCAATGACGATCACATCATAGTTATCTGGATATGTCCACATGGAATAAACGTCCCCCCCTGATAATCAGAGAGGGGTATATGTTAACGCTTCTTGTGGCGGTCGCGGCGGCGGCGCTTTTTGCGCTTGTGAAGCGATATTTTTGCGCGCCGTTTCTTCTTAACGGAAGACATGGTTCCTCTTGATTCATCAGGAATGTCGCTTAGTTTACGACAAAGGGCTTCTTAAAGTAAAGAGTTTTTGTTGTTGTTGGTAGTCAGTGAGTTGCGATTTTCTTGCTTGCTTGATCAATGCCGATTTTTCATTGAAAGCCTTTGTGCGTGAAGTTCCGGTTTTAATTTAATATTTGATTTATATTATTATTTTTGTTATTATATTATAATAAAAAGGAAGTATAATGCCCGTATCTATTGAGAGTTCAATTTCTGGAGCGCAATCCAGAAAGGTCCTTGGCCTGAAAAAGACAGCTTCTCTGGTTCGGGATTCTGATCATTCCTGCGCACAAGTAGATAGCGAAATCGCCTTAACGAAGATGGATGCAAGGATATTTATGTCCTTTCAGCGCTTTTTATGGGCGGAGCAGGCTAATTGCCTAACTTCGCGAGGATCTACGAAATATAACGGTTCTGTAGCCCATTGCAAACGTCAATGCGAGGCTGCGCATGCTAGTTTTACGCCGAATATGACTGATGATATGCTCGAGAGCATCGGCAACAAGCTGGAAGAGCGAGGAGTGGAACTTCTTTCTTCTTTTGATAAAAAGTATCTTATGCAGCGGTTTGGAATATCGGAAAAGGAACTTGAATCCAAACCCGGCCTTGTCAGGAAATGGATTAATGAAATTCCTAAAGCCCAAAAAGAGCGTTCATTAGATCAATCGATTGAATCCTTAAGAAATTCAACATTTAACAATCCGACAAGCTCCAATCGAGTAGATAGCCGTCTTGAAAAACAGATGCGTCCTTTGGAAGACAATCTGGCTTTAGCGTGTGCAAGTGAAGAAGTTACCCCTGAAGAGGCGATGGCGATTTTTTCGGAGGAATATATTGAAGTTCTTGCCGAGATGCAAGAGGGGGTTGAAGTAACAAAGGCGCAGTTTGACCGGTTTGTGGAATTGGAGGAAACTCTTTTTTCGTCGGAAGCCGAGCATGAAAAGCGATACGATGCATTTATTGACGAAGCTAGGGAATTTCTCTTTTTGCGCAAGGAGTTGATGAAGAATACATCTGTGGGTGCAACTGTGCAAAAGGCTATCCGCTTCTTTCATAACAAGAGTGTCTATTTGCCTTTGGAATCTTTGGTTGAAAATTACGATCAGAATAGTAGAGAAGACGCGCTCGAGTATTATTCAATGGTCAAGGGAAGATTTGCAAAAATAGAGAGAAAGGCGGACGTTGGGCTGATCAAAATTGATTTGGCAAATAGGCTCAGCGAAACCCAACTGCAACTGGACGCCTTAGTTGAATCTCATGAAAAGATTCCCCGTTTTCGAACATTTTATTATGGGGTTAAGGATTCAGCAACCTCTGAAAGAAGGGCGCCTACACGAGAAGAGATACAAGAGCAGTTTTTAAGTCATCTCGACAAGATTTCATAATGTTCTTTCAAGTAGTCGATCACCGATTCGTCTTCTAAATTCATTGCTAGTAGATCTTTCGCTTTTGCTGACCGCTCTGCAAAATACCCTTCGCAATTGATGAGCCCAGCTTGATATTGCTTTTCAAGCAAAGTAAATTGCAAAACGACAGCTTGTTTAAAAGCGGAAGAAGAGGGGTTTTGTAGAATTGGGTCTAAATGAGCTTGGGCATCGCTGTAATTGCTTTGCTGGAGAGCTCTAACAGAATTTTTGATTGCTTCCATTATTTTTCACTTTGCATGTTCATCTATTCGCGGACGTTTCGCCGGAGGAGGGGCTAGGACAGGCCATCTTGTATCCCCAGGAAGAGGGTCATTATATAGAGCGAGATTTTCCAGGATCGCATTTCGATAAACGATAGGCATTAGGGGCTTGCGATTTGCCGTTTCATAGAAATGGTGCCGCCATCCCAGTTCATGGTCTAAAGGACGAGGTTCATTTGAAAAGAGAAGCTCAATCAATCCTCGCCATAAGATAATGCTGCCCCTCGAGTAATGAACAAAGAGATTTGCAACTTGTCGAAGAGGCAGGCGGGCCAGCGCTCTCGCTGCGATCTCTTGCATTAAGCTCTCCGGGACTTTGGGGATGGTTCTTTTAAAAGCTTCTACTCGCATCTCGTGCGTCACTTCTGGATGAATAAAAACAGTAGAAATCATTTTGCTGATCCACTGAGATCGGCTGTTATGCCATTTATCTATCAGTCCAAAGAGCAAAATTTCGAGCTCATTTTTTGAAAAAGTGAATTTGTTTAAACATGCGGCGAGGATTGTACTGTTTTTGATTTGGTCTATTTCCCTTCTTCGAATGGCTGCCGCCATCATATCTAGATCGAATGAAACATCTGGAGGAAGGGGTTTTTCTTGTTTTAGAATGGTATTTTCAGCCCATCTATTCAATGCTGTGATTTTGGCATTCGTGCAGGGATTGTTTTGTTCGATCAAACATTGCACCCATCCTTTGACGTCATTCGTTTCGCAAGCAATTTGGAATGTGTGCCTGACCGTTTCCACGCACATATCGGCCATTTGTGAAATCGTTAATCCCTCGATTGGATGTAAAGCTAATCCTGAGAGGGCATAGATGCATTGAGCAGGCAAGCCATCCGTGCTTTGGTCGCTATTCAGATCAAGCAAAGACAAAATAGGCATCCAATCCGACAAGGCGGCAATCCCAAGAAGAAACTGGTAGACCGCTGCTTGGGGAGTGGGAGGCTTTGAGGGGAGGGTTATTTCGCCAACATTTGGATCATAGCTGAAATCCTTTCTGGGAGGAATAATACAATCCTTGGGCTGGAGATTTCTCATTTGCTTTTCGATGGTTGTTAGTATGTAGTTCCATTCAGAAGAGATGTTTTTTTTATGAACTTCGATTTCCTGAAAAGTGTGTTTTAATTTATCTAAATCAAAATCCCCAATTTTCTTTTT
>JAKBAE010000115.1 GCA_021809325.1 bacterium
TGGTTTCTTACGGAGGCACAGGCCAGACAGAACTTAATGCGCACGGAGTCTTAATCGGTGAAGGGACTGCTGCAATTACTACGCTAGCAGTTGGAACTGATGGGCAAGTGCTGATTGGAGCTGGCGGAGCGGATCCAGCCTTTGCGACGATTACCTCGACAGGAGGAACGCTGGTTTATGCGACTAGCGCTAATGGACTCAACATCGATATCAATGCCCCTGTTCTCGTCTCTTATGGAGGTACAGGCCAGACAGAGCTCAATGCACACGGAGTCTTAGTCGGTGAAGGGACTGCCGCAATTACTACGGTAGCAGTTGGCACTAATGGACAAGTGTTGATTGGAGCTGGCGGAGCGGATCCAGCCTTTGCGACGATTACTTCGTCAGGTGGCTCGATTCTCTTCACATATGGCGCTAACACATTGAATATGGAGAGTGCGCTCTCTTCAGTGACATTGATCGGAAATACTGGAACTGCGTCTGTTCTCGGGGGTTCTGTTTCTGTTGTTGGAGATACGCAAACGATTACGACAATCGGAAGCGGCTCATCGTTAACAATTTCTCTGGTTTCTCCGGTCCTTGTTTCTTACGGAGGCACAGGACAAACCTCTCTCAATGCGCACGGAATCTTAGTTGGTGAAGGAACCGCTGCAATTACTACGTTAGCTGTTGGAACTGATGGTCAAGTGTTGATCGGGGCTGGCGGCGCAGATCCTGCTTTTGCAACGATTACCTCGACAGGAGGAACGCTGGTTTATACTACTAGCGCAAATGGACTTAACATCGATATCAATGCCCCTGTTCTCGTTTCCTACGGAGGAACCGGACAAACAGAACTCAATGCGCACGGAGTATTGGTCGGTGAAGGGACTGCCGCAATTACTACGGTAGCAGTTGGCACTAATGGGCAAGTGTTGATTGGAGCTGGCGGAGCGGATCCCGCCTTTGCGACGATTACTTCGTCAGGTGGCTCGATTCTCTTCACATATGGCGCTAATACATTAAATATGGAGAGTGCCCTATCATCAGTCACGGTGAAGGGAAATACCGGATCTGCAACTGTTGTTGGTGGTTCTGTTTCTGTGGTTGGAGATACGCAAACCATTACGACAACTGGAAGCGGCTCATCGTTAACAATTTCTCTTGTTTCTCCCGTTCTCGTCTCCTACGGAGGAACCGGACAAACCTCGTTAAATGCGCATGGCGTGCTGGTTGGCGAGGGAACAGGTGCGGTTACTACCCTGGCTGTTGGAACGAATGGCCAAGTGTTGATTGGGGCTAATACGGCGGATCCAGCTTTTGCTACGATTACCTCGACAGGAGGGTCAATAGCCTTTTCTACGAGTGCGCACGGGTTGAATGTCGATATCAATCCACCGGTCCTTGTCTCCTATGGAGGAACTGGGCAAACCTCTCTAAATGCACACGGAATATTAGTTGGCGAAGGAACGGCTGCGATTACAACGGTAGCAGTTGGAACGAACGGGCAGGTGTTGATTGGGGCTGGCGGAGCGGATCCAGCTTTTGCTACGATTACCTCGACAGGAGGGTCGATAGCCTTTTCTACGAGTGCGCACGGGTTGAATGTTGATATCAATCCACCGGTCCTTGTCTCCTACGGAGGAACTGGGCAAACCTCTCTAAATGCACACGGAGTATTAGTTGGCGAAGGAACGGCTGCGATTACAACGGTAGCAGTTGGAACTAACGGACAAGTATTGATCGGAGCTGGTGGTACAGACCCTGCCTTCGCAACAATTACATCTTCAGGAGGGTCGATCCTCTTTACATATGGCGCTCATACTTTGAATATGGAGAGCGCCCTATCATCGGTGACGTTGATCGGGAATACCGGGGCTGCAGCCGTTGTTGGTGGATCTGTTTCTGTGGTTGGAGATACGCAAACCATAACGACAACCGGAAGCGGATCTTCTTTGACTATCGCTCTCGTATCCCCACTACTTGTCTCTTATGGAGGAACAGGAACCGTATCCCTGACAGCACACGGAGTTCTGATTGGCGAGGGAACAAGCTCGATCAAACCGGTTACTTTGGGAAATGGCCAACTTTTAATCGGATCTAACGGAGTAGATCCCGTCGCAGCGACATTGACTCCCGGAACTAATATGACCATCACAAATGGCGCGGGATCGATAGCTTTGGCTTCGAATATCTTAACCTATGGAACGACTACTGCAACCACATATGTTGTGGCTGCTACCGATTATTATATTTCGGTCGACTCTTCCTCAAACGGGGTGACGGTACAATTACCTAATGCTCCGACAAACTACCGTTCTTTTGTGGTCAAAGATCGGACGGGCGGCTGTGCGATAAACCCAATCACAGTTACATCTGTCGGCGGCGCTGTCACCTTTGATGGGCAAACAGCGATAGCCATGACAAATCCATTCTTTGCACTAAGCCTTATATTTAATGGGTCTGGATATGAAATTTATTGATTCTATAGAGGTAAAGTATGTCGTTTAGTACAGGGGTTTTTAGTAAGTTCTCCTCGAGCACATCTGTAAACAGTATTATTGCTTTTAAGGATAACCCCATTTTTGCGCCGCCATCGGCAAGCATTTTCAGCAACGTATACTCTCTCGTTGCCGCTCAGACGATTTCTCCGTCAGGCGGAACCGTTACCAATGCGACAAGTCTGCGAGTCGATTCTCCGACAGGCGCGGTCAATAACTACAGCATGCTTTTGACCGGCACAGCTCCTGCAGGTTTTGGAGGGACTCCAACAAATTCATACATACTCATTGGGGCAACAGTTTCGAGTTTGAGCATTTCGAGAATGTTTAAGAACTTTGGTGTCTTTACTTCGGCTACTACAACCGCTTTGATTGGAAATTCTGAGCAAACCGGATTCAATCCTCCTCTCAACACCACCTATGGCAGTGCAACCGCGCTTCAGATTGCGGGCACACGAGGTGGAAGCGGGACAGTGAGCAATCTTACAAATCTAATGGTAGATCAACCGACAGGAGGGCCCAGCGGCACCGTTTCGAATGTTTGCGCTGAGTTCAAAGGGATTACCTATCACGAAGCCGGACTGACGTTTGGCGCTCCGGGGATAGCGGGCTACGGGGGAACGGCTGCATCTGCTGATATCTTGAAGTACTATATAGAAAATAATTCGTGGTTGCCTACAGTAGCCGGATCTACTGCTGCAGGGACACCGGTGTATCTTCGTCAGATGGGTTATTATCACCGAATCGGAGCAGTACTTTTTCTCGAGGCTTTTATTGAGTGGGCCACTAATACGGGGGCAACAGGGAATCAGCTGATCGCGTCACTTCCGTTTGCTCCTCGAAACTTATCCAATTACTATCCAGTCGCGATTCCAAGTATTAGCAATATCAATGGAGCCGGTGGATTTAGCTATGCTGCATTGCAATTTTATCCAAGCTCAGTTTCTGCGATTTTGATGTCAGTTAGAAGCAATAACGCGACTATCCCAATAATTGTTGACACTAACGGGGGAACAATTTCTTTTAATGGGTTTTACTTAATTTAGAATTTTAAAAGGATTTTATGCCAAATGCTCCTTATACAACCGGTAATACATTTTCTTATGTGTTTCCTCAAGACCCGACCCCTTTAGATTGCTTGTATCCGAATGGCACGTTTGCTCTGATCAATTCCACCCAATGGGTGTGGAAGTTGATGTCGAATGCAACCGATGCAGCCGTTTGGGAAATGTTCCATAATCCCAATGGAAATTGCAGAGCCTGGGTCAACTTTAACGGGACGAACGCGTCGATCAATGACAGTTTCGACATTACGTCTGTCGTCAGAAATGGGATCGGGAACTATACCATCACCTTTACTTATGCAGCGCCGAATGCGAACTTTGCAGTGGTTGCTACAGCGCAAGGTCAAGGAGTGACAGCTTCGATTCTTGCGCAAACAACCACAACGGTTCAAATCAGTACGAGTACAGTTGTCTTGGGAGTAATTACGGCTACAGACCCAACTATTGTTTCTGTGGCGACTTTTACTAGCCAATAAAATCTTTTCTTTTAAATAAATTCTGAGATTTTTATAGTTATTTCAGGTTGTTGAATAAAGAGTGGGGATTAATTATATGCATAAAAAGAAAGTCATCGTGGTAGATGAAAAAATGGAGACGGCGCTCGCTACTCTTTGTGATATCGCGATGAAATTTGCAGGGATGCATATCGCGACCATGGTCGCAGACGTTGCAAATGCTCTCAAAGATGATGATCATTATAACTTTGATGATTTTGAGGAAGAAGATTGGTGAATAATAAAATGTTAGCAAGAACGTTATTGATTTTGTCGAGTCTCGCTGTGGTTTTAGAAGGGTGTTATCTCTTTTGCTTGTTTCGTCCTGAGAACGCATTTGAAGAGATGATTGAGCAGTTTGTTGAAGAAGAGCTGGGAGCTTCGGATGAATATTCCGCTCTTATAGATGAGACAGACCAAGAGAGTAAAAAAGAGTTTTGACTCTTTTGAGCGGGTGATTTATACCTTTGAGTATGGCCTGCAAAGAGGCGAATTTTTGTAATAATAGGGAGGATTTTATGAAATATATCGAGATTGGCCAAGATATGGATCGCGTCTTGCATGCGATTTGCGACTCGGCCCTCAAAGCACACGGAATGCAGATGATCGGATTGATCAATCAGCTTCTTGCTTCGATCAAAGACGATGCAGCATCTTCTGCTGATAGTAATATGTAATAGTACTGGCTGTGGTGTTTAAGGAGGACCTTAAACACCATTGCGAGACAAGCTAGAGAAGGTGGCGCTGTCGATTCCCCCTGCAGAATCATTCTGCCCTGCGCCATTTTCTCTTTTTTTGTGTAACCGTTACACAGTCCGGGTATGGGAAATAGCAAAGCATCTCCGCGGCCTATTCTTTTGATCGCGGGGACGCGTCCCGAGGCGATAAAGTTAGCTCTGCTTAGTAAAGAGCTTGACCTGCTCAAGATTCCAACTCTCTTTTGTACTCTCGGACAGCATGCGGAGCTCTTGGACGATGCCTTGCGCAGCTTTCAGGTTGAGCCGGACATTGTGTGTAAAATCATGAAGCCTGGGCAGGATCTTTTTCATGTCACTAGCCGTTCTTTGATGGAGGCGCAAAAAGTGTTTCGAAAGGTGCAGCCCTCAATGGTGGTTGTGCAAGGAGATACGACGACGGCGATGGCATCGGCTTTGGCTGCTTTTTATATGAAAATTCCGATTGCGCATGTTGAGGCTGGATTGAGGACTCCTTCTATCCAACGGCCGTTCCCGGAAGAGTTGAATCGAAGAATGATTAGCCTTGTTGCCGACCTCCATTTTGCCCCGACAGAGAAAGCGGCGAAACGGCTGCTAAAAGAAGGGGTTCCAAAAGATAGTGTATTTTCTACGGGGAATACGGTCGTAGATGCCCTCTTTTGGGTTCGCAAGCAGATCGAGTTGGGAAAGATTCGGGTCAATAAAGATCTTTTTGACACGATCGTCAAACAAAAAAAACTGCAGCGTAAGTTGATGCTTTTGACGGCGCATCGAAGAGAGTCGTTTGGAGAGGGACTTGTTTCTATTTTTCGAGCAATGAGAAGGGCTCTTCAAGAACATAACGACCTATTTATTTTGTTTCCGATGCATCCCAATCCGGCTATTCGAGAAGCATTTGAAGCAAGCGAGCTTTCCTATGCAGCCAATCTTCTCCATTTGCCGCCCCTCTCCTATCACGATTTGGTTTTTGCTCTCGATTCAGCCGATATCGTTGCGACCGACTCCGGTGGAATTCAAGAAGAAGCTGCCAGCTTGAACAAGCATGTGATGGTGTTGCGGAAGGAGACGGACCGACCTGAGGCGCATCTTGTTCTCACAGGAACAGACGAGGAAAAGATCTTGCGCGGGATCCGGCAGATGATGCGAACGAAGCAAACCGCAGATCGGATGCTCCCTTATGGAGATGGGTTGGCGAGCAGGCGTATCTCATTAATAATACAAGATTTATGGAGCAGTGCGTAATGAAAAAAGTCATCGTTGGCAGTCCTATCCGGCAAAAGCCGGCGATCTTACGCGAGTTTCTTGCGTCGCTCGAAGCTCTTGAAAAGACTACGTTTGAGATCAGTTATTGCTTTGTGGAAGATCTTGAGGATGAGAAGTCGAAGCGGATCCTGGATGATTTTAAAAATAGGGTCGCTGGAGTTGAAATCGTCCGGTTAAAAATAGGATCTCAATCGAGCTATACTTGCGATGAGACAACGCATCACTGGAAGGAAGCCAATGTTTGGAAAGTCGCTGCCTATAAAGATTGGATACTGGAGCGTGCAAAAGAGAGAGAGGCCGATGCACTATTTTTGGTTGATTCGGATTTAGTTCTCCATCCAAAGACAATCGAGCGGCTGCTAGAAGACAGAGTAGAGATTGTTTCCAATATTTTTTGGACTCGCTGGCAGCCCGGGAGCTCCCTTCTTCCGCAGGTTTGGGTCGCAGATCATTATACGTTGTTTGAGCGGGAGATTGGAGAGCCGATCACGGAAGCAGAAGCTCTCAGGCGTCAGGATATTTTTCTTTCCAAGCTGCAAAAACCGGGGCTTTATGAAGTAGGCGGGCTGGGAGCTTGCACCCTCATCACTAAATCGGCCCTGCAAAAAGGGATGAGTTTTAGCAAAATCCACAATGTTTCTTTTTGGGGTGAAGACCGCCATTTTTGCATCCGTGCGGTGTCGCTGGGCTGCAAGCTCTATGTCGATACCCGCTACCCGGCATACCATATCTACCGCGAGTCAGATTTACCGGGAGTTGCAGAGTATCGCCGGCGGACGCAATTGGCTCCAAAAATCACCTTATCCATGGTGGTGCGCAATGAAGAGGGGCGCTATCTGCGCCGCATGCTTGAGAGTGCTCGCAGCTATATTTCCGACGCT
>JAKBAE010000008.1 GCA_021809325.1 bacterium
AAATCTGATCCGCAGAGCGATTTTTGGGAGATGGAATCTGAGAAAATTCAGGCGACTATTTTCGTGTTTTACGTGTTTAGAACCAGCTGGTTGCACGGCATGAATTTATTTTTTGTCCAGTACAGAGTGGACAACCTGAGCAATATTAAATTTTCTGACCGCAAGTACTGGATTTTATCCAGTAATTCAGACGGTGGTTTCTTAAAAAAAAACCTTTCATCGACTTCTACAAAAATTCGTTTTACGATAGTGGAAAAAAGCAGATCAAATGATCAATTTCCACGTATCTCACCGGCCCAATCTCAATACGTATAAAAATCCTGAGATCCAAGCAAATTTACCGAAATCTCAAGAGGCAAAAGAGCGTTATTCTAATCTGACCCGCCTTTTTCCGGGCATGGCAGCCTCATATTTTCCAAAATCTTCTGTTGCCAACGTTCCCGCTCCACATTATGCCGCACTCAAAGGGTCTCTAAAAGAGCTTGAAGCCTTAGGAGACTTTGTCAAACTGAAAACCGTCAAAGGATTAACACCGCTTCATTATGCTTTAGCATTCGGGCAAAAGGAAGCCATCCGTTATCTTCTTGAAAAGTGTGATCTTTCTTATGTAACGCCCGATGGAAACAGCTATCTCCACTATGCCGCTTTAACTGGAGACCCCGAAATCATAGAGCTTTTTTTAGAGTGCGGCATCGATCCTGCGCTTCGGAATAAAGACCAACTGAGCGCCGCCCATCTTTGGACTTTTAAATCGAATGATTTAACTTGCTTGCAAAAGATCCTGCCGCCGGAGGGCTCTTTAGAAACCTCTGATTTTACCCCGCTCCAGCTCATGGCGCTCCATGCGCTGCACGCCGATAACAATATTCTTTCGGATAGCGAATGGCAGCTTTTTGCATCAAACGCAATAGATCTCGGCATTGTCACCCTCTCGCTTCTTTGCCAAAGCTTCAAAGTCGAAAATTTAGGATCTAGATTTTTGGAGCTCGCGCATGGCGGAGTGCAGATAGCCAAGGTGGATGCAATTCACAATCTTGCTCCTTCTTCGCTCAAAGGTGTTACCAATCCTGCAATGATGCATTCGCTTCATACACGCCAATTGCTGCCGATTCCGAGTAAAATCAATTACTTCCACATCCCATCTCCAGCAATGGCATTTCAATCGGCTATTTCAGGGACAGGCGTTGCTTGGCACTCTTTCAAAGAATGCCTCAATCTCTCCCAAGTTTCCTGGAAAAACAGCCTGGCCGCTCTTGGCGTACGCCTATTTAATACAGCATGGTCGGGGTTCGCCGATCCATATCTCGCTATGTATTATCCGCACTATGAAGGCGGATCTTGCTATGCGGATGCAATGAGAAGTGTTCAGAAAATGTCTGTTGAAGAATTAAAGAACTTGCCTGATCTCTCAGCAGAGTGCCAAGCCCAATTTCCAAAGCTAAAAGACCCTCGCTTTCCGGTGGAAGGAAAAACCAATGAAATCAATCATTTCTTCCGAAAAACAAGTACATGGATTCATCCGGATAAATGCCCGACCTGCTCTCCCAATGCTTACATTCACTTGAATAAGCTCTATAAGATCCTTCCTAAATCTTGATTCCGAAGGGCTGATCGGATAGTCTAAGGTTAAAAGGTGCAAACTATGGCTCATCCGCTTACTTCTAAAAAACGGGCAAAACTTCTCTCTACCGTCCTCTTCCTTATTGGATTGACGATATTGATCTTTACGGAAGCGTGGTGGCCGGGGATCATGCTCGCGGTCGGCTTTCCCCTCGCTCTGCGACAATTTCTGATGGGGCGCAGTTATGACATGGCTGTTAGCCTTCTCGTATTTGTAGGCACTTACGTTACTGTCGCCTTTGACATCTCCTGGCGCATCTTCCTCCCCGCTCTCTTAACACTCGGAGCATTCTACATCCTAGTCAGAGAATGGTCCGAATCGAACAGTGAGACCGAGGAAGAAAAAGACGAAGATGTCCAGCACGAGATCGAAGAGGAAAAAGACAAAAAACATCAGTAGAGTAGGAATGGCATTCCAAACCTATTCTACTGCTTTTTACAACCATTCAGAAAGACTCTATCTAAACAATTTGACGATAAATACTTTGTATAGCTGGAGTTGCTATTTTAGAAGCTATTGAAAGACCTACACAAGTAAAAGTAAATGTTGCTACATTATCGAATGTCAATGCATTCCATGTAGCCTGGACGCCTCTTTGTACTTTTTCAGCAGCATCGCACACTGCTTTAGAATTGAGGGCATAAACACTGGAAACTCCAATAACAGCACCAACTGCAGCAGACCCAAAATGTAGTGGAGAACACATATTATAACTCCTTGTTTAACTTTTGAAGCTCTAATTTTAAAGAATTTAACGCTTAAATCACAAACATTAAAAATAATCGATTCCCATCGCCGCACGCACTTCGGAAAGAGTTTTTCCCGCCGTGTCTTGAGCAATGCGGGTCCCTTCTTTTAAAAGGCGCATGACCTCCGCAGGATCTTTCTCAAACTCCTTGCGTCTTTGCCGGATCGGCTCTAAAAATTCCTGCAGCACTTCACCCAAATATTTTTTCACAACAGAATCGCCCAACCCGCCTCTTTGATAATGTGCTTTGAGCTCTTCAATTTTACTTTTATCTTTTCCAAAGGCATCGAGATAGGTAAAGACAGGGTTACCTTCTACTTTTCCGGGATCTTCCACCCGCAAATGACCCGGATCGGTATACATCCCTTTCACCTTTTTGGCGACGTCGTCCGCGCTATCGGAAAGAAAGATCGCATTACCGAGGCTTTTTCCCATCTTCGCCTTCCCATCGATGCCGGGCAGCCTCGCTATGCTCGAGACCATGACCTTCGGCTCCACTAAAACGCCGCAGTTGTACATCCGGTTGAACTTGCGGACAACTTCGATCGTCTGCTCGATCATAGGGATCTGGTCTTCTCCAACCGGGACCAGATCGGCTTTAAAAGCTGTGATATCGGCTGCCTGCGAGATCGGATAGACCATGAAACCCGCCGGAACATTTTCTCCGTAGCCCTTTTGCTGGATTTCGAGCTTTACCGTCGGATTGTGCTTTAAGCGGTTCCACGTCACGAGATTGAGATAATAAACGGTCAGCTCAAAAAGGGCCGGCACGAGCGATTGGATGAATATCGTCGTCTTTTTCGGATCAATGCCGACGGAGAGATAATCAAGAGCTACCTGTAAAATATTTTGACGCACCAACTCGGGGCGATCG
This sequence comes from bacterium, assembly GCA_021809325.1. GTDB lineage: Bacteria > Chlamydiota > Chlamydiia > Chlamydiales > SM23-39 > JAKBAE01. The sequence goes on from JAKBAE010000008.1 coordinate 3,244, forward strand.
GCATAATCGGTCAGTGCTTGGGCATCGGCGATCATGACGAACTGCCGATGCTCTTCTTGCAGCTCGATGCGGGCTTTGAGGGAGCCGACAAAATGGCCAAGGTGCAGAGGTCCTGTCGGCCTATCGCCGGTTAAAATCGTTTTTTTAGACATAGTGAAATTTCTCCCAAAAGAGGAAATAGTACAGATTCTGGAAGAAAAAGAAAATCCCTCTTGCATTCAAGGGCCGAATATGGGATGAGATGTGGCAAATGCAACAGAAAAGCGTTAAAAGACAGTCTCCCCCCACCCCTACAATCCCGACCGCGATCGGCCCCTATTCCATCGTCCGCAGCGTAGGTAGAGGCGGCATGGGAGAGGTCTATCTTGCCAAAGACCCCTTTTGCGGCCGCGAGCTCGCCTTAAAACGGATCCGTCCCGACCTTTCTAAAAACCAGACCGTTTTGAACCGGTTCCTTCGCGAGGCAAAGGTCGCAAGCCGCCTGACCCACCCGTCGATCATCCCCATCCTTGCGATTCAAAACTCCCCTCCCGACGTCTATTACACCATGCCCTACGTCGAAGGGGAAACTCTTCGGCAGGTTCTCCGCCAAACATTGGAGAGCGAAGAGCGCCATCCCATCGGCCGCTCGATCCCTGCTTTGACAAGGATCTTTTTGCAAATCTGCGAAGCGATCGCCTATACCCATTCAAAAGGGATTTTGCATCGGGACCTAAAACCGGAAAACATCATCGTCGGAAAATATGGGGAAGTGATGATCCTTGACTGGGGGATCGCCGATTTCATCTCGGAGATTTTTCCCGAATCGGACACCCCGTCTAAAAGGCCGGCTTGCGAAGAAGATCTCACCCGCCCCGGAAAGATCGCGGGAACCCTGGCGTACATGGCCCCCGAAAGGCTCCTCGGCGTCGCCTCTTCTGTCCAAGCGGATATCTATGCCCTGGGCGTCATCCTCTATTACATGCTCACTTTGCAAGTCCCCTTCCAAAGAAAAACGCTAACCCAATTCCGTAAGCAGGTGAAAAACGAGAGGCTCGTCGAGCCGATCGAGATCGCCCCATATCGCGACATCCCGCAAGAGCTCTCATCCGCATGCTGCAAATGCCTTGCCTTCTCTCCGAAGGAGCGCTTTGCCAGTGTGGAAGAGCTGATCGCTGAAATCAAAAGCTATATCGAAGGGCAGGCGCGCTGGATTCCCGTCGCCGCGCTCAACCCAAAGCGGGCGGAAGACTGGCAGTTCCAAGAAAACGTCCTTTCCGCCAAGCATATCGCAATTGCCCGCGACCTGGACCAAACCCAATGGTCTGCCTTGATGATCTCGCGCAAGCGCTTTGCCAGCAACGTCAAGATCGAAGCTAAAGTGCGCATGCAGCCGGGATGCAAAGGGCTGGGAATCCTCTTTAGCGTACCCGGCCCGAAAGAGCGCAAGATGCTCGAAGAAGGATACTGTCTTTGGCTTGCGCAAAATGAATGCATTCTTTACCGCAACAACGTGCAGGTCTTTAGCCTGCCGCGCACCCTCGATACGGGCGAGTGGCGCCGCTGCCGTATCGAAAAGGCCGAAGATGTGCTGAAATTCTATCTCGACGACAAGATTGTCTTTGCCTACACAAGCCACCTCCCTTTGGCCGGCTCCCATGTCGGCTTGCTCTATCGAGACTCCCTCTTTGAGATTGAATCGATGATCGTCTCCGATGCAAGCCATAACGCCACCGTCCGCTGTTTGGCCGTGCCAAACGCCTTCCTCAGCCATAAGCTCTATGACTTAGCGCTTGAGGAATACCGGCGCATCGGCCACTCCTTTCCGGGCCGCCAGGAAGGAAGGGAGGCGCTCTTTCGCGCAGGGATCGCGCTCCTCGAAATGGGGAAAGCCCAAGCAAAAAAGCAGAAGAAAGAAGAGGCTTTCCATGCAGCCCTCAAAGAATTTGGCAGTCTGTATCGCACAAGCGGGGCGCCGCTCGAATATCTCGGCAAATCAATGGTATACGACGCACTAGGAGATAACGAAGAAGAGGCCAAATGCCTGGAGCTGGCCCTGCGCAAATTTCCAAAACACCCTCTATTGCCCATTCTTAAGGAACATATCGTCTTTCGGATGCATGAGAGCTCGCAGATCGAGCGCGACGCGGCCTACCGGATCATTCTTCTTGCGATCCGCCACATCCCGGAGCTTTTGGAAAACCACGACACCCGCGGGCTGATCGACAGCTTGCAGCGCAATCTGGAGGAGCTTCCCTTTTTTGAGAAAGAGCCGTACGACGATTTTCTTGCCCAGATCTCGGTCCAGCTTGCTTTTTGGCTGGCAAAGCCGCTCATCCTCGCAGAGATCGCATCAACTATTGCCAAAGGGGAGCACCCCTCCTCGACGCTCATCGAAAACGCCCTCTTTTGTCTGCTTGAACTAGATGCGCACACAATTTTAGAAAAACAACTTTCCATTCTTGATGAAAAAGGAAAGTCCTATTTCAAGGCCGCTCTTGCAAACCGTTTGCCCGAAACGTTCAATGGAGCTTCCCGAAAAGAAGCGCGTATCCTTTGCTATCTTCTTCGAAAAGCGCTCTCCAAAAAAGATCTCGGAAAAGCCAGGGAAATTGAGCTAGTCATCGGCAAACAAAAATGGCTCAGAAAAGAGCGCATCCATCTCGATGCAAATCTTGTCTGGCTCTACCTTCTCGAGCGCGATTGGGAAAAAGCAGGGACGCTTTTCAAAACCTATAAAGTAAAAGACCTCTCCCAAGAAGGCTCCCCGTTGCATTTCCCCTACAGCTGCTGGCTCTATGCGACAAAGGGGAAAGAAACGGCGCAAGCCCACTTTGCGGGCATTCTCGACACTCCCTATCCCAGCACCTCGGCTCTCCCCTGCTACTTCCTTCTCGGGAGGATCAATGGGAAAAAAGGATGGATCGAGAAAGCGTTTTGGTGGGAAAAAAAAGAGCTTCACCGCCAGCTCGACTTCTTTTATCAGGTCATTGGGAAAAAGAAAAAATGAAACCGCCTACCACTCACTCTTCCGAGATCGTCTATACCGGTTTTTTCAAGATGCGAAAAGACAGGCTCGTCCGCCATGATGGAGAAATGTGCGACTTTACAAGCGTTGAAATCGACTGGGACGCGGCGGTCGTAATCGCAGAGGATCCGGAAGGAAGGCTCATCCTCAACCGCGAATACCGCCACGCCGCGCACCAGCTCGTCTACGGCTGCCCGGGAGGCAAGCTGGAAGATGGAGAAGACCCGATTACTTGCGGCAAGCGGGAGCTTTTAGAAGAAAGCGGCTATGAGTCGGATGATCTGACCCTTCTCGGGAGCTGCTATCCGATCCCCGGGGTCTGCAATCAAAAAGTTTATGTGATCCACGCAAAAAACGCCCGTCTAGGCCGAGGGAAAAACCCGGATCCGTTCGAATTCATTGAAACAGTCCTTCTCACAGAAGAGGAGTTAAGGCGCGAGGTCGCTCAAGGCGCTCACATCGACGGGATCCTCTGCTCTGCCCTTTGGTATAAATCAAGCCTTCCTTGCCGTAAATGACCTCTACTTATAAAATTGTTCTCTATGTCAACACTCTCTAAATCTTACGATCCAAAACTTGTCGAAGAAAAACTTTATGCTTTTTGGGAAAAAGGAAACTTTTTCCAGGCAGACCCCACATCCGATAAAAAACCGTACTGCATCGTCATCCCTCCGCCTAATGTGACCGGGGTCCTCCATATGGGCCATGCATTGGTAGATACCCTGCAAGACATCTTGATCCGCCAAAAACGAATGCAGGGATTTGAGACGCTTTGGGCTCCGGGAACCGACCACGCCGGCATTGCAACGCAAGCGGTTGTAGAGCGCAACCTCTACGCCTCCATGGGCAAGCGAAGGAAAGATTTTAGCCGCGAAGAGTTTTTAGAGTACGTTTGGGATTGGAAAGAGAAGAGCGAAAGGCATATCCTTCATCAGATCAAAAAGCTCGGCTGTTCTTGCGACTGGTCGCGGCTCCGATTTACGATGGATGACGGCTGCAACCGGGCTGTCCGCGCTGCCTTTCGCAAGATGTACAATGACGGACTAATCTATCGAGGCGACTACTTAGTTAATTGGGATCCGGCAACCCAAACGGCCCTTTCCGACGACGAAGTTGAGTTTGAGGAAAAAGATTCGTTTCTCTGGCATATCCGCTACCCTTTGGAAGAAGGGGGCTCTCTTACCATTGCAACAACCCGCCCTGAAACGATGTTGGGCGACACCGCGGTCGCAGTCCACCCTAGCGACGAAAGATACCGCTCGCTGATCGGCAAACAGGTGCGCCTTCCCTTGACAGGACGCCTTATTCCTATCGTGGCAGACCACTTTGTCGACCCCGCTTTTGGCACAGGCGCCGTTAAGATCACGCCTGCCCATGACTTCAATGACTATGAAGCAGCGATCCGATGCAACCTCCCGATGATCAACATCATGACGCCGGATGGAAAGGTCAACGAAAACGGGGCTCCGTTTACTAACCTGACCATGGAAGAGGCTAGGGAAGCGGTTTTAAAAGAGCTCAAACAACTAGGCCTTATCGAAAAGATCGATCCGCATCACATGCGCATCGGCATATCGTATCGCTCAAAAGCAACTATCCAGCCCTACCTATCAAAGCAGTGGTTTGTTAAACTAAGCTCCTTCAAAGAACAGCTCCTCTCCGCCGTCCGCGAAGAGCGCGTGAAGTTAATTCCCCCGCATTGGCTGGCGACTTACGAACACTGGATTGAGAATTTACGCGACTGGTGCATCTCCCGCCAGATCTGGTGGGGCCACAGGATCCCAATTTGGCATGACCTTGAAAACCCCGGGGAGATGATCTGCTACGACGGAGAGGGCGAGCCGCCTGAAGCGATTGCCCATCCGGGCCGCTTTGCACAAGACCCCGATGTGCTCGACACTTGGTTCTCATCTGCGCTTTGGCCCTTTTCCGTCCTCGGCTGGCCTGATAGAACGGACGAGCTAAAAAAATTCTACCCCACTTCTACCCTGATCACCGGCCATGACATCCTCTTTTTCTGGGTGGCCCGCATGATCTTAATGGGCGAATATGTAATGCATGAGGTTCCCTTTAAGGAGACCTTCTTGCATGGCCTGATCTATGGAAAGACCTACTGGACGGTGTCAAAAGACGGCGTAGTTTCTTATGCGAGCCCTGAAGAAAAAAAGCGCTTTGATCTCGGCGAGACTTTGCCTAAAGGCGTAGAGTCGAAATGGGAAAAAATGTCCAAATCAAAGGGCAATGTGATCGATCCAATCGAGATCATCGACGAGTATGGCACCGACGCTATGCGGATGGCGCTCTGCTCTTCGGTCACCCATGCACGTCAGATCGACCTTGACCGAAGGCGCTTTGAAGAGTTCAAAAATTTTGCCAATAAGATCTGGAACGGCGCCCGCTTTGTTCTGCTCAATCTGGAACAAGACCCGGCGCTTACGTCCGAATCGCTTTATTCGGGTATTGATTTCGATCTCTTGACCCTTGAGGACCGCTGGATTCTTTCTACACTGAACCGGACAATTGCGGATTTAAACCGCCACTTCGCCGAATATACTTTTGATAAAGCGGCCATGCGCGCCTATGAGTTTTACTGGAATGATTTTTGCGCTCTCTATGTAGAGCTTTCAAAACCGGTTCTCTTTGGGAAAGCTGGCACCAAAGATCTCCGTGCAAATAAGCAAAAAGTCCTTGCCGTTGTTCTTTGCGCGAGCCTTCGCCTTCTCCATCCAATTGCCCCTTTCATTACAGAAGAGCTTTTTTCGATTCTTCGCAGCCACTTCCCCTTGCTGCAGCAAAACCTGAAAGCCGATCCCTATACGCAAGACCTGATTGCCGCGCTCCTCTCCCCTGCTTGTATCGTTGCCCCTTATCCGGCAGTGATCGACGAATCTCACATCTCACCCGAAATCGAAGCGGCCTTCCAAAAGATGTTCAATCTCGTCTATGCGATCCGCAATATTCGCGCCGAGATGCAAATCCCCCCCTCGGAAAAAAGCGAGCTGCTCATCACAAGAGAAAAAGAGACAGAGGAGTGGCATCTTGTCCAAGAGCATCAATCCATTCTCCTGGCCCTGACCCCGACTGCTTCGGTTCGCTTTTTAGAAGGTGAAGAGACCCTCCCCTCATTTGGAGCAAGCGCCCTGGTAGGTCACTTGAAGCTGACGATTCCCCTTCCGGATGCTCTCCGCACAAAAGAAAAGGCCAGACTCGAAAAAGAGCTGCAAAAGCTGGAGAAGCTACGCGAAGGGAGCCTTGCGAAGTTAGGAAACCCCGACTTTTGCGAAAAAGCGCCGCCGGCTCTCGTCCAAAACCTCAAAGAATCGCTAGCTTCAACAGATAAGCAGCTTGCAGAGATCAAAGAAAAGCTGCACAGTTTCTCTTCTTGATTATCGATACATTATACATTCAGATACTCTCAACGAGTCAATTTAGATAAATATTAAACTTGATTTATCAATAAATAATAATACAATCAGACTTGCGCACAAATATACGCGCACAAAATTAAGTAAAAGAGGTTTTTTATGTCTAAACAAAACTCAAATAATTACAATACAAATTCCAACTCAATTTCAACAAACAACTCATCCCCTTTTAATACGGCTGTAGGTGTTACCAATTTGACAAGCAACTTGACAGGCAGTAACAATACAGGAGTTGGCTACCGCGCACTCAACGCATTAACTACCGGAGGTTCTTGTACAGCAGTCGGCAATGGCGCATTATCTTCAAATACAGCTAGTTTTAGCACAGCCTTTGGCGCAGGAGCTTTACAAGCAAATACAAGCGGAGGTCAAAATACAGCTATGGGATATCAAGCTCTGGCAGTCAATGCGACAGGAGCTTCTTGTACAGCAGTAGGCTATCAGGCTCTCGCCGCCAATACAGCTAAATACAATACAGCTGTAGGGGCTTTTGCTTTAGCAGCAAATTCCACAGGAACCCAAAACACAGCATTCGGCTCGGGGGCTTTGCAGTCAAATGTAGCCGGCGCCCAAAACACAGCAGTCGGAGATACTGCCCTGGGAGCCAATACCAACTCTGCAAATACCGCAGTCGGTTGGAGAGCGCTGGCAGACAACATAGGCTTTGCCAATACCGCAATAGGACAAAATTGTTTAAGTTTTAATGTTACAGGCTCTTATAATATAGGAATAGGTTCAAATACACTTATTCTCAATCAAACAGGGTCCTACAACATAGTTCTTGGGGCCCATGCAGGATTAAGCTTGTCTTCTGGTTCGGATAATATCGTAATGGGCTATGAATCTTTTTTCAGTAATTCAGCCAGCGATGGTAGTATTGCTATTGGAACCAGGGCGCTCTATAGCAGCGACACTCCTTATAGTATCGGCATAGGATACTACGCACTTTATAACAACTCTGCCGGCATCTCTTGCACAGCCATCGGATACAATGCGCTTTATGCAAACACAGGCGATTCCAACATGGCGATTGGTTATTCTTCCCTAGCAGCAAATACCACCGGCACCAATAATACAGCCATAGGAAATAACTCCTTAGGCTCTAATACAACAGGAGCTTACAATACTGCTTTGGGAGATAATGCAGGCTCTGCAATCACAGGGGACAGTAATATTTGCATTGGCTCAGAAGTTAAAGGAAATGCAGGTGAAAGCAACACGCTTCGCATTGGAGCAGCAACAGGCACCGGAGCAGGCCAGCTAAATCAAGCTTTTATTCAAGGCTGTTCCGTTACGAATAGCCTCACAAATCTGAGATCGCTCACTTTGGATTCCTCTACCGGCCAGATCGGAGTTGTCGCTCCTGCTGTCACTAAAGTGAACATCCAATCTTTTACCTCCAGCGGGACCTATACACCTACATCTGGGATGGTTTATTGCATAGCAGAAGTAGTTGGAGGAGGAGGAGCGGGCGGCGGAGGAGCCGGAACAGGCGCTGGACAATCTTCCACGGGTGGCGGCGGAGGAGCCGGAGGATATGCCCGCAAGAGCTTTGCTGCTGCTACGATTGGAGCCTCTCAAACCGTAACCATAGGAACTGGTGGAACAGGCAATTCGGGGAATCCAGGCAATCCCGGGGCGCTCTCTTCTTTTGGAGCTCTTATAACAGGGTCTGGGGGACTCGGAGGACAGGCAGCTGCGGCAGGAGCGGGAAATGTAGGAGGAAGTGGAAGCGCTGGAGGATCGGGTTTGGGGGGAGATGTAAACATAGATGGAGGACAAGGCTCTTTTGGTTATGGCAATGGAAGCATTGGCGGAACATGGCCCGGCCACGGAGGGGCTTCTTTCTTCGGAGGCGGCGGTCAGGGCAATTTTACGGGAGCCGGGAATGCCGGCACAACAAAAGGTTCCGGCGGCGGCGGAGGAGGACGCACCCCATCTTTAGCAGCCGTAGCAGGAGGAGCAGGAGCAGACGGAATTTGTATCGTAACAGAATTTATTGACGCATAGGGTAATACCAATCCCAATAAATAAATTCACATTTGAGCGCGTCAAAGCACCGTAGAGCAAGGGGGGCGCACCCCCTACTCTACGGCAGCTTCCACACAGTACTATAGCCCCCTGAAAATGGTTCGAAAAGCGGCCAAAATAATCTCGAAAATCGACGAATCCTTAAATTGAAGACACCCTCTAAGAGTTTTTGAGACAGTGTACTCGATCGAGTGGGCAAATCAAGCGAGTCACATCTGCATGATGATAAAACGCACAAACCTCAGAACCTGGCTCAAAGACTGCCGGATCTTCGCTATGGATAAACACCCCTTTCTTGGCAGCAATCGCAAAGCCTAATTCAGCATGAGTCCCTTTTCCCCCCGGAAGCAAAACAACAACAAAGTCTGCATCGAGGATAGCCTGAAATTCGGCATGCGCTACTTCCTGTAGCCTCGCTTGGCTTGTCTCCCTTACGCTTCCATGAGAGGTCCAATCATAGGTGATCTCATGCCCCAACTCATTTAGGGCATCGCGCACCTGATTATGAGCCGCCGCGCGCGCTGTTGATGTTGCAATGTAGTATTTCATCTTACCTCTAACTCCTTTCTAATTTGCTCTTCTGATTGAAAAAGGATCGCATCGAACCCAACTTTTTTTGCTGCTTCGACATTTTCAGGCTTGTCATCGATAAAGACAACATCTTTGGCTGGAAGGTTTAGCTTTTCTAAAAGATGCAAATAAGCTCTCGAATCCGGCTTTTCAAAACCGATCTCGCAAGAGAGCAGACATGGTTCAAAAGGGCGATATAAGCCAAAATCGCGGACCATCTTGGCAAGCCGGTCATCAATGTTGGAGAGCAGTCCAACCGTAATCTTTTTTTCTTTCAGCTCTTCCACTAGATCATACATCTTCGGATTTACACCGATCGCTTCAATGAGAACGCCCTGAAAGGCATCGCTCCAATTTGTTGGTAGCGCGATGCCCTTTTTCTTTGCATAAAAGAGCCAATATCTCTCGTCGCTTCCCCCTTCTTTGAGATAGAGCTTTTTACCCTGATACGCACTTTCGTATTCTTCTTTTGAGAGCTGCAGCGTATCCCGAATAAAGTCCACTACAGCCTGACGGTTCGCCTCGCCGGTCAGCACTCCTCCAAAGTCAAAGACGATCGCTTGCGGCGCCGCTGCGAGAGAGGATGCAGCGAATAGATAGGAAAGAACAGCTTTTTTCATGAGAACCCATTTTGTATGTATGCTAAACGTTCTGCAAGAGGCGGATGCTCTAAATCATCGACAGCGCCTCTTTTCACTAAAGCCTCATGCGCTATAAGCGCCCCTTCATTGGACTGCAAGCAGTTCATTGCTTCTAGATCCGCCTCCTTTTCCTGTGAGCGTCTAAGCGCATAGAAAAAGAGCTCAAATGGAACCGCAGCTCCCATGACTTTGCCAAAAGTCCAAGCAACAGAACTTGCCACATAGTCCCCCATAATTTAAGGGGGAAGATGTTAGTAAATTTTGAAGAAAGAGTCAAGATTCAAATATTTTAACTGCTGAAACGAGACCTAAACTCTTCGACTTTCCTAGTCTCTATCTCACTGAAAATATTCCTGTGGGCTATTTCGCCGCAACGGTGGAAAACCAAGATATCCGAAGCTTCGCCATACCAGCGGAGCCAATTCATCTGCCTTGAGAGCCTTCCTACGCCAATCCCCAGCTTAGCAATGAGATGAGATATTACCTCTTGATCTCCCCGGTAATGATGGTTTTTTGAAAAGCACTCGGCGGCCCACGCTTCTATGAGAGGGATTCCCCGTTGAAATGAGATGACCCCGGAATTATAAATCGGATAAGGATCACTGATCAATTCTTCATAGAGTGCAATACCGGAAGGATCTGTCGAAACGTCGAATAGCGGGGCCAAAGACCCTCTCACTTCACAGTCCAGATCCAACCAAAGAGTCCGTCTAAAGGGCGACCAGAGGCAAGCAAAAGGCTTTTTAAACCACGCCCTCCGAGAGGACGAATAAGTGTTTACATCGATTTTCCATGATCGAATAAGATCTTCTTCGATCTCTTCTTGTTCAACCACAAATACATCTGAGAGAGGAAGAGGGATTAGTTCACCTCGCTCAGAGCACCACTCCTTCATCTTCTCGCTCATGCCGAAATCGACAAAAGCGACGGGATAGTCATTGCAACCAACATAATGCTCCCACCACCAAGGAAGCATCCATTCTTGGGTTCGATCCGTTGCAACCAGCACACCATCGACTTTGCGAAGGTTTTCAGTACGCCAGACACGATATTGAGAATACAGCATTGCAGCGCATCGTACTGTAACGATGCAGTATCGTCAAGAAGGGAGCACAAGTTCTTTTTCCCGATCCAAAAGGAGGAAAAAGTCGCGGCTTTCCCGAAAGATCACGGGAGAGAGGAATAGCAATCCAATTAGATTCGGAAGGGCCATCAATCCATTCATAATATCAACAAGCGCCCAAACCACATCAAGACTCAAGAGAGGGCCCACAAAGGCCACGGCAATGAAAAGGAGCCGATACAAGAGCAAAACGCGCTTTCCAAAGAGATATTCCAAAGACTTTTCGCCGTAATAAGACCAGCCGAGAAGAGTCGAATAGCCAAAAAGGACGATGCCGACAGCGACAATCCAGCTGCCCGAAGGGATCGTTGATTCAAATGCGCGCATCACTAAAGGCGCTCCATTGAGAGGGACGCCGGCAGCATCTACAGAGCCAAAAACTCCTGTCACACAAATCACAAGGACCGTAATGGTACAGACGACAAAGCTGGAAAGAAAGACGCCTGTCATTGAGATGAGCGCCTGGCGGCCGGGAACATCGGTTTTTGCAGCAGCAGCCGCAATCGGGGCGCTGCCAAGCCCGGCCTCATTAGATGAGATCCCCCGGACAATGCCCATTTGGATTGCACTCATCATTCCGGCGCCAAGAAATCCGCCTATCGCCGCCTGAGAGGTAAACGCATTTTGAAAAATGAGGAGGAAGCTCGAAGGAATCCGATCCAAATGCATTGCTAAAATAATGACCCCTCCGGCTATATAAAAAACAGCCATCACAGGGACTAGCACCGCATTCACCTTGCCTAAGCTCTTGATCCCTCCAAGGATCACGGCTGCGGTAAGCAAAGAGACAGCCGCCCCCGTCCAAAGAGGAGGAATCTCAAACATCTCGTGCATAGCCGAAGCAATAGAGTGCGACTGGGTCAAGTTGCCTCCGGCAAATGCCGAAAGCGTGCAGCATACGGCAAAGCCCTTCGCAAGGCCCTTCCATCCGAGGCCCCGCTCAATATAGTGCATGGGCCCGCCGCTCATCTTGCCTGTTTCATCCAGCTTTCGGTATTTTACCGCTAAGATCGCCTCCGCGTATTTTGTTGCCATGCCGATAGCTGCCACTACCCACATCCAAAAAATAGCGCCGAACCCGCCCGCCATCAATGCTGTTGCCATACCGGCAATGCTGCCAATCCCAATCGTAGCTGCAAGTGCAGTCATAAGCGACTGAAACTGGCTGATATCTCCTTCAGCGTTGCTGTCGCTCCGGCTAAATGCGAGCTTCAAAGCATAGGGCAAATACCTAAACTGCGCCCCCCGCAAACGGACTGTAAAATAGATGCCGATGCCTAGCAGAAGGTAGATCAGGAACCCATTCCACAGAAAAAAATCGGCTTTTACGAGAAACTCTTTCATTTCCGGAAAATCATAATCGATACCCCTTATTTAGTACTAGCTTTCCAACAGCATCTTTGCTAAAAAACGTTTTAAGAACCCGCAATGCTGTCAACTTAAGGGCTCCGCCCTTAACAACCCGCCAAAGGGGCAAGCGACTCTGGACTCCTTTTTTCTCCTGCGCGCGCAGGAGAAGACAGAAAAAGGGGATCCAAGGGGACAAGTCCCCTTGGCTGGGCTGAAGACAAAGTCTTCAGGGGCAGAGCCCTTAAGTTGACAGCATTGTAAGAATCCGGAGAAAAACCTTTTGCTCCAGCCGAAAAGAAAAGTTATGGGTGCAACGCTGCTCATCATGGGCGCCATGATTGGGACCGGAATGCTAGGGATGCCCGCCGCCCAAGGAAATAGCGGGCTTATTCCCGGCTTTGCCATGCTTCTTTTTTGTTGGCTCTATACCCTCTGCTGCTCCAGGCTTCTTCTTGAAGCTTGCACCTGGTTTCCTAAGGGATCGAGCTTCATGTCAATCGCAACGGAGCTTCTCGGAAAAAAAGTTGCTGTTTTATTCTGGTGCGTTTACGCAATCTTATTTTATTGCGGCATAACTTCCCATATCGCCGCTGCCGGCGATGCGATCGGAGGCTTATTTCAAAATTACTTATCTAATTTGCTTTCCTCGGTTTTTTTCACTCTATTTTTAGGGCTCTTCGCCTATAACAGCATGCGGGCAACCGATAACCTCAACCGGCTTTTCATCTTCGGTCTGTCTCTCATTTCTTTCCTTTTTATCTTAGTTTCCTATCCTTACGTCAAAGTAGCTCATCTCATCGGAACCCAGTGGACTCAGATCTTCCCGGCCATCCATATATTTCTATTCGCCTTTATTTTTCAGTTTATCATCCCTTCTCTCTACAGTTACTTGGAATGCGATGCGAGGGCACTAAAAAAGGCAATCTGGATTGGAAGCACCTGCACGCTATTGCTTTACGCGGTTTGGCTCTCTCTTATTTTGGGAGTCGTCCCCGGCAAAGAGCTAGCTAGAGATTTTTTGACAGGAAAAACCACTCTCGACTCACTTGAAGCGTATATAAACAACCCATTTCTCTCAGGGCTGGTCCACGAATTCGTTATCTTAGCTCTCAGCACCTCTTTTCTCGCCCTGTCCATTACCTTTTTTGATTTTTGGGCCGACACCTTGAAATGGACTCGCCGGGGATACCATGGCATTGTCTTGATTTTTTTAGTCTTAGTCATTCCACTCATCTTAGCGATGAACTTCCCTCAATTGTTCGTCAGAATCGTCGATCTTGGAGGCTTTATCGGCGCAACCATCGCCTTCGGCATTTTTCCTGTTCTTTTCGTCTGGATCGGACGCTATTACAAATACCGGCAAGCGACCCCCGCGCTTCTCCCGGGAGGAAAATTTGCGCTGATCTTGATCATCTTAGCTTCTATCGGAGCTCTTATTCTCAGCCCAACTTAAGTTTACTTTCTATGGACAAGACGGAAAAAATAAACTAGCATGTTGCACTCCGAATGTAGCGAAACATATGATAAGCCTCCCTTCCCCTTTCGCTTTAAAGAGCGAAATGGCCCTCTCTCTGACACAAAAGCGCTTTATCTCCGCCTCTAGAAATCGAGCCTCCGACATTCTTCGCGGCAAAGACCCCCGCATCGCCTGCATTACAGGCCCCTGTTCAATCCACGACATTTCCTCTGCCGTTGAGTATGCAAAACGGCTCAAAGAGATCTCATTTGAAACGGAGCGCTCATTTTTCCTCGTGATGCGCGTCTTTTGCGAAAAGCCAAGGACAAGGTCAGGATGGAAAGGGTTAATTTACGATCCCGACCTCGATGGCACCTGCGATTTAGCTAAAGGGCTCAGATTGGCCCGCTCCCTTTTCCTCATGCTGGCCGATTTGCAAATCCCCGCCGCAACGGAATTCCTCGATCCTCTTATCGCCCCATACTTTGACGACCTGATCACCTGGGGATTTATTGGGGCGCGCACCTCTGCTTCGCAGCCCCATCGGCAGCTCGCCTCCTCTCTCCCCTTTCCTGTCGGCTTTAAAAACACCGTCTACGGAGAAATCGGGGCCGCCCTCAACGGGATCCACAATGCAAGAGATCCCCATGTATACTTCGGGATCGGCGAGGGGGGGGGCATTGCTGCACTGCGCTCTAAAGGAAATCCCTCGACCCATCTTGTTCTGAGAGGCTCGGAGACAAAACCCAATTTTGACATGGACTCCATTTCAAGAGCGTGCATAGAGCTTGCGCACCACGGGCTCGAGTCCCGGCTTCTCGTCGACTGCTCTCATGGAAATAGCGCCAAAGATCATCGGCGCCAAGGGACTGTCTTTCAAAATCTGCTAGCCCAGATCGAAAAAGGGAACCGTTCGATCGCAGGCCTCATGTTAGAGAGCAACTTAACAGCCGGAAACCAACGCCACCTCGAAGACCCCGCCACCCTCTCTTACGGCCTTTCGATCACCGATTCTTGCATTGGCTGGGAGGAAACAGAGGAACTTCTATTATTACCCACATCGATCAGTTCAGTCCAGAACTGATGAAGCCAGCTTTCAACGATCTCTCCATTTGAGATGACATCGACGCGATAGGTCAAAATTTTCTCATCCGGAAAGAAAAACGCCTGATATCCTCTTCGCCGCAAAAGAGGGATTGTCCGAGTGACTTGTTCTTCATTCCAAAAACGGACTGTTGCAACAAGGGTCAGCCCGCAAGAGAAATAACTGCGGGGAAAATCCCAGGCGATGAGGAGCCGCTGTCCTTCCGGCGGATCGCACTGCCTTGGATCGGGCGTCCCCACATGCGTGCTGGCGAGAAAATTCCTATCCACCCACTCCTGCTGCACATAGAGATGGCTCCGATAGCATCCGGTAAAAAGGAATGCGGATGCCCACAAAAAGAAAGCTTTCCTTATACTTGCCTTCATGATCCCCAAAAGTGTCGCAGGCGCCGTTTTTTCCAAGAGCCGCACCGAGGTGCTCCTCATCAAAAGAAGAGATGTTCCCGTTTGGGTCCTCCCCGGAGGCGGCATCGATGCCGAAGAGCTCCCTGAAGCTGCGATCGTGCGCGAGATTTTGGAAGAAACCGGTTTTCATGTCAAAGTGGTGCGCAAATCGGGCTTTTATCTCCCCATCAACAGATTAGCTAAACCGACCCTCCTCTATGAATGCGGGATCGAAGGAGGAAATGCCGCAATCTCTTCGGAAACGCGCTCCGTCGCCTTTTTCCCCCTTGCAAACCTGCCTCCGATGCCGCCGCCGTATCAACAATGGGTTGAAGACGCCCGCACTGCGATCGATCCTCCTCCGATAAAAACGCTCGATTCTCTCAATTACAGGGCCGCCCTGAAGCTTTTTCTCCTCCATCCAATTCTAATGCTTCGCTTTCTCCTCGCCCGTTTGGGCCTCCCAATCAACACTTGATTTATATCTCCCCCGAACTATGATTAATAAAAAGTCATAGGATTAAAATGAGAACAATACTAAACATGATCGTTAAAAACGAAGCTCACATTATCAGTCGATGCCTCTCATCAGTTCGCAAACTGATCGACGGATGGGTGATCGTCGATACGGGGTCGACGGATGGGACGCAAGATAGGGTCCGTCAAGCTTTGTCCGATCTTCCGGGAAAGCTCTATGAAAGGCCGTGGGTTCATTTTGAAGAGAACCGAAACGAGGCGCTTGAGCTGGCCAAAAAGGAAGGAGATTACCTTCTTATGATGGATGCCGACGATTATCTTATGATCCAGGATCGCTTCAAGCTCCCGGAACTGATTAAAGACGGCTACCGAGTTCCCCAAATCACAAAAGAGGCAGTTCCCAAGTCGTTTCATTATTTGATGCTGATCAAGAGCTCTTTGCCCTGGAAATGGAAAGGGCGGCTTCACGAAGAGCTGATCTGTCCTCAAGCCAAGAACTTTGAGACGATCGAATCCATTACCCATTGCTGCACGACCGACGGCGCCAGATCGCGCAATCCGAAAAAGTTATTCAAGGATCTCGAGGTGCTCGAAGAGGCGCACCTTGCAGAACCAAATAACAGCCGCTACGTTCAATTTCTCGGACTCACTCATGAAGCCGTCGGGCAATATCCTCCGGCGCTTCGCTATTTTGAAAAAAGGCTTGAGATGGGAGGATGGGACGAGGAACTGTTCTATGCCCAGTACAAAATTGCAGACCTGCAAAGAAAGCTTGGGGCGGCTCCGGAGATTTTTTTAAAAAGCTATGGCAAAGCGCATCAGATGCGCCCTTGGAGAGCGGAACCTCTTTTTTGGCTGACCCGGCACGCAATCGCAGAGCAAAATTTTTCGCTAGGCTATCTTGTCTCCAAAGAAGCAATCTCAATCCCCTTCCCTGCATCAGATACCATTGCGATAGAGAGCTGGATCTACGAATATGGCGCACTTCTGCAGTTTGTCAAATGCTCCTTTCAGATGCGAAAATACAATGAGTGCTTTTCTGCATTAGAGCGGCTAAGACAGATATCAAATCTGCCTGATAAGGACAAGCTGGCTGTAGAGGAAGTATATCCATTGGTAAAACGGCTTACACCATCTTTTTAGGATCGACAATTCGATCGTATTCATCTTCTGTAAGAAAGCCGAGCTGAAGAGCTGCTTCTTTGAGTGAAATCTCTTCCGCATACGCCTTTTTTACGATCTCGGCCGCCTTTTCGTAGCCGATTTCGACATTGAGTGCGGTTGCCAGCATGAGGGAGTGGTGGAGATTTCTCTCGATCCGCTTGAGATTGGGGCGGAGCTCTTTCAAGCATTTTGCCACAAAGCTGTCCGCAGCGTCGGCGAGGAGATGGATCGATTCGAGAAGGTTAAAGATCATCAGCGGCTTATACACGTTGAGCTGATAATTTCCTTGCGATGCTGCGATAGCAATCGAGGTGTCGTTGCCCATGACCTGCACACAGACCATCGTCAAGGCTTCGCATTGGGTTGGGTTCACTTTGCCGGGCATGATGGAAGAGCCGGGTTCATTGGCAGGTAAAATCATCTCTCCAATGCCGGATCTAGGGCCTGATCCCGACCAGCGAATATCGTTTGCGATCTTCATCAGAGCAACCGCTGTTTGCCGAAGTGCGCCACTCATCGAGACGATCGCCTCATCGCTTGAAAGCTCTTCAAACTTATTAGTCGCCGTCGCGAAATGGATGCCGGTCATCTCGCTGATCAGCTCTGCAGCTCTCTTTCCAAATCCTGCAGGGGCGTTGAGCCCGGTGCCCACAGCGGTACCCCCAAGCGCCAATTCTGAGAGATGCACCAATGCATATTCGATCGACCCTAGAGCGTGTTTGATCTGCGATGCGTATCCGGAAAATTCTTGTCCTAGCGTCAAAGGGGCAGCGTCCATCAAATGCGTCCGGCCAACCTTGACGACCTGATCCCATTCTTTCGCTTTCTTTTCGAGAATCCCGTGGAATGCGATGAGAGATGGCTCGAGTTTTTCTCTCACCAAAACCGTTGCTGCGATATGCATGGCCGTCGGAAAGACGTCATTCGAAGATTGCGACATATTGACGTCATCGTTTGGATGGATCGGTTTTTTTGAGCCAATCACCCCTTTTGCCATTTCGATTGCCCGATTGCTGACTACTTCATTGACATTCATGTTCGTCTGGGTGCCCGAGCCGGTTTGCCATACGACCAGTGGAAAATGATCGTCGAGATCTCCGGCGATGATTTCGTCGCAGGCAGCAGCAATGAGATCTCTTTTTTCTTCCGAGAGAAGCTTGTTTTCCGCATTGACGAAGGCTGCGGCTTTTTTAACGATCGCGAGAGAGCGGATCAATTCGATCGGCATCCGATGGCCGCCGATTTTAAAATTCTGTCTTGATCGCTCAGACTGAGCTCCCCAATAGCGGTCAGATGGTACCTCGATCTCCCCCATCGTGTCTTTTTCAGTACGGAATTTCTCTTTCATAAGAACACCTTCTCACGCAATACATGCCAGGCAGCGAAAAAGATAACAATCTTTTGTTTACAAAAAATTTCTTGATAGACATCCTCTTGGCCCGTCTTAACAAAAATCTAAAAGGAGAACTTCAATGGACACCTCATTTATTCATGGCAACTTATCCCCATACCATTATCCTCAGAGTTTAGATCCTTCAATGAGCCCTTTAACCTTGCCTTCCTCGGAACATCTTGTTGATACGTTGACGTCCTTATGCGAAAAAGCACACAAAGCTCCAGTATGGACGACATACATGACCGAATATGGCCTCCTTACCCTCTTTGCAATTACAGAAGAAAGCGGACCCCTTTCAGTTGTTTTGAATGGATGCAAAGAAATAATGACCTATGAACACTCCGGTTCTGGAGCGACAGTCCTTGGCTGGAGTCCTGATGTAAGAAACTTTGATGAACTAAAAGACGTCTATTCCTGGGCAGCAGAAAAAATGGAATGGCTGCCGGCCGAACCAGTTGAAGGAACCAAAGGCGCTACAAAAAAGCTCATCAAAATCTGAATCTTGATGCAATGAATCCTCCCGTTAGATAGACTCCCCTCCCTTTAAAACACGCAAATTCAAAAACAGAGGGATTTATATGGATTTTAAAACCGGCCTTTCTAATGTGTATGGATGTGCAGCTTCCGGAGTATCTGCTTTAGGACATGGCGTGAGCTTTGCAGCTAAAACAACCGCAAACTGCGCCATTTCAGGAGTTTCTGCTTTAGGACATGGTGCATGCTTTACAGCTAAAACAATTGTAAACTGCACAAGTTCCGTAGTGCGCTATACCGGACATGTATCGAGCCGCACAACTGCAGCAGTTGCAGATGTTATTGGTTGTACCATTTTAGCAGGGGGATCTACTGCAGCCTGTGTTTTTGGCTATGATGCCTATCAATGGTCGCAGGGAATCCACCCAATTTGGGCTAACTGGTCTCAGGACACTTGTAAGCGACCAATGCCTTTGCTCTTTCTTGGAAAACGAGTGACTGAACTTAAAGTCGATGCTGCAAATCCGTCTGCTATTGAAGAGGCTATTAGCATGACTGCGTTAGCGTCAATTGCCCTTGTCCCCTTAACATTCATTGGAACTTATGTGTCCTTCAAAATCTCAGAACTAGCAAATGAGGCCGATAAACGCTATTTCAGCTAGATTTTAAAGAAGCGCGGACGCTCCGGTTCACGACGGAACCGGAGCCTTTGAATTTTCTATCTCTAGATGATGAGCATCGCAAAGACGAATGCAAAGAGAGCAAACGACTCTACGATCCCCAAGGCGGCCCAGCACATTCCATAAAGAGCCGGGTTCTTCCCTGTCGCCTGGATCGCCGTAGCAGCGCATTTCCCCTGGAAAATCGAGGAGAACATGATCGCAAGTCCCACAAACAAGGCAATCCCGATCGCATCGAGAGGAAGCAGCGTTCCCGCTTTGATATTCTGGCTCATAAACATCATGAGCAAAAAGCCGTAGATCGACTGAGACGCCGGGATGGCCGACATCGCGATCAGCTTGCCATGCCCTTCTTCAATGCGGGTCATGACGCCATGAGAGGCCATCCCCGCAATCCCGCAGCCTATCGAACTACCGACGCACCCCATGCCGAGAGCAATGCCCGGCCCAATCATACTATAATCCATACTAACTCCATTTTTAATGCTTCGACTTTCTCAGCCTCAACGGATTGAATAGCTTTCCGCCCCCCTCGAAACAGTAGTGGTACCATTCGAGAAAATTTAAACGGAGGCCGTGGATCACTCCCGACATGATCGAAAGATTGATATTCACCGCATGGCCGATAAGAATAATGATAGCTCCGGCAAAGATGCCGAATTTCTCTCCCAGACCATTGAAGGTCTGCGCAACGATCATCCCGGCCAATCCAAGGGCATAAAGACGCAAGTACGAGAGAACGTCGCTAAATACTTGGATGACGTTTAAGACTTCCATTAGCCCTGCGCCAATGCCCCGCTTAATAAAGGCCGCCAAAACGGCTAAACCAAACCCTCCGTAGAGAAGCTGCTGGCCAATTGCATAGGCATACGGCTTGGCGATCCATCCCATAAACTCGACCATCGAAGTGGCGTCCAAGGATGCGACAGGGAAATAGAGATAGCCTCCCACCATGAAAATGATCCACCCAAGATGCGACCAGTTGCGTGAAAGGTAGCGTGCTAAAGAAAAGGAAAGATGGATGATTCCCATCAGAATCGCAAATTCCATCAACACATTGTCATAAAAATTGTTGAGGGCCACATACTTGATTTGCCCCTCTTGTTCTTTGGCCGCCTTTACGAGAAAATCATGGCCATCGGTCGCACTCGCAACGGCAGGATAGTTTTTGACGTACTCTTGATAGACGTCATTTTTCACTTCCATCAAATAAGCTGCTTTCTTCGTGGCTAGATAATGGAGAAGCGAAATTTTACGGTACGGACTATTTGCTCCGATCTCCATACCGAAAAAGGAAGCGGTCATTGCGCCCCAAAGCGTCGTTGAAGCGCCTAAAATAAAAATCAGCTTCAAAAAGCGCTTACCAGCGCCTGCGAGCCTAGGTTTTTTCCACTTCACAATGAGGCCTAGAAGCAAAAAGAGCAGCCCATATCCCGCATCTGCGATGATCATTGCAAAAAAGATCGCAAAAAAGACTAATACCCACATCGATGGGTCTTTATCGGCCGGGGCAGGGATATCGTAGACCTGGACCAGGTCCTCTCCGACCTTGCCCCCCCCCTTGTTCTCCATACAGGTAGGCATCCTATCTCCCGGCTCGATAGCAATCTCTTCGCACTCGACAGAAAGATTGCTGAGAAGACCATGGAGGCTTGTAACCCGCGTTTCGGGAACCCATGCCTCAATCGCAAAGAGCGCTTCCCGCATGGGGAAAACGGCATCGTGTTTAGCCGATTGCAAGTCGTGGGCATTGAGTCCCTCGACAAGCCCCTCTTGCAAGAGGGCAGAGCTCTCTGCAGATGCCCTTAGCTGCGCCTCATGCAGCGCAATCTGTTTTTTAACATCACTCAGTCTCTCGCGAAGCACACCGACCGGCCGCTCGATCTGGACTTCGATCATCTTCGGGATCTGCATCGGCTCTTTACCGATCGATACATAGTAAGCGAGATCGTATTCAGTCCCCAGATAGATCAGCTCCGGAGGGATTTGCGCCTCTTCGGCGTGCGAGCTCTTCATACAAAAAAACTGAATCGAGCGCTTTCCTTCCAATTCGATATATTTGACATCTTGCATTGAAAAGTCGCCAAACGGTGCCAGCCTTGCAATCTCCGCCCGCAGCACCCTCTCTTCTTCAAGGAGCCGCTCCAGCGAGCCATTGGTTTCCACCACTTTTTCAGCAAAATGAAATGGGTTCGTAGGAATAGACATTTCGATCCCGGCCTTGCCCCCTTCCCACGCGCGAAGAATCCGGATCGCCGATAAAACCCGCTTCACATGCGGGGGGATCTCGAGCGCCTTTTTCTGCCAAATGCCGATAAACTCAAGAAAGCCAGCTCGTTGCGCTAGGGAAAAGAAACGGTCCATCTCTTCTTTGGCGCCGTAAATGAGATACTTATGCAAGCCGACGATCATGCGCTCTCCTGTTTGCGTGCGAGGATCTTCGTTTTAGCCACCTTTGCTTGCGCAACAGATGCCAGCTGCTGGTCGCCAAGAAAGATGCGGATCTTCTTGATATTTTCAATCGAGCGGGGGATCAAGATCTTTTCAAATAAATTAACCCGGATCGACACCTCGCGCAGCTCTTTTTCCAATGCCCGCTTTTTTTCCTGGGCAACATGGATCTTTTCGCGCTCAGTCACCAAACTTTGCAATAGGGCCGTCGCAGACTCCGTCCAAACCGGCGTATCGAAGAGAAAATAAGAGCTCTTCCGAAACTCGACAGACTCAAAGATCGGGATCTCCACCCCTGCAATGTTTTCATATCGCTTGCGGACGTGCTGTACATCGGAATACATTCCGATATCGCAGTCTACCTTCTCGAGTAAAAACGAACTAAAACCCTCGACGCGCAGGCGGACCTTATCAAGACTTTCCTTGAGGCTGTCAATTTCCATCTGCGCATTGATCACTTCAAATTGGAGCATCGCTTTTTTCAGCTGCAGCGTCGGAAGATAGCGCTTGAGCTGTGCAAGCTTATTTTGCTGGATGCGAAGTTCGTTTTTGGTCAGCTTTACAGTGCTCATTGATCAGGAGATACTTCTTTTGGCCAATATTTATCGGAGATCTGTTTTTTAATGCCCACCTCATCAGGGTGGAAGCACTCAGCCAGGATCAGCCAGCCGAGATCTAGCGCCTTTTCGAGCGCTAAGTTCACCTCAAGGCTCATCATCTTCTCCTCGAAAAGAAGGGAATAACGCAAGAGTTTTTCATCCCAGCGCGATAGCTTGAAGCCCATACCCTGCCTCTCGCGCGCCTTCTTCGAATCGGCATAGAGGCGGATCATCCCGTTTGCAAGGTCGTTATGGTCCTCTCGCGTGACCTTTCCGATCACCTGCTGCTTTAAGCGGGAGAGCGAGCCAAAAGGATCGATGACCCCGCCATGGAGATAAAACTGCCCTTCGGTGATATATCCGGTATTGTCCGGAATCGGATGGGTCACATCGCCGCCCGGCATCGTTGTGACCGAGATGATTGTGATCGAACCGCTGCCGTCGATATCAACTGCTTTTTCGTAGCGCGCTGCCAAATCGGAATAAAGCGATCCGGGATAGCCGCGGTTAGACGGAATCTGATCCATCGTGATTGCGATCTCTTTCAAGGCATCGGCATAAGAGGTCATGTCCGTCATGAGGACAAGCACATCTTTGCCCTCTAAGGCAAACTTTTCAGCAACTGCTAATGCCATGTCCGGGACAAGGATGCACTCAACGGGAGAGTCTGTCGCTTGATGGATAAAAAAGACGCTTTTTTCAATTGAGCCTTCCTTTTCCGCGTTGTCAATAAAAGCCTGGTAATCGTCAAAGCGGAGCCCCATGCCGCCAATCACAACGACGTCGGCGTCTGTTTGGTTGGCAATCCGCATCAAGAGGGCGTTATAGGGCTCGCCCGCAACGGAAAAGATCGGGATCTTCTGCGATTTAACAAGGCAGTTGAACACGTCGATCATGGGAATATTCGTCCGGACCTGCTCTCTCGGGATAATCCTCTTGGTCGGGTTGAAAGAAGGCTGGCCAATATCGACCCTTTCCCCGATGATTTCAGCCCCGCCGTCAATCGAAACCCCGGCCCCGTTCAACCTGCGGCCAAGAAGATCATTAGCAAAGACGGCTTGGATCTGCCTGCCTAGGAAAACCACTTGGTCTCCATTCGAAATGCCCCGGGTGCTCTCAAACACCTGCAGAGTAGCTAGATCATCCTCAAAGCGCAGCACAGATGCGTAGGTCGACGTGCCGTTTTGCTTTTGGATCCGCGCCAGCTCGCCTAGAGAGACTCCTTCGGCGGCCACGGTGATCAAGTTGCCCCGTAAATCAATGATGCGGTCGTATACTTTTCTCATGCGTGGATAGCCCTCTTGATCTCGATTTTCTTCTTGATTTCGTGCATAACCTCGCCGTAGCGCTCTGAATTAAACGGCAAGAAATTGAGGTTTTTCACTTCGTTTTGCAGCCCCAAGAAAAAGGACCTCGCCTCGTCGTGCGAGTCGAATGAAAAGCGGGTCGCAAAGATCGTTTGGATCAAGCGGAACGATTCAATCTGGCGGTCCAAGGGGCAATACGCATCTTCCTTATCGAAGGCATTTTGCTGCAAGTAGCAGATCTCATAAAGCTCGGATTTGAGATAGTCGATCATATCGTCCAAAGAAACCCCTTCTTCGCCGACGACCTCCATCCTCTTACCAACTTCATCTCCCCGCTTTAGGAGAGCGCTTGAGCCCTTCACCTTTTCCGTCCACCCGGGAACCCTTGAATCGAGCTCTTTCCCCACCTCATCCAGGTATTTCGTCCAGGAAATGAGAGGGTCGATCGCTGGGTAGCGCCTTGCATCGGACCTAGCGCGGGACAAACCGTGGAAAGCGCCAACAATAGACAGTGACGACTGCGTCACAGGCTCTTCGAAGTTTCCTCCTGCGGGAGAGACAGTCCCCCCGATCGTGAGCGACCCCTCTTTGCCGTCTTTAAGCTGAACAACGCCGGCGCGCTCATAGAATGCAGAGATCCTGGAGCTAAGGTAAGCCGGAAACGCCTCTTCTCCCGGAATCTCCTCCAGCCTTCCAGACATCTCCCGCATCGCTTGCGCCCAGCGGGACGTAGAATCGGCCAGCAAAAGCACGTCGAGGCCCATTTGCCGGTAATACTCGGCAATAGCGGCCCCCATGTACACGGACGCCTCGCGGGCTGCAACCGGCATGGATGAAGTATTGCAGATCATCACCGTCCGCTTCATCAGCGATTCATTTGTATGTGGATCAACGATCTGTGGGAAGGTGCGCAAAACCTCGACGACCTCGCCGGCCCTCTCTCCGCAAGCAACAATGACAACGATGTCGACGGCGGAATATTTAGATAAGTGGTGCTGCATCACAGTCTTTCCGGCTCCAAAGGGTCCGGGAGAGCAAAAAGTTCCCCCTTTAAGGACAGGAAACTGCGTGTCAAGAATACGGAGCCCCGTATCCATCATCCGAGTGGGACGGCTTTTTTTCCCTTCTATCAAGGCCGATTTGACAGGCCAGCGCTGCATCATCGTAAAGACATGCTCATTGCCAGCCTCATCGACTGCGCGTGCAATCTCAGCGTCAACAGGATAAGCTCCCGGCTTTGCTACGGAGACAATTTTTGCGCTCCCAAAAAAGGAGAAAGGGACCATGATCCGGTGCCGGAATCTCTCTTCCATCACAGATCCAATCGCATCCCCGCGGCGCAAAACATCCCCGGGCTTTGCCTCGGGCTGAAAATCCCATTTTTTCTTCCGGTCTAGAGGAGGCAAATAAACGCCTCGCTTCATGTAGACGCCTGAGGTCTCAGCCATCTCTTCCAGGGGATTTTGGAGGCCGTCAAAAATAGAGGTCAGCAAGCCGGGCCCAAGTTCTGCTTCCAAAAGATGCTGCGCAAACTCGACAGGCGTATTCAGCTTTACTCCCCGCGTATCTTCAAACACTTGGATCTTCGCTACATCGCCTGCAATTTCACTGACTTCTGCGAGAAGCGACTCCTCGCCTACTTTTACAGCAGCTACCTCGCCTTGGCGAATATTTCCCTCGAACCGGACGTGAAGCAGATTACCAAAAGCCTGAACGACATGCCCTTTCGCTTTATGCGAACCTTTCATTGTTTACCCATTAAATTATCCTAGACTCCGGCTCAGGGCCGCGCGCCCTCGCTCGTCATCTAATTTTGCCCAATCTTCTACAATCGCAAGCCGCGCGAGAAACCCCAGCACCTGATCGATTGCAAATGGCAGTCCGAATTCCATCTCTTCAATTCCTCGCAAGCGAAATTCCAGGATCTCGCGATAGAGCGCTTTCGGATCAGAGCCATTTTCCAAAAAAGCTGTTTTTAATTCTTCATATTCTTGCGGTACATGGAGATCGCCCGATTCTTTTTGTACAAGAAAATATGCCACCATTGGATCGGTAGGATCTTCAAACTGAAATTCATGCAAAAGATCCCGATCCTCTTCTTTAGCCCGAAGGGCCGCAAGGCAGAGGCGCACTTCGCGCTCAAATTGGAAGTAGCGCTGTAAAAACCCGCTTAAATTCTCCTGATTTTCTGCATAAAAAGAAGCATAAAGGGAGGTGAAATAGCGAAGCCTGTCTTCTTGCTGCTCATAGCGGTCTAAGAAATCTCCGACAAATTCAGGGAAAGGATCTTTCACTAGAATCGCCTCTTCCAAGTCCTTTTCCCCAAAATTCCCCCTCGGATCAAGAGGCTGGCCAAGCCAAAACGCGCGGATATTCCGGATATCGGTCAACGTCTGCAGCAAGGCGACCTTTTCTTGGTCGGAAGCCGAAAGATTTAAAAGCAAAGACGCCCTCGCTTCTTCATAAGAGATCGCGGGAGCCTTACCTAAAGTCAAATCCGGCAGAGATGCGACCAGAAAGTAATATTTCATCCGTTAAACCTGAAAGAGCAAATCGCGGAAATCACGGCGAATAAAGTCCGCAATTAATTCGCGCAGAGCGCGGTCCGATACGTCAATAGTCACTTTCCGATCGTGCAGCTTGATCTGGAAGCCACCTTCGAAATCGCCAAGGGCAACCGACTTTTTCTTTAAGCGATCTAAAAAGCGATCCGCAAGCAGAGTATTCACTGAGCGGGCTGTAACAGACTTAGGGACGGCAACAGAAAAATCTTCATCGATTCCCTTAGCCTCTAAAGCTTGCAGAAAAGAGCCAATCCATTGGGCAAGAAATTTCGGCTCGGAGGTCTCATCTGCTACGAGATCCATAAGCCCTTGATATAAAACTTCCTTCTCGATTTTTTCCTTCAGTTTTTCAATTCCCTGTCGGCAGGCAATTTGAAGGGAAGACTCGAAGGCCCTTTTTTTCTGCTCGATATCAGAGACCGCGCCTTGCAAAAGTCCTTTTACCCTTTCCCTGGCCTCATTGACAATTTCCGCAGCCTGAAGGTGGGCATTTTCGATGATCTCTTTCGCTTCCTGTTTTGCAGGGTCGAGCGTTTCTTTACGCAGAGCATCGCAGATCTTCTGCATTTTATTTTTTCCGCTTTCCAAGCTTTTCATCAGAAATCCTGTGGCATGAATCTTCTCATAAGGATGATAGAAACTGAGAAAGAAATTTGCAACTCAAATCAACCCTGGCATTTTTCGGCCTATTCCTTTTAGTTGTGGAAAAAAAATTCTTTACATCCTACATTGAAGGAGAAGATGTCAAGACTAATTCAGGAGGAACTGACATGAAAGTTCTCACATCATTGCTTGTTGCCGCTGCACTTCTCTTTAGCCCAGCCTTACATGCCCAAAATCCGCCAGGCTACGGATCCACGAACGGTACCAATGCTAGCTACACCTCGTGGTATCTCTTCTTCCTAGGTTTGGGAGTCTCAGCCACGGTAGCAGCTCTAGCCGCAACTTATGCATCGCAAAACCCTGCGTCATTCAGCCACAACTAGGGATCTAAAAATGCGGAAAAGCACAGCAGTTTGTCTGATTTGCTTGATCTTTAGCACGGCCCTTTTCGGGCAAGAGAGTGCAAGAGCCCCCAAGAAAGAGTGCGGCACCGGCTATAGCACACGCGACGCAACCGTTTTATCCATGATGGGATGGGGGGTATGCCTTGCTTTAGGCATCGCCCTCCTCTGCGGTTCGTTAGAGCAGAATACGAACTAAGAATAGCATGCATCTTGTCTTCTGCCTCCTAGCCTCGCTCTGCCATTTCCTCCCTCCACCAGGCTGGGATTGCGCCGCTCCGAAAAGCGCTTCGGAGCCCTTAGCGATCGGCTTTATCGGGAAAGGAAAGAGGGAAATCCCCCCTTCCATCAACCTCGCCGTCGAACCAACAGACCTTTCTTTGAAGGACTACATCAAGGCTGTAAAGGCCCTCCACGAAAGTGATCTGCATGTCGCCTGGAAAGATCTGGGTGAATTTACCTTCAAAGCAGGGAAAGGGCGTCTAGGAGAAGTGTGCACCTCATGCCCATTTGGGGAAATGAAAGTCCTTCAAGGCATTTTTCTTAAAGACGGATGCGCTTATATTTTGACGGGCGCTGCGCTAAAGGAAGAGTTTACGGAGCATCGGGCTGCCATTCTAGCCTCCTTGCGCACACTGACCCTCTCCCCCGATCTCTTTTCAGCCATCGCGGATTCGCAAAGCCGAGAGACGCTCAAGAAACGTTTCGATCAATTTGCCTCGCTCGAATCTCCGGATCTTCGACAAAAAGAATGGGAGTCCCTCCAAAAATACCTTCCAAAAGAGTTTGCCGATCTGGGCTCATACTGGCACTATCTCGCTCTGAGAGAAGGCTACCAACGCATCTTCTGGACAGAAATAACTTCCTCCTTAGAATATGCAAAGGAATAGATATCAAGATATGCTGGCTCCGATTCAATCTTACCCAACGCAAATCGATTTGAAAGAGCTTTAAATTCGGTTTTCGTGGGTAAGAGTGAACCGGAACCAGTATAAACTCAGGAGGAACCAATATGAAAGTTGTCAGATCATTGCTCGTTGCCGCTGCGCTTCTCTTTAGCCCTGCCTTACACGCCCAAAATCCACCAGGTTACGGGTCGACAAATGGCACTCACCATGCCACTTCCTGGCCTCTTCTCATTACTGGATTAATAATCGTAGTTATACTAGGAATTGTTGTCTCAGTTTCCGCTCAGGGAGGAGGCTCATTCAGCCACAATCAAGGAAAGTAATACCATTTATCATAAATAACGTTCAGTTTGGCTGCGTCAAAGCCCCTAGGATCGACGATCGCAAAGCACCTTGTATTGAATTAATACAAAGTGCTTTGCGATCGTCGATCCTAGGGGCTTT
>JAKBAE010000009.1 GCA_021809325.1 bacterium
TGAAGAAGAGAACAGGATGCGCAAGATCGCAAGCGGCAGGATAGGCAAGATAGATTAATTTATCCTGCAGATCATGTCGGCGCTTCGCCGATCGTCTTTATCCTGTTTTTTTGTCCAGTACAGAGATATCAACGGGAAAGCAATACGAGTAAAAAACTTATCGATATATTTCTTGAAAGTCGCTAAGCTGCCAGCCGTAAAAACGTTAGGAGTGCTTTATGCTTAAGCTTTTTTTTCTTTCTGCAATTGCTTGGTCAGCCCTTCTCTATGGAAGCCCAATCGATCCCGACAAAGCAGACAAAATTCGTATCTCTTTTACAGATGTTTGTCTCGACAACCGTGGTATTTTTTTCAATTTAAATGGAGAATGGGTACAGGCAGCTATGTTAGGTCAAGACTCTCACGGGCTGTATGCCATCCGTGATTCACATGCAGAAACTGACGTAGGCATCGCCTGGTCTTGTTCGGAGTGTGGTCGTTGGAATTGGGGCGGAGACAATATATGCCGTCATTGTGGGGAACAAAGGTAAGAAAAGGGATATCCTTTTGTATTCTCATCGCTGCTGTTTTTGGGTTGGTTTCAAAGCAAAATTCCCCAGTTAATGATGAGAGTTTTTCTAATTCTTTCCTTCAAAATCTTATTCAGGAGGAAGGACTTGGGTATGTACTATTGGGAGAAAAGCCCGTTTTATTCACGGGATATATCCCCCAGCTTTCATGGAAATACCCGATCCGCTCCTTGTTATGTATGAAATCCTATTGGAGTCCCCGAAACCAACTTGCGAAAAAAGGATGGCCTGCCTGCGAACTCCAGTTGTCAGATGAATGCAACCAATTTTTAATCATAAAAGAACAAAGTCCTTTTAACCCATTGAC
Organism: bacterium; assembly: GCA_021809325.1. Classification (GTDB taxonomy): domain Bacteria; phylum Chlamydiota; class Chlamydiia; order Chlamydiales; family SM23-39; genus JAKBAE01. The sequence goes on from JAKBAE010000009.1 coordinate 877, forward strand.
AACTTGGATTTTTGTGATCCATCGCGATCTTTTTTGTCATACAATCGATCAAAATCGTGTCGATTTCGAAACTGTATTACAACGAACAGTTACAGGCCCTGTCCTACTTGAACAAGCAGAAAAGGAACCACTGTTCTCTTCTCTTCTCCAGAGCCACGAAGGTTTATTAGGAATTATTCTGGGATATGGACGGCATAATGCCTGGCTATACCATCAGGGAAACATGGAGTGTCTGGGTTATTTCCCGAAACAGGAGGATAAAAACCATCCCATCCAACTTCCGTTTTTTCGAGCTGACTGGGAAGATCCTGAAACAAGTTTGCTCAGAGTAAAATACCTGAAGGCCAGAGAAGAAGTACAAAAAAAATATTTCAACAGTTGATTTGGTATAATCCTATTCGGTTGCTCTCATGAGCAAACCAAAGAGGGCATAACGGTTGTGCGGATTGCCTTGTCGAATCGCGCGGAGCAAAAAGTCGATATTTCTCGACGACGCGATGGCGACAAAAGAGTCGATGAGAAGGCGCGACGTCTCCTCGGCGGTCAGGACAAAATCAGACTCTAGGCGCACCTTCCACGGCAAGATCGGCCTCAGCCGGATCAGGTCGGCATCTTTTTGCCGCATGACCCAAAGCTTGACAGCTTCTTCATAAGGACCTTCTTCTTTTAAACGATAGAGCGAAAGATGGCAGTAGTCGCGGATCAAGGGAGAGGTCATCTTTTCTGACCCTTCCTTCAAAAGGCCAATTGCTTCCGGGGTGCGCAAATTTTCTAAAAGAGCGATGGCGGTGGGGATCAGGTCGAGCTGGCGGCTCTGAAAGAGGCTGCGCACAAGCTCGACGAACTTTTCCTGGTCGAGATGGGCCAGCTCAATGAGCAGCTGTTCGCGCATCGAGAGGGAAAGAGAGAGATCGCAGGTCGTGTCTTTACTTCGCAGCTCTGCAGAAGGGACTGCTTTCCAGATGCCGATCGTACGGCCGGGCGAGGGAAACGGACAAAAGGCGATGTCGCGCGAATCGCGAACCAGGATCTCCTTCACTGCATCGAGACAGCGCGGGTCTCGGAGATGCGCCAAAGAGACTCCTGCGTTGATGCGCACCTGCAAATTGTCTGAAAAGATGAGCTCGGCCAGAGTATCGCCGCTTGAAGGGATATGCGAGAGCGCCGCGATCGCAAAGAGGTTTTTCTTTAGCGCCATTTTTTCCAGCTCTTCCACAAACGAGCGCTCGCCGAGCTCATAGAGAGTAAGGATCGCTGCGATCTTGACGTTATCCATGGGCGAGAGAGCGAGCCTCTTGAGTTTCGGGATGCTCTGGCTGTCTTTGAGGGCGCCCATGGCAAAGACGCAGGCCTCCAGCTCCGGGCCGAAGTGCTGGGTCAGTCTTTTCCGTAAAACAGGCAGTAAATCGTCGCGTCCGAGCTTGGCAATATTCAAAATCGATTCGATCCGCACTTGCGGGTCGAGATCGTCGAGAAGGCGGCGCAGCGAAGCCGTTGCGTCGCTCGTGCCGATGAGGGCAAAAAGCGAAGGGAAAAAAGGGCGGAAAAAAGGGGGAAGCCGCACCATCAGACCTTCGATCTGTCCGACGGCGTGGGGATGCTTCTTTTGCGACATATAATAGGCCGCCTCCATCCTCGTTGAGAGAAAGGGCGAGGTCATGGCGCGGCTTAAGAGATCTGTGACCCGGTCGTCATCGGTCTTCGCAATAAAATGCAGAGCAATCATCTGGAGCTGAGGATCGCCGCTATAGAGGCCTCTTTCCAAAATCTCGAGCGAGCCGGTAGAGCCCGAAAGTCCCGCTCCGAAAAGGGTCATCACAAAATCGTCGGGATCTTCGCTTTGGATCCCTTGCGCAAAAAAGATCTGCCCCATCCGCTGCAAGAGATCGAAATCGTGGCCATGCTGCCCTGAAAACTCTTCATAGCGCGAGAGCGCTTCTTCGATGCTCTGGCTCTGCATCATGAAGAGCGCATGGGCGCTCTCTTGCCCTTTGGTTCCCCAAAGGACGGCAGGCAGAATCAAAACAAGCGCTTTTACAAGGGCTTTAGGAAATCCCATAGGTTGATCCCGATCTTGGCCAAGAGGCTGCGGGTCGTATTCAGCGGAAGACCCATGACATTGTAATAACATCCTTCGATTCTTTTTACAATCACGCTTCCGCCCCGCTGGATCGCATAGGCCCCGGCCTTATCGAAAGGATGGAAGCTCTCATGGTACGCATGGATCTCGGAATCGCTTAAAGAATGAAACTCCACAAAAGCTTCTTCAACACCCGAAAACCTCTCCTTACCCCGCGTCACACAGACGCCTGTGAAGACACTATGTTTTTTGCCCGAAAGCTCTTTCAACATCCCAAACGCCTCTTCCGGACTCTCCGGCTTTAAAAACAGCCTGCCATCCATAGCGACAACGGTATCGGCCGTCAAAATGGGATGATCCGGATACGACTCCAAAAGACTGGCCGCCTTCTGAATAGCCACCTCGCGGACGAAAGCCTCCGGATCACCGTGAAAAGGAACCCTTGTCTCATCAAAATCAGAGGCTGCCTGGATAAACGGGACCGAAAAGAAATTGAGGATTTCCCGTCGCCTGGGCGATTGGGAGCCCAAGATCAGTTCTTTCATATTCTGCCTTCTGATACAATGGGTTGCAAATGTATCGGAAAGGAGATATTTGATGCAAGTCCAGCCGGCCATAGCGCCTAGCGCCCCTCCCGAGAAGATCAGCCATATAGAAAGGATCATGCAAGCTCTTGCCAGACGAGTATGGCAGTTTGTCGAGCCATTTTTTATCTGGCTTGGCTGGGCCGCTCCTCCTCCCGAAGAATCCTTACCCCTTCCTCAAGAAGAGCCTCCCCCCCAAATTGAGGAGACCGCCCCTCCGCCCGATTTCTCTTTTGAAATTCAGATCCTCTCTGGCTTGCGCGTCGGCAGCATCGCGCCACCCATGGTTCTCAAACACTTTGAGCGCTACGTCGCCCCATCCAAGCAAGAAAAGATTTACCAACAACTAGGCCAACAGGCGCCTCTTCCCGTCTGGGATCGCTACGCCGTTTGGCGCAGCCCTGATTTTCGGGAGATCGGGTTCGCCCAAGTGCGGATTAACCCTTACCTCGTCGCGCCCTATCTAGAGAAAGCTCTTCAAAGAAAGATTGTGCCCTTAGCTTCTTAAGGGCGCTGTCCTTAACAACCAGCCAAAGGGCCCAAAAGACTTCGTCTTTTGGACTTTGGAAACCCTGTTTCTATGCTAACGCGCATGCGCGTTAGCATAGAAACAAAAATAGGTTTCCAAAGGACGAAGTCGTTTGGCGGGATTCTTAAGGGCGGAGCCCTTAAGCTTTGCGCGGTTTTTTCGCAGCGGCGGGTGTCGAAGACTCGGTTTTTTTGGTGTTGTGAGTGACCCAGATGGGCGAGCTCCAAGCGATATGTCCGTCTTCTTGGACGATGCGCAGGTAGTAGTAAACGAAGGGGGTGACGCCTTCTTTTTTGGGGTTGAGGGCGATTTGGCCGAGCAGTTCGCCGTCGTCGACTTCAAATTCGACGATGCCATTTTTGACTTCGAGGGTAGACCAATCTGTGCCGTTGCGGATGAGGGTAGCTTGGGCGATTGGCTTGGTGCCGATGGCGTAGCCCGAGATGTGGCGGTTGTATTCGAGTCCGGGACGTGTTTTCGTGTCGATTTCGGAGCCCATGCCAAACTGGGCGATATGGAAGCCGAGGATGATCTTCTCTCCCGTCGTCGCGTAGCAGGAGCGGTTTTGCAGCGCATCAATGAGCGATGAGCGGCTGTGTTCTTTAGCGAGAATCGCCGTCATGCCTGCGGGATATTGCACTTGTTCGGAGTCGAAGAGCTGGCTGTAGGGCCCGCGGTCGTCATGGCCTCCGGCGACAAATCCGAAGCGGCAGCCTGCGTTGAGGGCTTTTTGGAGAGAGCCTTCGGCTGATTCGGCGATGCAGTTTTTTCCGGATCCTGCGATGGGGGAGATGTTGCCGGCTTTGGCGGCGCACTCCGACGATCCCCAGGAGTTGTAGATCTCGGCGACCCGTTCGTATTCGGGTGAAAAGTCTTCGAAGTCGTAAAGCGTCGTCTTGCCCATCGTGAATGTGGGGATGGCAATCATCTCTTTTGGGTTGCTCGTCTTGTAGATCTTTTTAAGCGAGTTGCTTTTCGTGTCTTTGCGTCTGAGGATCGGCTTCGAGTCTTTCGAGTAGATGAAGTGGCGCAAGCCTTCGGTCTTAGGCTCGCCGAACCATTGGAATCCGAGGAGGGCGACGAAGCGGTCGTCTTCGTTGAATTCGGCAATCTGCTGGCTGACCAGCTTCCAGACGTCGTTCGAGGTCTCTTCTTCCGCATCGAAGTTGGAGGAGGAGATGAATTGAAGCGCTTTTTCGTCCCGCGCATAGCGAAGATACGATTCGATGTTTTCGGCAGAGTCTGCGCGATCCCACTCGCCGTGAAGGACGCCCCAGTAAAGGCTGAGGGGGCTCTCCGCCAAGCAGAGGATGGGGGATGAGAGAAATGTTTCGTTGTTTTTCAAGTTATTTAACTTGATCTTGTAGAGGCTGGGCTCGTTGAAGTAGAGGTTTGGCAGGGCGATGAAACCTGTTTCGGGGATGAAGAGCTTCCAGTTGAGGTTTTCGCGCAGATTTTCGTAGCTAAGGTCGATGAGCGTCCCTTCGGGGGCGTTGCACGTCAAGTTGCCGTATTTGTCTTCAAAGCGGACGATGACGTCGAAGCGGCGGTTGCGGGCGACGAGGGAAGGGGCGATCACACGGAGGTTGTGGAGCACATTGCCGCGTACGTCCATGCCAAAGATCTCGGGCTGCTCTTTGTAGTCCCCTTTGCCTTTCGTGTCGATGTAGAGATGGAAGGGACGGCGCCTTTGCGTAGTTCTTTGGCAGCTGTTTTGAGAGCCGATGTGGATGATGAAGTTCTCGCCTTGCTTGATCTCCGAGGGGATGGTAAATTCAAAGGAGCCGTAGGGCGTGTCGAGATTTGCTGGCGCAAGAGTTTTTCCCGTGGGCAGCTCAGCCCAGATCAAGTTATCTTTTTCTTTCGGGTTTGTATGCGGGATCTGCCAGTCGATCGGGCGGCCTTTGCTTTGCATGTCAAAACGGAGCTTGGTCCCCTTCGGCAGGTTGGCTGCCGTCGTATAGGTGAACTTCCAGGTTCCGCTGTTGCCTGCAAGGGCGTAGTTAGGTTCGCAGTAACAGATCGATCTTCGCATATTTTAAATCCTCAGAGCTTTTTGCTTATTTTGCCTGACTGGTCGATTTCTTGGAAGGGCTTCGCCCTTAAACCCACCAAAGGGGCAAGCCCCTCTGGACTTCTTTTTTCCTGCATTCGCAGGAAAAAGAAAATAAGGGTGTCCAGAGGGGCTTGCCCCTTTGGTGGGTTTAAGGGCGAAGCCCTTTAATGACGAAACCAGGTCAATTCATGTTTATTATGGGCTAGATGCATTAGAGAGCTATCCGGGATTTTTTCAAATTCGCGGGCGATAGCGTAATCGGTCTTGCCTTGAAATTTTAATGTACAGACCATCTTGGCCCGGCTGCCCGAGAGGAGCCACTTTTCGATCCATCGGAGGAGTTTTTCGGGAGTTGCGGCAGCGTCGGAAAAGAGCCAGTCGACGCACGGATCGGGATCGAGGGTGAAGGCGTCTTTTTTGAGAAAGGCGTCAGGGGTGATTTTTGGGTCGAGAGGGGCGCGGTCGACGGCTGTAACACGGGCTTTGATTTCGGTGAGAACCCAGGTCCAGCTTCCCGGGCTGGCGCCGATTTCCAGGCAGAGCTCGCCCGGTTTTGGCATTTGTCCGGTAAGGGTGAAAAGCTCCCACAGTTTTATGTAAGCGCGCGAAGGGGGGATCGGAGTTTGGAGAAATTGGGGCTCGCCGTTGGGGAAGGGACTTGAGGTATTGGGCGCCGCAAGAAGGGTTTTATCATCGAGGAGCATCCAAGATCCGAGAGGGGCTCTGGGAAGCAGGCAGGGGAAAGGATGGGGTTTGGGAGAGAAGAAGGGGAGCTTTTCTTGGATGAGGGCCCCTTTTCTTACAAGTTGGTAGGGATAAAAGGTCCAGAGCTTGCCTATCTCTCTTAGTTTTTTGGCAGCGTCAGTGATGGAGGTGAATGAAATGAGCTGGGGCTCATGCCAGGTGTTTTGCACCCAGAGCGGCCTTTGAGCGGGTGGATGGGAGAGAAACAGGCGGCCGAAACGCTTGGCTTCGGGGAGCTCTTGAGCGAGCTGCTCTTCAAATCCGGCGGGGGCGAGATAGCCGTTTTTCATGTGATGTGCTGCCGGTAGTACTCGCTCATGCAAAGAGCCGCTGCGACAGAGACGTTCAAGCTCTCAACAGAGCCGCTTCCAGGGATCCGGATGCAGTGGTCGGCTTTTGTTAGAAGCGTTTTGCTCACCCCTTCGGTTTCCGATCCGAAGATGAGGGCGGAGCGGGGCGGGAATCGGAAATGATAGAGAGGCTCTCCTTGATGGGAGGAGGTGGCGAGGATTGCAAACCGGTTTTGTTTGAGCCATGAAAAAGGGTCTTTGGGGGCAAAGAGGGGAACGATTTCCGAGCCTCCCATGGCGATGCGGCAGCAGGAGGGGGAAAGGTCTTTTGTTCCTAAGATCCCGGATAGGGAAAAGTGTGCGGCGCTCCGGAGGATGGCCCCGAGGTTGTGCGGGTTTTGGACGCCGTCGAGATAGAGGAGGCACGCCTTGCCATCTTTTGCAAAGGAAGGTGGGGCTTCTTTGGGCTCTTTGGCCAGGAGGCAGACCCCTTCGTGATGCACCGAGCCGGAGACTTTCTCGAGCTCTTTTGCTTCAATGATGTGGTAGGCCTTTTTATTCTCGGCGCACCACTTGAGGAGGGGGCGGAGCGCTTTGAGATGGATAGGGTCGAGGTAGACGCGGATGATGTCTTGCGGCCTTTTTTTCCAGATTGCTAGGCAAGCATGAAATCCATAGTATTTCATTTCTTTCATGCAGCTATTTTACAGCGGCCTCATACTTTCGGAAAAGACCATTTCAAGTCCTTCTCCCTGAAATTTAGCTTTGTAGTAAAAAATTTTGTCGCGGGTCCGAAAGGCCAAGGCGATGCTTTTGCTGCCGGAGCGCCGATACGAGATCGAGAGAGAGAGGCGAGATGATGGAAATGGAAACTCGGAAAGATAGGGCCGGATGGCTGCATCGCTATTGATTTTTTGAAGGATTTTTTCGGAGGCGAGGAGCTGGATTTTTCTCGCTTCTTCAATACTCCCTTCGCGATTTGCAAAAAAGAGGAGCTCCAACTCGTCGATCGTCTCGGGCATAGAGCCGCCGGAGCCCTCGAATTGAAGAGAAAACTCTTTTTGCACTTCGCGTCCAATTGCATGAAGCAGCTTCTCTGCCGCTTTTGCTTGCGGCGCCGGCTTTGGGGCGCAGCCGGCAAGAAGAAGGAAGAGACAGATTTTAACGGCCGTCATATAGCCCATAGCGCACTCTCCATCTCTCGATTTGCTCATCGAGTGCATTCAAATAGGTCGATCCTAAAAACGAGTGGTCGATGAATAAAAACGTCCTTTCGCCCCATTTTGAGAGGCAAGGAATAAATTGCATCCGGCAATTTTGCGCTCCAAAAAGGAGGTTGGCAAGACTTTGTCCTCCGATGCCGAAAAGATAGCCGCCGACACTGAGGAAATCTGCTTTTGAGTAGAGGTTGAGCGTATAATAACCGTAATTGGCCGGGATCGGCAGAACGGGCGTCATCGCAAAGAGGTAGAGGTGCCGTTCGAGCTGAGCGCGCTCTTCCCGTTTCATCCCCTCGATTGCTCGTCGTACTAGGGCGCCTGCTTCGCTGTGGAGGATACAGCCCCAGAGAAGCTCCGGATTGGCCTCGTGGATGATCGAGCCGATCTCTTTGAGAAAGCGCCTCGTTTTGAGGACCGCCGGAGTGTCGATATAGGCGATCTCTTTGAGAAGCCGTAAAATATCTTGGGAGATCCCGCGGGACTTGTTGTAAAGGCCGATGAAGAGAGTTCCTTCAGGGATTTTTTTTGCTATTGCCCTACATGAGTCGAGAAAAAGGGAGAGGGACGTTTTAATCCCGTTTTGATACGTCAAGAGGCCGAGCTTTTGCCCCATGGGCGGAAGCAATTCCGCGAGATGGTGCAGGATGTCGACTGTCCCTTCCTCTAATTCTTTGCGTGTGAGGCGCAGGAGATGGAAGAACGCACAGGAGATGCCTAAGTCTACTTTCAGCCCGCCGATCTCTCCTTTGCAATGGATGATCCCGCCCGGTAGGGATGAAAGGAGAGCTTCAAGTGGAACTTCAATGGTGAAAAGCGGGTTTAAGGGCCATTCAGCAAGCTCAGGTTCGTCCTCGCTTGCGGCGGCGCCGATTGCGGCCGCATCCCAGAAAATCGCTTCGTCGTCTTCATCCCAAAATTCCTCGGGTACACCGAAGAGAAAGCTCGGAAGAATAAAAAGGATCAGCCACTGCATCGAAGACCCCCGTTAGAGCGGGGGTGACTTATAAAGAAAATTTGAGTTTTATCTCAAGAAATCTTTTGAATCCAAAAAAGGGAGGGGGCGTTTGCTCGGTTGAGCCATCGATGATGGCAGACATTCCATTGACTGGATGGCAATTCTTGCGCCCAAAGAAGAAGGGCCTCTTCTTCAAGTCGACCTTCCGCGTGACCCGGATAGCAGGTAATGGAAAGCGCTCCTGTTTGTCCTATAAGCAGGGATGCTTTGTGGATGCTTGCCAGCGTCGATGTCGTTTGCGTAGTAAGTTTTTTATCGGCTCCCGGCAGATAGCCGAGATTGTACACGATGAGGGCCGGAGAGTAGGGAAGGGGGATTTGATCGATCTCGGAGTGGCAGCGCCTTTGAAATAAAACTCTTGCTAGATGCTCCTCTGGGACCGACTGCTTAAGCAGCTTCTCGGTTTTCTCGAGCGCTGCAGACTGGATGTCAAATCCGATGAGAAGGCTCTCGGGATGCACTAGAAGCAATTTAGCAAGCTGGTAGGTGTCGTGGCCATTGCCGCAAGTCGCATCAATCGCCAAGTCGCCCGGTTTGAGGTGGCATTTCCAGTAGGTATGGGCAAGCCCGATGTGGGGAGATCTCTCTGACATGCACTCAAGTATATGAAAAATAAATGTTTGCAGTCAATATCCGAAAAGGTCTTGTCTCTATATCGGCCTATGGATAAAATCTTTGGCATCTCTAACGGGGTATTAGCTCAGTTGGTTAGAGCGCCACGTTGACATCGTGGAGGTCAGCTGTTCGAGTCAGCTATATCCCAAATGATCAAAAATTTGTTTTCGAAGATTCTTTCGGCGGCGATCGTCGAACTCTCGCCCGGTGCTCAGATTGACCGGGCCGGGCTCTCTTATCACGGTTTTTACTGCGATTTTTTTTGCTATTCCCCTCTTTCCGGCGAGCTCTTGGAGCGGCTTGAAGAGCGGATGCGTCAGATTATTCGTGAAGATCGGGAAGTTCGCATCCTGGAGATGGTCCCGTTTAGCGCATCGGAAATGCTCAAGAAGTTCGGTCAAAAAGAGCGCGCCCGTCAATTGTTACAGCTAGATGGGCTTGTTCGAATCTTTCAGATGGAGGGCTTTGCCGATCTGCTTGAGGAGGGGGGGTGTCCTCGTTCTACGGGCGGCTCATCTGCTTTTCGTCTTTTAAGCCAAGTTGAGCTTGGTAGAAACCATTTGCGGGTCTTTGGCGTGGCTGCCGACTCAAAAAAAGAGTTAAAAGACCTTCTTTCCAGGTGGGAACAATTCGAAGAAAAAGACCATGAGAAGGTGGGGTCGGACCTGGGGCTTTGGTGTCTGCGTGAGGAAGATGGCCATCGTCTTTGGCTTCCCGGAGGGATTGCGGCTCGAGATCGCTTGATTGCATTTTGGAGAGAGGCGTTTGCCCCTATTGCCGAGCCCGTTGAAGGAGGGGGCGCCGCTTTGGAGCTTTTAGCTGAAAAAATTCCTTCATCGATCGAGCTGATCAAAGGAGAAGGGGAGGGGGGTTCCCGTGGGCTTTTGGATCATCCCTGTTCTTCGGCCTTGAGCCTCAATCATTTTCTTGATTTACCCTCATTTTGTATTTCTTTCTTGCAAACCATCCATAAAAGCCTTACTATTTTGGGCTTTACTTATCGTATCCGCTGCTTTGGAAAAAGGCGCAAGGGATGCTTCTTGAGAGGCTCTCTTGAGAAGCTTGGGTGGATCTGGCAGGAAGATGGCTCTGACGCTGAGCCGGGGCTTGAGGTTTTGGTTGAGGATTCCCTCCGCTGCGAGTGGGCCTTGGCGGAGATCGGCGAGTTGAAGCTGAAGGGGCGTCGAGGTCTTTTTGCTATGGTTTGGGTTGAAAGAAACCTTGCTCTTTTGATAGAAAGGAGCGATGGAAACATGCCTTTTTGGCTCGCGCCCGAGCATTTAAGGGTCATCCCGGTAAGCGAGGGACAGGAAGAGGCCGCCCGGATAGAGGCGGATGCCTTTCGCGAGCAGGGGTTTCGCGTTGTATGGGAGAAGGTGTCTGGCCGGACCCTGTCGGAGCGGCTCCGAGGAGCCGAGAGAGCGAAAGTGCCCTTTGTCGCGATTCTTGGCGAAAAAGAGGCGAGGCAATCTCTTCTCGCGTGGCGGGGGAGTGGAATGAACCAAGAAACTGGCTCGAGAGAGCAATTGAGTAGGCTGCTGCGAATGAGAGCGGGAGAATTGATTGAGAATAAATAGAGAAATTCGAGCGGATCGCCTGAGAGTGATCACTGAAAATGGCGAACAAGTCGGGATTTTGACGCTCCGCGAGGCGTTGGCGAAAGCGGAGGAAGCGGGATTAGATCTCGTCGAGATTTCTCCGATGGCAAAACCTCCTGTTGCAAAGATCATCGATTATGGCAAATTCCGCTACATGCAGCAGAAGAGGGAGAAAGACAGTAAGAAGTCGCAAGTGCAGATTAAGGTGAAAGAGATCAAGCTGAAGCCGAACATCGACACCCATGACTTCGAGACCAAGCTAAAGCATGCAAGAGAATTTCTCTTGAAGGGGAACAAGGTGCGCATTACGTGCATGTTCCGCGGCAGAGAGATGCTGCATCTTGATTTGGGAGAAAAAGTAGTGAACCAATTTTGCCACGAACTGAGCGATGTGTCGACGATCGAAGCTCCGCCCAAGCTAATGGGACGTTCGATGTCTACAACTCTCGCTCCGAGCGGCAAGCGAACAAAACCTGTGATCAAACGATCTGAGAAAGGAGAAGCACCCCGTGCCGAAAATGAAAACCCGCAAGGCGGTTAAAGCGCGATTCAGCGTAACCGGGACAGGAAAACTGAAGAGAACGCGGCCAGGACGCCGTCACATTTTGACAAAGAAGAGCTCAAAAAGAAAACGATCTCTTGGAAAGTCGAGACTGGTGGATGATGGTCAATTAAAAATGTTTAAAATCCTCATGGGCGTATAACAATGGTAAGAGTAACGAACGCGGTAGCATCGCGCCGCAGAACAAAAAGACTCCTGAAGCTTTGCAAAGGATTCTATGGCGATCGCAAGAACCACCTGAAGTTGAGCAAAGATGCGGTGATGACTGCGCTGGCGAACAACTACAAACACCGCAAGCAGCGCAAGCGCGATTTCCGTCGTCTTTGGACCACGCGTATCGGTGTCGCAGCGAAGATCAACGGCATTTCTTACAGCAAGTTCATCAACGGGCTGAAGCGCGTAGGATGCATCATTAACCGTAAGATCCTCTCCGATCTCTCAGTGAGAGATCCCAACGCTTTCAGGGCGATTGCCGATACCGCCAAGCAAGGCTTGGTCGCCTAAATCACTTTTCCTGCCGGCTAGATGACTCTGGCCGGAAAGGATCTATATGACACTAACCGATCGCATCGGCCAGATGCGTGAATATTTCCTCCATGAACTCAGCGGGCTAACGACCGCGAAAGATCTAGAATCCCTCAAACTTAAGTATTTTGGGAAAAAGGGTTCCATCCAGGCATTGATGATGGAGCTGAAGGAGTGCTCATCTAATGAGAGGCCTCTTTTCGGGAAAATGATCAATGACTTGAAAGAGGAGCTTGCAGCGCACTGTGAAAATTCGCTCACCCGAGTGAAAGCAGAAGAGCTGAAGGCCCGGTTGCAAGAAGAGAAAATCGATCCGACGCTCCCTGGCCGCCGCCAATTTTCCGGGCGCTCCCATCCGGTGGTCCAATTGCTTGATAGGGCGGTTGATATTTTGATCGGCATGGGGTTTTCCGTTCGTCTTGGGCCGAATGCTGATACGGACTTTTATAATTTTGGCGGATTAAACTTTCCTGAGGACCATCCTGCGCGCGACATGCAGGATACTTTCTATCTCAACCACGAGTGGCTGCTTCGGACGCATACGAGCAATGTGCAAGTCCATGCGATGGAGGAAATGGAGCCGCCGATCCGCGTGATAGCTCCCGGGCGCTGCTTCCGCAATGAGACGATCTCAGCGCGCTCTCATGTCTTTTTCCATCAGATTGAGGGATTTTACATTGACCGGGGCGTCTCATTTGCCGATCTCTTTGCGACGATGGAAGAGTTTTGGAGCAAGCTGCTAGGTGAAAAGGTGGAAACCCGTTTTCGCCCAAGTTATTTTCCTTTTGTGGAGCCCGGCCTTGAAGTTGACGTAAAGTGCACCTCTTGCAAGGGCAAGGGATGCAAACTTTGCAAGCAGACCGGTTGGCTTGAAGTTTGCGGCGCAGGAATGGTTCATCCCAACGTCCTCAAGATGGGGAATATTGATCCCGATGTCTACTCAGGATATGCTTGGGGGATGGGGATTGAGAGACTGGCAATTTTGCAGCACGGCATTCCCGATATCAGGATGTTCACGCAGAACGATCTTCGCTTTTTGTCCCAGTTTTAGAGAGAAAATCTTCTGTCTTGCATTTTAGATCTCGTGTGTGTATAAATATGACTTTCTTTCTGCGGAAGAGTGGCAGAGTGGCCGAATGCGCCTGTCTTGAAAACAGGAAACCCGAAAGGGTTCGTGGGTTCGAATCCTACCTCTTCCGACATTTTCTTTTAGCAATGCTGAAAATATAAGAACCACAGAGGCGAGGAATAAACTCGCCTCTGTGGTTTTTGTCTCTGTGGTTCTTATTTTTTTAAGGGGAAGTCGTGGATCATTACTAACCCGGCACCCAAACAGGTGACAATCGGGTGAGCGAGGCAACGCCAAATCGACTCTTTCAGAATGGCGGCAGTGCTGCGTAGCCACGACCCATTCTGAAAGAGTCGATTTGGCTAAGCCGCAGCCAGCCGATTGTCACCTGTTTGAGTGCCGGGTTAGTACCGATAACTTGGACAATATGCTTGCAACTTCTGCTGATACAATAGAAAAACCATCATGTATTAATTTCGGTTTGAGGAGCGCAACAATTTCTTGTTTGAATTCAGGGGCAGCCTCAGCTGATCCCAAAATGGCAGAGAAAGCAATCAAGCAAAGTGTAAATAATTTTTTTTTCATCGCTCACAACTCCATGATTTTGTGTGATCGGACAGTATCTCTCCCCTTTTTGATAAATCAAAGGCATTTTTTTTATCGTTGCTTGATCTTTTGTGAAAAGATTTGATAGATTCGAGTCTCTTTGTTCAGGGCAGTACATCGGAGGGTGGAGATGGGTGTGATCGCCGAAGCAGATTTTGACTCGGATCGATCCATTTGTCATTCAACCGAAACAAGGACATGCTGGACAGATGTAAAGATCCAGAAGGTAGCCCTCTATGCCCTTTCGGCGGTGTGCCTTTTCGCCGCAGCCTGTATGCCCGTCTCTTATTCTCCTATCGCAGCCGGACTTGCGTTGACATCTCTATTTCTCGCCATCTATTCACAATCTCTTCTTGACTATCGAGATCCCGCTACACTCGAGAAGATTCGCTCAGAGGCATTGAAAATGAGCTTGCTGGAGATCGTGAAATCCTACGGTTGGCAACAGCTCTTTGTCCATGCCCTTTTGGATAAAGAGGCGTTTGAAATTGCCTTTCGCTCTTATGCAGATACCCTCTCTTTCGATTGCATTGTCGCTTTTTATCGCGATACTTCCGAGCATCTCGCTTTAGCTATCAAGCAGGGTGCGTCATCCAATTACACGATCCCCAACCCTTCCGAATGGAAGGGCCGCTTCCATAAGGAGACGGAAGAGCTGCGGATCGATGCCATTGTGGAGAGATATTCTCTATCAGAGTTAAATGCGTTTGGTCTCTTTTCAACCGATGAAGCCGCGCTTTTTGATGAGGTTAAGCGAGCAATTGCCTTTATTCAGAAAGAAAGCGTCGAAATCCATGAAGAGTTCGCTTTACGCACATCTGCCGATAGCGCGGCGCTTCTAAGCGCCATTGAGCTTGCCGAGCAGGCTTATGCACAGCATCCCGCTCATCGTTTGCTCAAGCAGATGAGATCCTATTTCTGCTTTCATTGCGGCGCCTTCAATTATCAGTACTATACTTTGATCCGAGACCTGGAGCACTCGCTTATTGACGCAGAGAAAACAAGAGAGAAAGCGATTGCGGCAGCTCAAGAGCAGTATCGATTAGCCGTGCTGCCGCTAAAAAAGGAGATGGAGGCCCTCTTGCTAGTTAGCAAAGAGAAGCACGAAGAAAAGATGATCCATTTCAATTATCAATATCGGGCGATTCGGGCCACTCTATCATCTCAATGACGCGATTCCCATTCTCCCAACGAGTTTCCATCTCATTTCTATCTCTCCTATCCCGAATAAAGTCTATGTATCTCCTGCCAAGAGTAATATGGAATCCGCTGTTTAGATGTTGCATTGAGTCAGGTCTGATATACTCATCGATAAGAAGAGAATGGCGAAAGCTATCAAGTTGCCAAGCGTCCACATCAAGAATTAAGAGCTCTTCCAGAGGCGCATAGTCGTTTTCTCGATGAAGGATGATTTTGAGTTGGCGCGGCTGGATGTCAATATTGAAATCGGGGTAAAGTCTTATGAATAGTTGGCAGATTAGGTTTTGGTCTTTTCGGTTTAATTCCCTTGATAGCTCGGATTTGTCTGCGAGTGTGATGTGAGGGACTTCAGTGGGGGTGAATCTTCGTAAGAGATCCCCGATATTTCTCTTTAATCTATTATAGTGCTCTTTAGGGACGTTGAAGCTCAAAAAGTTCTCAGTTATGTACAAGGGGTTTGCTGTTTGAGGAGCCCTGGGTGGTTCTATGCTGGGGCTAACGGAAGATGTAAAGATGTACGCGCTAGAGGAAACTGGTGTTTTTTTTCTTGGAGTAGTGGAACCGGAACTTGAGGACTCTGATGAAGATACGGCCAAATAATTGCTATCTGATAGGTCTTCTTCCTTTTCTTTTGCATTAGACAGTTTTTCGATAGAGCTTTGAGAGGACCCTGAAGAAGTCGATCTGCTAGCAGTTCTCCTTCGTTGTTTTCTTGCTCTATTTCTTTCTCTCATGCGCGTTTCTCTGTCCGTAGATGAAGAAGTTTCCTTTTTTTCAAGGTCTTCTGTTTCGTCTAATTCAGAAAACAAACTTCGTAGATTCAACTCGTTTTCTTCCTCATTTTTCAACGAATCAATCTCATTTTCAGCGGGAGCTGCTGTTGTTTCTTCATCCTGGGGACTCTCTTCTCTCGTCCGTAGCCTTTTTACTGTAAAATAGGCTGTAGTCCCAAGCATACCTAGCATAGCAATTGTGGTGCATGCGATCGGAATCCAGGTAGAAGTTGAATTTTCAGAATGAGAGTTAAATAAATCTGAGTAATTATATAGATTATTATGTACTGACATGTTTTTCCTGCTTTTTATTTATTCAAATATTGTAATTAAATAGATCGTTTGTTTCAAGATAAATTTTAATAAGAAATTATTTATTTCTTTTAAAGAATTGAATTTCCTGTTCATGTTTTTCAGCAGCGGTCCTTGTTTTAAAGGTGCCTAAGTTTCTTCTTTTTCCCGTTTTGGGATTTTTGGAGCGTGAATAGAGTCTATATTCGCCGGAGGGTAATTTTCTGATCATAGGGATTCCTCATTTTCTGGGATGTGGGTATCCATCAGGATAAAGGCAGGGAAGAGTGGGACCAGGGCATTGTTCATCTGAAGTAGGGCTCTTTCTTCTTCGCAATCGAGATCGGTTTCTTCTATGAGATCAGGTTGTAAGAAGTGATCCAAGATCGTTCCTTGGACCTCTGACTCGGAAAAATAGTTAAAGAATACATAATCGTTCATAGGCGTCCTATCAGTTGTGCAATTGCGTAGACGACAGCGCCTACTGTGCCGGCGCCGGGCAAGGTCAGAACCCACGCGACGGCCATGCGGCCGGGAGTACCCCAGCGCACGGCGCGAAGGCTTTTTGCGGAACCGACCCCGGTAATGCTCCCCGCAATCATCTGCGTCGAGCTGATCGGCATTCCAAGAAAACTTGCGGTCAAGATGACCCCGGAAGCGGCGCACTCTGCCGCAAAGCCTTGGGCAGGTTCAATTTTCGTAATCGAATAGCCCATTGTACGAATAATTCTAAACCCTCCCGTAGCTGTGCCGAGTCCCATAACGAGGGCGCAAGAAAGGATCACCCAAAGGGGGATTTCGATGCTTGCGAGATGCCCTGAGGCAAAGAGGCCGAGGGTGATAATCCCCATGCTTTTTTGTGCGTCATTGAGCCCATGGGAGAAAGCGACAAAGCAGGCGGATAGGATTTGGAGGTGCTTAAAAATAGCTTTGTTTTGATTTGCACCTCGTCTTCCCAAGTAAAAATAGATCCCTTTCATGAATACATAGGAGAGCAAAAAGCCTGTTAAGGGAGATATAATCATGGGAAGGACTACTTTATTAATAACCCCGCTCCAGATGACGGTGGAAAACCCGTCTTCAAAAAGAGCTGCGCCTAGAAGCCCTCCGATAAGAGCGTAGGAAGAGCTGCTTGGGATGCCCCAATACCAAGTAGTTAAATTCCAAACAATCGCACCTATTACTGCGCTTAAAACAACTAGCTGCGAGGTGTTTTCAACCTCGACGAGCCCTTTGGCAATGGTTTCGGCAACGCCGCTGATCAAGGTAGCCCCGATGGTATTTAGGACCCCGGCCATGATGATGGCGGTAATGGGTCTCAGGGCCTTTGTCGCGATCACTGTCGAGACGACGTTGGCTGCATCGTGAAACCCGTTCGTATAGTCGAATACCAGGCTCAAAAGGACGATTAGGACGATGAGTTCAATCATAATCTACTCCATACCTGTTTTTGGGCCGAGGAGCAAAAAAAATCTTTTTATTTGGATTTTTTGAGGTCCTATGGTACCCTTTTGCTTCTTGAACTTTAATTACATGCGAGAAAAACTATGCGGAATTGGATATTCAAGTTTACAGCTCTTGTAACAGCTCTTTTTAGCGTAGCCCAAGCCAAGGAGGAACCTATGTCAGATCAGAAGAAAACGGTTGTATTTGAGACAAATGTAGGAACGATCGAAATAAGCCTGTTTCTCGATACGGCTCCAAAGACATGTGAAAATTTTACGAAGCTGATTGAAAAGCACTATTATGACGGGGTGATTTTCCATCGCGTGATCAAGAGTTTTATGATCCAAGGCGGCGATCCTTCGGGAACCGGGGCCGGGGGAGAGTCGATCTGGGGAAAGCCATTTGGCGATGAGTGCAAAGCCGATTTGAAGTTCGATCGTCCCGGCCTGCTAGCAATGGCAAACCGCGGGCCGAACACGAACGGAAGCCAATTTTTCATTACGACGGTTCCGACGCCTTGGCTGAATATGAAGCATACGATTTTTGGCGAGGTGACCAAAGGGTACGAGATTGTCAAAAAGATCGAGCAATCCAAGACCTTTCAAGACCGTCCGGTAGATCAGATCAAAATTGTTAAGGCCTATCTAAAATAAAATGGCTGTTGTCCGTTTTCTTGATGCGCCCGTCGATTGCTATCAGGCCTTTTTAGACGCCTCATACAATTTCGTGCGGGCGAATGCCCCTTTCACATTCATGGCTTATAACTCCCTGATCCCGGACAGAAAAGACGACTGGATTGAGATTGCCGGGAAAGTCGTTGATTTTATTACC
Source organism: bacterium (assembly GCA_021809325.1). GTDB lineage: Bacteria > Chlamydiota > Chlamydiia > Chlamydiales > SM23-39 > JAKBAE01. The sequence goes on from JAKBAE010000009.1 coordinate 18,911, forward strand.
TTTAGTTTTCTGATTGATTTTGCTTTGACCCGCTGGTCGCCCTATTCATTTTACTTGCCGTTTCTTCCCTTCCTGTTTGACATTGCTTGGCATTGCTATCACTATTTTTGTCCTCCTCCCGGAGCGAGCGATCCGGAGAGCTCTTTCAAACAGAAGCCGATACTCCATCGGGTGCGTGCGTTGGGATTGCTCCATTTGTTTTCTTAAAGACCGAAGACGATCGAAAAGCAGGTGTCTTCGTCCGTGATCAAATTCATGTTTAAGGCGTCCTGTGGTTTTACCCAAGTAAATCCCTTGTGTTCTTTGAAGTTGATTTTGACATCTCCGGGATTTTGAATTGGTTCAAGATAGTCGATCATGTGGTATTCAAAGTCAAAATTGGGCACAGAGATGTAGAGCTTTCCGATATAGTGCATTTTTTGTTGATCCAGGTGGTACCCGGTTTCTTCATAGACCTCTCGGATTACGGCATTAATGAGATCTTCCGAGCTATGCAGCTTCCCTCCGGGGATGCCCCAGCGGTTTCCTTCCGGCTTTGAATCTTGTCTGTGCAAAAGAAGGATCTTATCTTGATGGTGCAGATAGCAGCATCCGACGATTGCGGGCTTTGGGTGAAAGTGGGGAGGTTTTTCCAGGTATACGCCTGCATGGAGCGAAAGGGAGATAAGATAAGGAAATACCCATTTGAACAGGTTCATGAAATCCTCTTAAAGTTTAGGGTTCCCCCTACTCTTTCTTTTTTTTCTCCTGCGGATGCAGGAGGCTAAAGGAAATGGGAGTTCAGAGGGGCTTGCCCCTTTGACGGGGTTTTTAAGGGGTGGAGCCCCTTAGAACGGGCTAGCTTAAGGAATCTCTATGAATTTTTCAAGACGCCGTCGATCAATAGATAACGGCGGTCGCAGAGTGCGGCCAGATCCGGGTCATGGGTGACAAGGATCAGGCTTTTTTTCTTGGCTTTGACGGTGTGCATGAGCAGATCTCCGATGCGCTTTGCGTTGGCGCGGTCGAGATTGCCTGTGGGCTCATCGGCCAAGATGAGTGTTGGGTCATTGCAGAGTGCGCGTGCGATGGCGACGCGCTGTCTCTCTCCGCCGGAGAGTACTTTTGCGGGAGTATCGGCTCTTTCTTCCAGGCCTACTTCGCGGAGCAGCTCCACTCCTTTCTCTTTGGAGATGGGCCGTCTTGCGATCGCAGCCGGCATCAAGACATTATCCAGGGCGGTGAAATCTTCGAGCAGATTGAAGGATTGGAAGATAAATCCGATCGCTTTTTGACGGAGTAAAAAGGCGTTTTGGCTCGTTGCTTTCATTCCTGCAATTGAGAGTGTGCCGCTATCGGCTTCTTCTAAGGTGCCAAGAATGTGGAGAAGGGTTGTTTTTCCTTCGCCCGATCTGCCGCAGATCGCAATGGACTCTCCTTCTCGGACGCTCAGTTGGATGTCGGATAGGAGGTTGAGCCGCTTGGGCTTGAGGAATGACTTTTGGATTCCTTCTGCTTGCAAAACAATCGTCATTCTTGCCTCAAGGCAGTGCTGGGTTTGATCCGGCAGGCACGCAGGGCCGGCACTAGTCCTGCTAAAAGAGAGAGGAGAGGCGTTGCGATAAAGACAAAAAAGAGGGCTTCGGGGCTCAGCTGGCTTGGGAGCGTCTGTCCAAAGAAGGCGGGCTGGAATGCAGCATGCCCTTGCAGCTTGCTGAGGAATGCGGAGATCGAATCGATGTGGCGCAAGGTAAAGAGCGCGGCGGCCGTTCCGATGAGGCTGCTGAGCGCTCCCATCGCAAAGCCGCAAAAGCCGAAGATCGCCGCCATGCTCTTTCTCGTCGCTCCCATCGCCTGCAAGATCGCGATCTCGCGCTTCTTGTCGTTGACGAGCAAAATGAGGAGCGAGATGACGTTGCAGCAAGCGACGACTAGGATGAGGACCGCAATGAGAAGAAAGAGCGTCCGGTCGCTTCGAAATTGCTGAAAGAGCTCTTTGGAAAACTCAAAATCTTTGTAGGTAGATACTTTCCAGTAAGGGAGGATCCCATTTTTTGCGAGCTTGGCCTCGATCTCGCTTTTTAAGTGTTCGGCTTCGGTAAGAGAGCCGCTCCAGATAAAAATGCCGTTGGTCGGTGTGCCGTCGGGGGAAAATGTCTGGCTCGCCGAATGGATTGTCCTTGTGATTTCCTGCGGCACGATGAGACAGCGCCCTCCCAGGGAAAAGAGGCCAGGGTCGTAAAAGCCGGCCACGCGTATCGCAATCCGCTGCTCTTGGGATGATCCCGTTCCCGGAGCGGTGAAAGAGAGGGAGCCAGCCTCCCCAATCTTGAGCCCTAAGTCCCGATAGGTTTTCGGTAAGAGCACAGGCGAGCCGCTTTCTAGCTGCGGCAGCCGGCATTGGTTTTGAACTGCGATAGCCCAGGGCAAGGAGAGTGGAGGGGGTGTGTCAAAATGAATTTTTGGCGATGCCTGGATGACGGAAGCTGCCTCGATGGGCAAGGAGCCGCGGATTGTTAGGCCTTGCAGCTCTCCTTGGACATGCCATTGGTTATCGGCGAGGCTTGCAGAAAGGGTGAGCGGATTTTCCAGTAAGGGCCGCGGGTGGGATAGGGTTTCGCCTGAGGCGCTTTTCCAATGCCAGGCTGAGCCGGAATGGACGAGGGTGCCGCGGATCCAGCCAGGAGGCGTCTTGCTCTTTATTTGCAAGGGGACAAGGATCTCGCTGGATTGGCCAGGATGGGCAAATGCGGTGAGCTCGGCTCCCTTGGGAAGGAGAGACGGAAGCTGGTCTATCGCAACTTTTTGAATGCCTCCCCACTCGACGATTGATTGGAGCCGCTCCGGGTCTAAGGCATTTGCCTGCAAAAGAGCGTTGAGGTCGCCATCCGTAGGAGGGAGGATCAAGGAGGCGAAATGAGGGTTTTTTTCCATCAGCGAGAGGAGATACGACATTTGCGAAAGCGTAGCTCCTCCTTGGCCGCTTAAGCTGAGGCGCAAGAGCGCGCCGCCGATCTCATAATCCTGGTGGGGAAGGGAGAGCTCTTCCAGCAAGTGCAAGGTCTCCTTTACCGGATCGCGCAAGCGGCCATCTAAAGTGCGCTCAGGAGGGACCCAGTGGCGGGGAACTTCCGCATCGCTTTCTTCAGAATAGGGATCGCTTTGGGATGCTGCCGCCTTTTCTCCGATTGTCTTTAAGCTGTAATTGGATGCTGCGCTGATCGAGTCGGCTAGGTAGTAGTAGGATGCGTAATAGCGGTCCGTTGGACTCAGGCGGATTGGAGCGTGGAGCGATGTGAGTTTTCCGAGCCAGTTGCGCTCGATGCCGCTTGTGACCGAAAGAAATACGATCACGAGCCAAACGACCAGAGAAATGACTCCGACAGAAATGAGAGAGACGAGGGCAGTAGAAAGGGATTGCTTCCTGGGTACAAGGTACCGCAGGGCGATTCTCAGCTCAAACATCCCTCTCCAAAACGATAAAAAATTATTTTGCTTCTTTGAAAGTGACGTGTTTACGAAGCTTTTTGTCGTATTTTCTCAGCTCGATGCGCTCTGTTGTATTGCGCTTATTCTTTACGGTCCAGTAGCATTCGTCCGACTCGGTGCTCTTCATTTTAATGTTTTCTCGCGCGCCTTTTGCCATAGCTCAACCAAATGTAAATTTTAGCGTAGATTGTATGAAATGAGCCTTTTTTACGCAAGGATGAACCTATCCAAGATAATGGATTGTTTGCTGAGAGCGGCAAAATGTTTCTTGAATGCCGAATAGGGCGATCAGAAAGGCGGCTCCAAAGGCGATCGGCATCAATAAAAAGGCAACCTGGAAATCGCTAGCCAGATATTGGCCATGTGCGACGATCCCTTTTTGCATGACCCAAGTGACCAGAGGGGGGAAGATGGCCGCGAAGAGGGTGATTGCGCTGTTGTTTGCGCCGATGGCCGTTGCCCGCAGATCCTCCGGGACATTGTCGGCAATGGTTGCAAAAGAGAGGCTCTGGCCGCTTGCCGCCATCCCTAAAATGATGAAGAGGACCGAGAGAGCGACTTGGGAGTGGCCCAATGGCAGATAGAGAATTGCGAGGGAGGAAGCGAGGCCGAGGAGAGATGCGATGAGCAAAAAGGGCTTTCTTCGATGAAAATGATCCGACAGCCTGCCGATGAGCGGACTGCCAATCGCAAGACCGATCCAAATCATGGATACCATTAAAGCGGCAGAGGGCCTTTCAAAGCCGCGGGTGAGGAGATAGAGAGTGCCCCAGTACGCTCCCAAAAGCGGCAGGCTGACGTAAATGGATCCTGCATACAGCATGGTGAGCCATACTTGGGGGATCCGAAGGAGCTGATGAAGCCGTTTGCTGAGGGGAGTTTCCTTTTTTATGTAGATCACTTCCTCCCGGTTTTCTTTTGGCTTTGTTCGGACAAATAGCGCAATCATTACGCAAAGCCCAATCCCGAAAACACTAATCCCGGTAAAAAGAAGCCGCCAGTTGTTGTTTAAAAGGACCATGAGCATGGCGACAGGCGCGCCTGCGAGCATCGGTCCTACGGCGCCGAGCATCTGTCCTAGTCCGGCTAAAAAAGCGAAGTATCTTTGCGGAAACCAGTTCAGAGCGAGAATCAAAAGAGAAATGAAACCAAATGATGACCCGAATCCGATGAGCAGCCGGCTGATAAAAGCGCTTAAAAAGTTTTCCGCAACGGCAAAGCCAAAAACTCCAAGGGTGCAGATCGCGCAAGCTAGTGTAAGAAAGAGCCTCACCCCATAGCGGTCGTAGAGGATGCCGACGGGAATCTGCATCAGCGAATAAGTGATATAGTAGGCAGACCCGAGCAACGCAAACTCCGAGGGGCTGATTCTCATGTCATTGATGATGTTTGAAGAAATAGTCGCAGGAACGATCCGGATAAAATATTCGTAGAAGAAAAAGAAGACCGCCAAGATCCAGACAAAAAAAGCATAGAATGAGAGTTTTGCAGTCATGAGAATGAAATCGGATGAAGAGGTTTTCCCGCAGCCTCTTTTATCTCTTCCATTTCAGCAACTTGTACGATTGAGTCGCCTTCGTTGACGATCGGCAGCGTCGACTTTGCAATGATCATTCCTGAAAATGGGGCCAAAATTTCTTCCTTGTTTTTGGTGCCGAATGGATCGCTGACCCTGGCAATCAGCGCGCCCTTTTTTATGACGTCGCCAAGAGGATGGTAAAAACGGCAGAGTCCGGATGAAGAGGATCTCAGCCAGGTAGTTTTCTGCATCACGGGCGACTCTTCAGCCTGCGTCGCGGGCTTTACAGAAGGGATCATCTGCAGGTGGCGAAGAGTTCGGACGAGTCCTTTTACTCCTTCGCGAATCCCGTCGATGTCGATCCGCAGCGGCTCTCCCGTATCATAAATCATCGTGGGCAATGGATTTTCTTTGTGCGCAAGCCAAAGGAGGCCGCGCTTGGAGTCGGTGTCGATCGTCGCCGGAGCTGCAAATGCCTCTGCCATCTTGCGCGACTCGGCATTGCTAAAAGGAGCGTGGACTTGGGACAGCCTCTCTATTTGAGGCTCGCTGGAGTGTAAGTCGATGCAGTGGGTTGCTTTGCTGAAGACCTCTGTTGTGAGGACGTGGGCAAGGCGGGCGGCAAAAGAACCAGACTCGCTACCGGGAAAAGAATTTTCCAAATCCCTTCTATCCAAAAGCGAACGGTTATTCATCATCATGCCGTGGATATTGAGTACGGGAATGGCGATCAGAGTGCCGCTGAGCGATTTGAGCAGATGGAGGTTGAGCAGCTTTTGGATAATCGCAATTCCGTTGATCTCATCGCCATGCATGGCTGAGCAGACGATCAGGATTGGCCCTTGCTTTTTGCCGTGCAGGACATGGATGGGGATGTGTACCTTCGCGCAAGTATAAAGTTCGGGAATGGGCAGCGCTAACGCGATTTTTTCGCCGGGATGAATCGTCAAATTGGAGATTGTCAAGGCTTTGTTTTTCATAATCCCCAATTTATGAAACAGAGCATTTAATAGCAAAAAAGAAGATGTGCGCGTTCATCGAGAATCAAGTCGGCGGGGTTTTCTGCTTATTCCTTCGCTCCAGCTTTTCCTGCAGTTCTTCGAAGAGATGGTAGAGGACCGGCGTGAGGAGAAGCGTCAGCGTTTGCGAGATGATCAACCCCCCGATGACAGCCATCCCTAAGCTCTTGTGGTTTTGCGCCATGGACCCTCCAATACCTAAGGCGATAGGGACTGCGCCCATCATGGCCGCAACGGTGGTCATGAGGATCGGGCGAAATCGGATGCGGCTCGCTTCAAAGATCGCATCGTAGCCGCTTTTGCCTTCTTTTTCCCGTTTTTCGACGGCAAAATCGACCATCATGATCCCGTTTTTTAAGACAATCCCCATCAGCATGATCAGTCCAACAAATGAGTAGATCGAAATCGTCTGTTTAAAAATGAGGAGGGTCAACAAGCCGCCGAGCAAGGTTGGCGGGAGCGCGCTCATGACGGTCAGCGGATGGATAAAGCTTTCATAGAGGATTCCCAGCACGACATAGATGACGAAGAAGGCGAGAGGAAAAAGGAAGATCAAGCTTTTAAAAGAAGAAGAAAAGACGTCTGCCGTCCCTTGGACATGGCCTAAGATGCCGGGAGGCATTTTGCCTTTGGTCATTTTGTTGATTTCATCGACGGCTTGGCCGAGCGAAACATCGTCTCCGAGGTTGAAAGAGAGGGTGACGGCGGAGATCCCATTGAGATGGTTGATCGTCAAAGGCCCTGCCGTTACTTTTGTCTCGAGGATTTCTGCCAATGGGACGAGGTTATTGTTTAACGAGCGTACGTAGAGCTTGGAGAGTACGGTCGGGTCGCGGTAGAAGCGGGGGAGCGTCTCGACGATCACGTCGTATTGGTTGAGGACGGCGTTGATCTGCGAGACCTTATTGGTCGAGTAAGCATAATTAAAGACATTTTCGATCCGGTCTGCCGTCACATTAAAGTAGGAGGCGCGATCGCGCAAAATATGCAGTTCCCATTGCGGCTGTTTATCTCGCAGATCGCTCGACACTTGGGCGAAGATCGGATCGTTCATCATCTCTCCTTGCAGTTTCGGCGCAAATTCATAAAGCGAATTGCGGTCTAGCGAGGTCAGGCTGTATTGATAGAGGGCTTGCACGGTTGTGCCGATAGAGAGGTTGATGAGAGGGAGCGGGGAGAGGTAGACATTGATCCCGACGAGGTTTCTGAGCTTTTGGGTCAGTTCCTTTTTGACAACGTTCATCCGCGGCCTATCCTTAAACGGCTTCAAGCGGACAAAGAGAAGCCCTTCGTTTGGATTAGTATAGGAAGCAACCGAGATGATCGATTCGACATACGGGTCGTCCGTGAGGATTTTACAAACTTTTTCGTGATAGTCGTTCATCAAATAGGGCGATGTACCGTCGCGCGAGAGGGTGTAGCCCTGGAGAAAGCCGACGTCGTCGGGCGGTAAAAAGTCCTTGGGCACGATAACAAAAAGAAGAAGAGAGAGGACGATGCTGGAAAACCCGAAAAGAAGCATCGTAATTGGATGGGCAAGCGCCCATTTGAGACACGGCTCGTAAATCGCAAGGAGCTTTTCGTTGAGCTTTTCCGAAAAGCGCTCCATGCGGGTTTTCCGGTATAAGTGATAGCTTCGGATCCAGCGGCTCGCAAGCATCGGCGTCAAGGTCAGGGAAATAAAGCCGGACATGAGGACGGCGATGGTGATTGTCATCGCAAACTCGCGAAAGAGCTTCCCGATGATGCCGCTCATGAAGATAAGAGGGATGAAGGCCGAGACAAGGCAAAGCGTGATCGTCATCACCGTGACGCTAATCTCTTTAGCCCCTAGGATTGCCGCCTCGCGGGGAGGTTGGCCAAGCTGCGCATGGCGCACCGAATTTTCAAGCACCACGATCGCATCATCTACGAGAAAGCCGATCGAAAGAGTGATGGCGAGCATTGAGAGGATGTCGAGAGAAAAGCCCAGGAGGTACATCACCGGAAAAGTGCCGATCACGGCCAAGGGGAGCGCGAGAACCGGAATCAAGGTGTTCATCACCTTTCCAAGAGAGATATAAATAATGGCGATGACAAGGAGAAACGCGATGAACAGCGTCATCTTCAGCTCGTCGATCGACTCGATGATCGACTCCGACTGGTCATAAACGCGGGTGATTTTCAAGCCGGCCGGCAGCTGCGGGCTTAGCTCTTCGAGGATTTGATTGACCCCTTCGATGACTGCAATCGTATTGGCCCCGGCCATCTTCTGGACCGAGAGGATAACCGAAGGAGTAGAGCCCTCCGAAGACACATAGTTCATGAAATACTTGTCGTCTTGCAGGCTGTCTAGCGCATTTCCAATATCTTTGATTTTAAGAAGGGTCCCATCTTGGTTTTTCAAGATCAGCTCATTATATCCCGCTGCCTCGAAGAGTTGCCCGTCGACATCGATGGTATAGTCGTCGCGCTTTCCAAAGAGCGTACCCGTCGAGACGTCGACGTTGCCCGCTTGCACGGTTTGAACGACCTGGTCAATCCCGATATTTTTGGCTGCGAGCTTTTGCGGGTCCACCTGTACGCGAACGGCGTAGGCCGATCCGTATGCCGCCACCTGCGAGACACCTTTCACCATAGAGAGGTGCTCTCCCAAAAAGGTGTCGGCATAGTCATACAAGGTGCCGAGCGTCATGGTCGGGCACATGACCGCAAAATAGAGGACAGGAGTTGCTGTCGGGTTGACTTTCTTGTAGGTCGGGTTATTCGGCAGATTTTTAGGAAGCTGCGGCAAAGTTGCGCTGATCTTGGACTCGACGTCCGTAGCTGCGGCGTTGATGTCTTTGTTCAAGGCGAACTGTAAGACGATGGTGGTCGATCCGGTGTTGCTCGACGAAAAGAGGGTTTGCAGTCCGTCGATCGTCATGAAGTTTTGTTCTAAAGGCGTCGCGATCGAGTTGGCCATCGTATCGGGACTCGCTCCCGGATAGTTGACAGAGACTTGAATGGTCGGGAAGTCGACGCTCGGCAAATCGGAGACAGGCATCGAGCGAAAAGAAAACAGACCGAAAAAAAGGATGAAGACCATGAGCAAAGTGGTCATGACCGGCCGTTCAATGAACACCTTGGACAGGTTCATTGAGCCCCCCCCGAAGGCACAAAGATGCTAGCCCCCTCGTACAGGTTCAGCTGCCCTTCGACCACAATCGTCTCATCCGAATTGAGGCCTTTTAGGATGATTACGTTCTCATCTTCTCTTTGTCCGAGCTCAACTTTTCGGATCTCTACGGTATTGCCCTCTTTTACGGCGTAGACGATCGGCCCCGTTTGCGTTTGTTGGATCGCCGTATAGGGAATGAGGACTGCATTTTGCTGCTCTCCGGTAATGAGACGGATTCGGACAAACTGGCCGGGCCAGAGGGAGCGGTCGGCATTTTCATACACTGCCCGCAGATTGATCATGCCCGTTTGGCTGTCGACCATGTTGTCGAACATCTGCAGCTTTCCCTCAAACATCTCGGTTGCAAAACTCTCAAAGCAAGCCAAGGTTTTCAACCCCCCTTTAGAGTGGGCCTTTCTAACTTTGTAGAGGTCGATCTCGGGGATTGAAAAGGTGACATAGATGGGGGCCATTTGATTCAACGTGATTAGTTGCTGCGGGCCGTCCGCGCTGACCAGGTTTCCTTTATCGATCTGTAAAATCCCTGAAAGTCCATTGATGGGAGCGTAGATCCAGCAGTATTCGAGATTGAGGGCCGCGCTGTCGACATTGGCCTCGGCCTGCTGGACTGCAGCCATATTCGATGCGTAGCTCGCCTGGAGAGACTCGTAGTCGATTTGAGAATAGTACTCATCGCGAGTGAGCTGCGCATAGCGTTTTACTTTCTCTTCCGCCAGGGCCAAGTTAGCCATCGCCTGCTCTAGCGCTCCTTTTGCATTTTTCAAGCTCGCCTCATACGGCCGCGGGTCGATGGTGAAGAGCAGATCGTCTTTTTTGACTTCCTGTCCTTCAGTAAAATAGACCTCCATCAGCTCCCCTTCGATACGCGAGCGCACTTGCACCGTGATGATCGGCTCCACATGGCCGAGCGCTTCGATGAAAAGAGGGACTGTTTTTTGCACCGTCTTTCCAAGCTGAACGGGATAAGAGCGTTTAGGCGGAGGGGGCGTTTTCCCGCACGAGAGACAACAAGAGAGAATCAAAAATAGAATCAGTCGCATTCGCCCTCTACGGGTTCTAAGCAGAGATTGTCAAAGCAAAGAGATCCGGTCGCATAGGCAAGGGCGGCAAGAGAGCTAAACCATTGGAACTGGGCGCCCGCCTTCTTTGAGCGCGCGTCGGCCAAAGAGCTCTGTGCGCTGAGCACATTGAGGATCGTCACGGTGCCGGCTTTATAGCTTTTTAGTTCGATGTCGAACTCCAGCTCGGCTGCCTTTAGATACTCTTCGGAAAATTTCAGGTTGTCCGCTGCCGTTTTGACGCTCATATGGCTCGTTGTGACGCTCTGGATCACCCCGAGCTCCGTTTGGAGCATCTGTGCGCGTGCGGCTTCAAGGTCGCCTCTTGCTTTGCGAATGCCGTTTTGGTAGTAAAAGCCAGCAAAAAGAGGGCATGTCAAGCTCAACTCCAAAGCAAAATGGTATTTATCATTCAGGGTCCACGAATACCAGGTTCGGCCGATATCAAACGCACCGTTGATGATCGGATAGACTTGCGATTTTGCGTAGTTTAAGGCGGCGGCCTTTGAGCAGACATTAGCCTGGGAGGCAAGGAAATCTTGCCTCTGCGTTTGCGCGATCTCGACGAGCGCATCGACGCTGGCTAAGATCGGCTCGGCATTGACTTGCTCGGGCATTGGCTGCACTTTGAAGGGGATATTCGCAGGAACGCCGAGATCGACGGCGAGCTGCGCAAATGAGTTTTCGACAGACTGGCCTTGATTCGAGAGGTTGATCTTGCTCTGCAGATACTGCGTACGCGCTTGCGCTACATCTCCCAGGGCGGCAAGGCCCAAAGCAAAGCGCTGATTTGCCGCATCAAGGCTCGCGGCCGCATTTTCCAGGTTCGCTACATAGCTCTCTTTGATGGCCGCTTGATAGAGATAGTAGTAATAGTCGTTCATCACAAGCTGCAGAATCGTCTGGATCTGCTGGTTGTGGGTCAAATCTGCATAATAGAGAGCCTGGCGTGCCGCTTCGGCAATGCTTTTTCTCACTCCGAAATCGAGAAGCGTATATGTGATCAACACGTCCGGAGAGACGTTGGTTTGATAAGCCACGCTGAAGTTTGTTCCTGAAAAGGCAGCGATCGATTGCGATGTCGTATTCGCCGAAGTGGATGATCCCTGCAACCCGGGCGTTGATCCCCGCGAGCGGATATAGCTGCCATCGAACTGGACATTCGGATAATAGTCGCTGAGCGATTGACCGTACACGCCCGCAGCGGACCTGGCCTGCGCCCAGGTCTGTTTCGTCGTTGGGTTGTTTTGCAGAGCAATATCGATCAACTCGGCAAGAGAGAGCTCGTTTGCGCCGAACGTGTCCGGCAAAAGCGTTTGACAATCTTTTGAGGAGACGAGCCTCGTGCCTTTCATCGGCGACCAGGTCGCATAAGGAGTCGGAGGCGCCAGAGTGTTCGGATTTGCCGCGCTGAACATCCCTGTAGAGCAGCCGCCTGCAGCGAGAAGAACAGCTGACGCGCCGAGAATTTTTCGTCCCCGTTTTCGTGCGTCTCTCATTTCTCCTCCCAAATTATTTATTTAGAAAAGCTGCAACAAAGAGTCAAGAAAGATTAGTCGGTGGAATTGCAACTGCGAAGAGGGATGGGGTTGTGTGTAAATATGGATTTTTAACTTAGGTGTAGATTATAGTAGTGAGTCAATTTAACAAAAAATGTGAAATGAGCAATTCAGTACAAAATTTTAAAGATAATTTTGAAAGAAATTTTTTTGCAGCAGTAAAGCATTTGCCGGAAAGCGGTATTATCGATTTGATCCGTTCTGTTGAGCTTCCCCCCGGCCAAGCTTTTAAGATCAGGAAAATCAATGCGGCCAAAAGCCATGAGCTCGACCGGTCGATTTGTCTTACACGGTCATTGGTTGTATTGTCGAATGGAACTCTATTTTATACAGGGAAAAGAAAAGACTGGAGACAAGGAGTCTATTATCCCAGTGTTCCCGGAGGCTCTGATGGTAAGATCTTAGGCTCGGGCGCCTTCAAGTTAGCGCTTCGGGTATTCGATCTCAATTCAGAGAAATTCAAGGCGATTGCAATCCCCATTTCCAAAATCACAAAGGTAGTGTTTTTGCCATCTATGAAAAACGAAGAGCTGATGGGGCGAAGAGTGCAATCGATGTATGTTCTTCCTGCCCGCTATTTTTCAGGAACCACAATATCAGGAAAGGAGATCGGGTATCTCGAATCAGAATGCTGCATAATGTCATTAAAACAGATGCTTATTCAGGATCCCAAATTTCTCGCAAAGCATCCGGAAATTGTAAACCAGGTCCGGGAAGCTCTCGAAGCATGCCATCGAGCCGGGATTGCGCACCTTGATGCCAAAATGGAAAATATTTTCATCACAAAGACAGCGGAAGGACAATTCATAGCGAAGTTGGCTGATTTTGGATCAGCCCGAGAGATCTTGGAAGACCCCTACGGACTGGATAATGATCTGGAGGAAGACGATTCTTATTTGGAAGTATTAAAGAAAGCGTATTTCATGTCCTGCAGAGCATGAACATATCTTTGACTAGCCACTAAAATCTTTATGTGGCATCGTATTTCCCTCATTTTAGCTGAAGGAGATGATGGGTAAATTTACAGGACTGAACGATCAAGAATGGGCAGTTGTAGAACCCTT
>JAKBAE010000116.1 GCA_021809325.1 bacterium
CGGCTTAGCCAAATCGACTCTTTCAGAATGGGTCGTGGCTACGCAGCACTGCCGCCATTCTGAAAGAGTCGATTTGGCGTTGCCTCGCTCACCCGATTGTCACCTGTTTGGGTGCCGGGTTAGTAGCAATCCCTTCTTTTGTAAATCCATGAGCGAGAAGCTGCTTTGCCAGTATCTTTTTTTCCTCCCATCGTCCTTTCGCCTCGCCCTCTATAAGCCCTTCAATACGTCCTTCCTCCCTATGTCCGCTGATTAGGGTTTTCGCAGTGCTCACTTCATCCCAGTACTTGCTATATATCTCAAGCTCTCCGGCTGAGTAGGCAGCTTCTTCGCATAGCGAACACGCTTCTTCGATTTCCGGGACGGAAAGAAGATCGGCATCAATCACTTTTGTGCTTTCCCCGATTTCGGATAAAAAACGGATCCAAAGGGCTTGCAGGCGCTTTTCTTCTCGATTCGACGGCTTGAACTTAGGGAGCTCTAAAAAGATCAGCTCCAATCCTTTCAACTGTTTTTCAGGGTTTTGAACGTTGACGATCTTATAGTGGTGATACCATTCAGAAGTGGCGTCGAAGACATCATTGATAATCCCAATTCCATAGACGGGGCAAAGGGAATTGTACCTCTTCTCCTTTATGGAGCTGTTTCACATAAGCCGACGCACTGCCGAAGAGCATCCTCTGCATAAAACCCCGCGTCCATTCCATCTGCATTTCAACAATGAAAATCCTCCCTTGGGAGTCCATGCATTTTACATCGACAATTGAGCGCTTAAAGATAGGAATTTGCGGCGCTTGTTCGGAGGGCAGATACTTTAGATAATACTAGAAACAAACATATCAATCACAAGAGAATACCAAGAGCTCCTTCTTCCTTCCTGAGCTTTTCCCTTTCGAGAAAATAGATACCGCTTGGATGAACCGTCTCGCATAATTTCTTCAGGCTGTCGGGTTGCAAGATGATCGTGTCCACTTCTTGCAAAGAAGAGAGGAGATGGACGAATTCATCATCAATATGTCCATCGCGCGCATAGACCACCAGATGCTCTCTTAAATCTCCCTTGAGGCTGCGAAGTGTGCGGAAGAGGACGTTCGACATTTTTTGCCCTTTGGATAAAACAAGGAGGACGTAAGGTTTACCCTTGAGCACCTCTCTCAGGGCAAATGCATGGTTCTCATCAAACACCTTGGAGTCGCCATCGAACTCCAAAAGACGACAAGCAAGCTCGGCCAGAGTAATTTGTGCACACCCGAGCCTTTCAATTGCAATGCCTGCAGCGATATTCGCAAGCTGCACCGCGCTCGATAAATCCAACCTATTGGCTAAAGCTGCACTGACAACAGCTAGAACCGTATCCCCCGCACCGGTGACATCGATCACCTCTTTGGAGCGGACAGGAAAATCCCACCTCCTGAGTGATTTATCAAAAAGCGAAATCCCCGCCTCCGAGCGGGTGATGAGAAGATAGTCGACATCTGTGATCTGATGGATCTTGGCGGCAACCGCTTCCAGCGGCTCTTTTAATCCCATCTGGACTGCAGCATAGGCTTCGGATAGATTTGGCTTGAGGATCGTAGCGCCGCGATATTTCCTAAAATCAACTCCCTTGGGATCGATGATAATCGGAACGTTTTCCTTCTTTGCTAAATCAATGATCCTCGCAATCAAAGTTGGCGTCAAGAGCCCCTTGCCATAGTCGGAAAGAGCAATCACGTGCACCTTTTGAACCACTCCTTCCAATCTTTGCAAAAGCTTTTGCTCAAACCGAGGGGAAATCGGCGCCACCATTTCGCGATCGACCCGAAGAAGCTGCTGGCTATCTGCAATCAGACGATTTTTAACCGGGGTCGCATACTCCTTCTCAACGAGCAAAAAAGAGGAATCTATTCCCGCTGCGCCAAGCGCTGTTTCAATCGCCCGGCCTTCTACATCATTTCCAATGCGGCCCGCTGCGATCACATGGGCGCCAAGGGCAAGAAGGCTTAACACCACATTCCCTGCGCCGCCCGGCCGAGCTTCTTGTTTGAGCACTTCCATCACAGGTACGGGAGCCTCGGGAGAAATTCGCCTGACACGCCCGGTCGTATAGGTATCGAGCATGAAATCGCCTACTACAAGTGCAGAGATCGGTTGAAAGTGGCTCAGCATGCCTGTTAGCTTTATCATCGCGTACTATACTCCGAAGATGTCGCAGGAGGCAAAATCTTATGGAATTGACTCCTGTCTATGCAAGGATATTTTTTTGACAGCATTCAATGATTCTGCAAAAATCTCTATCATTTTGAGAGAAATGGATATGCAAAGTCTCGAAACTTCTCAAGAAGCTAATCTTCTTGGGATCCTGGGCGGAGGGCAATTAGGGCGCATGCTGGCGCTAGCCGCTGCAGATTTAGGGATTAAGGTCCAATTCCTCGATCCTGCAGGCATGACGGCTCCCGCTGCGGTTGCAGCTCGAGCAGTGAAAGGCCATTTTCGCGACCCCGATCAAGTAGCTGAATTTGCTCAAAACGTATCCGTACTCACTGTGGAGATTGAACATGTCCACGCTGATGTTTTGCATCAATTGCAAGATGTCGATATTCAGCCACCCCCTAAAACCATAGCAATCATCCAAGATAAATTTGCACAAAAACTGCATTTTCAGTCAGCCGGCATTCCTCTAGGCGAGTTCTCCGATGTGCCGGATAGCAGCGCACTCTCCCGAGCTGCCCAAGAGTATGGCTATCCTTTTATGCTCAAGAGCAAGCGCCTCGCTTACGACGGCCGTGGAAATTATATCGTAAAAAATGAAGCGGATTTAAAAAGCGCCGTCCAAAAACTGGGCGGATTTGCCCATGGCTTATACGCTGAAAAATGGCAGCCCTTTGCGCAGGAATTATCCATCATCGCAGTGCGGGCGCGCTCCGGCGAGATGTTGCTCTATCCGGTTAGCGAAACGGTGCAAAAAGATAGCGTCTGCCATCTTACAGAAACCCCTGCGCAGATCTCTCTTGCAGCAAAAAAAGCAGCGGAACGGATAGCACGGCAAGCGGTAGGGGCATTGGATGGCGCAGGAGTATTTGGCGTCGAACTATTTCTATTGGCAGATGAAAGAGTGTACTTAAACGAAGTAGCCCCTCGGGTCCATAATAGCGGCCACTACACAACAGATGGCTGTATCACCTCGCAATTTTCAAATCATGTCCGTGCCGTTATGAACCTTCCCTTGGGAGACACCTCTTTAAAGACCGGCCATGCCATTATGCTCAACATTCTTGGGCAGGCAGATGGCGAAAAGGGCGAAGAGATGGCAAGAGGTTTAATAAACCGCGCCCTGCAAATCCCCGGCTGCAGTGTACACTGGTACGATAAGCATGGAGTGACACGGGCAAGAAAGCTTGGCCATATCAATATTGTGGGAAACACCTTGCAAGAAGCTCGCGATCGATTAGACTTATTGGATGCAGACGCCCTAGCAAGCTTAAAAACTAAGCCGCAGCCCAAGGTCGGGATCATCATGGGGTCCGACTCCGATCTGCCTACCATGAAAGAAGCTGCTGCCGTGTTAGAAGAGCTGGGGGTTCCCTGTGAAGTCACTCTCGTCTCTGCACACCGCACTCCGGATCGTTTAGCTGAATATGCCCGCTCGGCTTATGAGCGGGGCATTCGAGTCATTGTTGCCGGGGCAGGAGGCGCAGCGCACCTGCCGGGGATGGTTGCCGCGCAAACTTCATTGCCCGTTATAGGCGTACCCGTCGTCCCCCATTCAGCTGTCTATAAAGAGGGGTTCGACGCTTTGTTATCGATCGTGCAAATGCCAGCCGGAGTTCCGGTGGCATCCGTTGCGATCGGAAGCGGAAAAAACGGCGGATTATTAGCCGCCCGCCTTCTAGCTGCATCGGACCCAGCACTCTATTCCAGGCTACTGAAATACCAGAAAAAAATGTGCAATGCTGTGCTAAAAAAGGCCCAAAGACTAGAAACTTGCGGTTGGCGCGGTTATGAAACCGCTACCACCGGGCATCTTTCATTAGATAGTCCTGCACATATTCAAGAACAGCCCTGTCGATAGATATTTGCGCAGGCGGAAAAAGCTTGTGGAATTTATTCATATCCGCGCAAGTGTAGTTTTGATACTGCCCCTCCATCTCTTTCGGCATATCGATATACCGGATACAAGGCTCAGTACCAAGCGAGAAAAAGAGGGCGCCGGCAAGGGCGTTCCAAGTAGTCGGCTGGCCTCGTCCGATATTATACAGCCCTGAGATGTGCCATCCTGACGGCTCGATCAGATCGCAAGTCATGCGCACGGCGTCTTTCACATAGATGAAATCGCGCATCTGTCCTCCGTCTTCAAAACGGGCATCGTCCGATTTGAAAAGCTGAATGACCCTTTCAACCTGAGCTTTCTTCATCATCTTGAGCACCATAGAAGCCATCCTGCCCTTATGATACTCATTCGGCCCAAACACATTAAAATATTTAAGCCCAACAGCCCTTTTCAAACCTCCGGTACGCTTCATCCAAAGATCGGCAAGCTGTTTGGAAAATGCATACATATTGAGCGGCCTTAGCTCTTCAATCGCATCTTCGTCATCGACAAAGCCCCGCGCCCCATCGCCATAGGTCGCCGCAGAAGAGGCATAAATAAAGCGCACATTGCGAGAAAGGGCCCATTCAGCAAGACGGACCGTGTAGCGGAAATTGTTCTCCATGAGATAGTCCGCATCCGTCTCCACAGTATCAGAGCAAGCCCCGAGGTGGATGATAGCCTTTATTTCATCTCCCCTTTGCTGGAGGCACTCGTGGATCTTATGGCGCCCCACAAGATCGACAAATCTCTTGCCCACCAAATTTTTCCATTTATCGCCCTGCTTGAGATCATCAATGAGAAGGAGATTACTATATCCCCGGTCATTCAAGCAGCGTACGACGCCGGAGCCAATCATACCGGCCGCGCCGGTCACAACAATAAGAGAGTTTTTATCCATAACGACCTATTAAAGATGAAAACTCTATCAAATTTTGGCTGCTCTGTCTATCGACACACTAAGCTATTGATATATAATGCACAGAATCGTTTTAACACATGCGTTAAAATAATCTAGACTAAAATAACACATATGTTAAAATGATCCTATGATCGAGAGAATCTACAAAAAAGTCATTCAAGACCACTTTTCACGCAATCGACAGATGCTTTTTTTTTCTGGGCCAAGGCAAGTGGGAAAAACAACTTCGTCCCTCAGTGTTGTATCTCCCGACAGATACTTAAACTGGGACAACGAAGCGCATCGGGCAATCATTTTAGGGGGGCCTGAAGTCGTTGCACGCCATTTTGACATTTTGACCCTCCGGATGCCCATACCGCTTGTGGTATTTGATGAAATTCATAAATACCGTCATTGGAAACGATTTTTGAAAGGTTTTTTTGATACTTATGAAAAACACGTACGAATTATTGTAACGGGCAGCGCCCGCTTGGATGTCTATAAAAGAGGCGGAGACAGTATGATGGGACGCTATTTTCTATATCGCCTCCATCCGCTCTCAGTCCGAGAATTAGTTGATCCTTCTATCCCTCAAAATCTTCTTTCCCCCCCTCATTTTCTCCCTGATTTTGAAGCGCTTTTAGAGTATGGAGGATTTCCGGAGCCGTTTGTGCAAAGAGATTCGCGCTTTATACATCAATGGCGCAAGCTAAGGATGGATCTTCTTTTAAAGGAAGATTTACGCGATTTGACCAAGATCCAAGATCTGGGTCAAATTGAGCTGCTAGCCAAACTATTAGCCAGGCAGTCAGGTCAACTGATCGACTATACCTCCCTTGCAAATGCAGTCAAAGTATCCAGCCCAACAATCCAGCGATGGATCAAGACTCTTTCGAGCCTTTACTACTGTTTCACCATTCAGCCCTACTCGCGCAACATTTCAAAATCTCTTCTAAAACAACCCAAAGCCTATCTATGGGACTGGACGCTGGCAAGCGACCCCGGTGCGCGCAATGAAAATTTCATTGCTTCCCATTTACTAAAAGCAACGCAATTCTGGACGGATGCAGGATTTGGAGATTTTGGACTTTATTACTTGCGAGATACGATGAAACGAGAGGTGGATTTTCTCGTGACAAAGGATGAAGAACCCTGGTTTCTTGCAGAAGTAAAAACCTCTGAAAGAGGGATCTCTCCCTCACTCTATTATTTTCAAGAACAGACGCAGGCTCCCTATGCATTTCAAGTCGTTCTTGATAGGCCATACGTTGAGCGCGACTGCTTCATTGGGAAAGTTCCCATTGAGGTACCGGCAAGTACTTTTCTTTCACAGCTGATCTAATAGACCTCTTGCATAACTCAGGTTCTGTCGATTTTCGGGTTCTTTTAGACCGAGAACCCTGAGATATGCAAGAGGTCTATTAGAGGGGATGCCCCCCGCCGTTCAACCTTCTACTCGTGGACGTATTCGATGCGGCTCAAACCAACAGCTTTTTCGAAATCGGCTAGAGATAGAACGTCTACCTCATAGGTAGCATAGCGCCGCTTTTGGGCATCTTGCAGCCTATCAAGCTCATAGATTAGCCTCGCCCCATTCGGCAAAAGAGTTTTCTCCCCTTCGCCATGTAAAACATCAACACTCACTTTAGAGCGCGTGCCTATCTCTAGAAGACGGACCTCGTCATCCTGCGCAAGTTCTTTGCAAAGTTCTGTGAAAGGTCGATAGCGGGGCACTAATACCAATCCCAACAAATAAATTCATATTTGAGCGCGTCAAAGCGCCGCAAATCGACGATCGCAAGTGGTATTGTATTGATTAATACTATA
>JAKBAE010000010.1 GCA_021809325.1 bacterium
TAAATTTATCCTGCCTATCTTGCTGCTTGCGATCTTGATCATCCTGTCCTCGCTCGACTTTGCAGGCGTCCTGCTTAAAACCCCACTTCGTCAGAGTTTTGCAACTGCCTCAATGGTATAAGATTTTAACCGCCGAATTCCTTCCTTCAGCAGAAGAACATTGAAATTGATCAAAATCCCAGTTTTACAATTCGATAGTTTTAGGTACGATAGCAGTTGTGCTTCATGGATTGCGTTTATACTACTCACAGCTCCAATTATTTGCCCAGTAAGGGGATCTGGTTCGGTTCTTTCTTCTCTGTGTCCTCTAGTGAGCGGAGCGAACGTGTGGTTGAAAAATTCATTAAAGCCCTTGATATTAAAAACCTGTGGCTAGTACCCGACCACGCAAATTTTCATGGGTTGGGCTGCGTCAAAGCCCTTTTGGGTGCCTCTCAAGTGGAAGCGCTATATACTTGAAGAAATCGAGGATCAAACATTCACAAAGTTGAAACGGCTTCCACGACGGATTGAGCATAGGCCTCGACGGTAAACTTTTTAGCAGTTTCGGAGAGGAGAAATCGGCCGCCTCTTTCTACATAGCCTTCCCACTCTTCCTTGCTCATCTTTTCGAGGAATGTAACCAGTTCTAGATCGTCTTTAAATTGGCGCCTGTCGAGGAAGCAGTCTTTCGGCAAGACCTCTTCGATATTTGATGCTCCCCAGTAGATGGGGACGACGCCTGCGGCTAAACAATCCCAGAGCTTTTCGGTGATGTAGCCTTCTTTGTAGCAATTTTCATAGGCGATGGCAAAGCGGTATTGTTTCAAAACGGCCATTTTGTCCGGGATGGTGCCTCTCCAGCAGCTGAATTCCCTTTTTTCCCAAAACCGGCCGTAGAGGTCGAATTCAAATTCCGGATGCGCTTCGAAAAAGCGGATCAGCTTCTCTCTTTCAGCATAAAGGTCGTTTGGATGCTTGCTCTGCATCCGGGAGGCGATCAGGGTTAAAAATTTGCGCTCCTCATAAGGGACAAGCTCATCTAGCCGCTTTGCCATGTAGGGAAGGTGGAATTTAAAAAAGCGCTTGTTGTCAACGAGGCTGTCGTCCCAAGTATAGACCTTATGAAACAAGTTGAGCAGTTTTGGTTCCCAGCTCCGTGGATCTACGGTCGGCGGCTCCCAGCTAAAAAAGATCAGCTTTTTTTGGGGGATCTTTTCGAGCGCTAAGTCTTTGAGCGAAAGGCCGATCCCCGTAATTACTAAATAGAGGGTATCCTCTTCGAGCACCTCGCGCCTTGGCAGATCAAACCCGAGCCAATGTTTAAAGTCTTCCCAGGATTTTACGCTCTTCCAGCGCAAAAGCCACGGAAGATGCGTCTTGCGGTCCCAATGGCGGACCGAGAGCCCGTTTTCTTCCAACCCCTTGCGGATTAAATAGTAAAGTCCGCCCTGCGATGCAAAGCAGCCCTCGCCGGCTGCATCGGGGCGCCAATCGTCGTAGTATTCGATCCTTTGCGCTAAAACAGTCGAAAGAAACAGAATAAAGGCGAGCAATAATCGCATTCACTACTCTTCGGAGAGGATCTGAGAGCGGGTCAGGTAGCGCTCGTTTTTCTGGATTTGCTCCAGAGCGATTGGCTCGTAAGAAAATCGGCTCTTTTTTCTTCCCTCGACGAGAATGGCGAGGCGCTTTCGGTTTTCCCTAGAGAGAAACGTTTTGGCCTCTTTTAGGAAAGCGTCATAGGAGAGAGTGTCAAAGCCGGCGAGCCGTTTGTCGAGCCAAGCAAAGTCGGCGTCAAGCTCAAAGGCAAGTTTGTCGAGCAGGGCGCTTTTTTCTTTTAAGTTTCTTTGCGGCTGCGTTTTGATGCGCTCAATTACATTGCCCTTCAGCAGATGGAAGCGCTCTTCGGGGATCATTTCCGGCAGTTCCTGAAGAGCCGTTTCTAAAAAGAGCTCAAAGCGCTGGAGGAGCTCTTCGGGTTCATGGGAGTTGGACTGCACAAGGAAGGTTTGAAAGAGGCGCAGCTCCATCTCCAGATGGGCGCTCTGGACGATATAGCCTGTTTTTTGTTTGGTGCGCAGCGTGTTGAAAAAGGCCTCTTCCAAGGCAGCGGAGAGAACCTCTTGCGCGGCCCTTCTTTCAAAAGAAAAACTCCCTTGGTCAAGGAGGAGGAACGAGGCATTCCCCATGGCTTCCGTTGTTTCATAGATCGCAAACGGGCCGGAGGAGAGGGCAAGGATTTTTGTCTGCGGCTGCTTTTTCCTTGGGAAAGATTTCGATCCGATCAGATGGCGCACGTCGAGCCAAGCGGATTCTGCGTCTTTTAAGCTGAGGTTGCCTGCAAAAAGCGCTTCTGTATACGACTCGTCGAAGAGCGAGCGGCAAAAGGAGAGGAATTCCGGATATCCGATTTTTTCCAAGGCAGCGAGCTTTTCTTTTCTCGTCTTTCGGTCCGAATCCATCAGGGAAAGAGCTAGCTCTTTTGCCTGGATGCAAGGGAGGTCGAGCGATCCGTTTGCATATTTTTTCTTGTGCTTTGATTTACAGGCTTCAAACTCTTCTTTAGATACGTCGGTGGGCGAGGCCATCTTTTTCAAGATCTCCTGAAGCAGGAAAGAGGCCTTATCGCTAAATCCCTCAATCAGTAAATGGACCCGGTTGCGATCCGTGGCGAAGCGCGCTTTGAGACCGGCGCCGGCTGCCGCGGCAAGCGTGGGGTGGAGCTGGGTTTCGAGCAGATCGAGATAGAGGTTTGTAAGGCTTGCCTGTTTCGCGTGGCCGCTTATTTTCGGGGTGAGGAAATGGAGGGAGATGTAGACTTCGGGGGATTCAAACTCTTTTACCCTCGCATAGTATGCTTCCCCAAAGTCGTCGCGGGCGATCCGGATTGGATCGCTTTGAGATTCGGCCGTGTAGATGTCAAAGGTGGTTGGAAAAAAGGGATTGGGGTCGGGAATGCGGATGTCCGGATGCTGGGGTGCATGATGCCAGGCTTGCAGCTCGGCTTTAGAAATCTCGCGGATAGCGTACGCTCCGCCCATCCAGCGCTCTTGACGGTCCGCAGTGATTTTGGTTTTAGCGCCATCGGCGCTCAGGGTGAAGATGCAGTTTTCGGGGATGAGGACATTTCCGAGTTCATGGAGGGCTTCCGGATCGTAGGATGCGGCTAAAAGTTCGGTGCGCGGAAAGGTGGCGAGGGGCTCGTCGAGCAGAGCATCGGCCAGGTGCATCGTGAACGAGAAGGCGTTTTGGCGCGACTGATATTGGTATTGCATCGCATTCGCGGCGTTCATTTCTTGAAATAGAAAAAGAGGAATGCCCCCGGATTGGAGCCTTTGGATTGCTTGAAAGCAGCGCATGGCTGCGGTTTTCCATTCTGCGAGCCCTTTATCGGTCAGCTCAAGCTGGATCTGGAACAGGCGGTGCGCGGTCCCTCCCATCTCTTCGACATGGAAAGAGGTGTCTTCGATCAGCCCTTCTTTTTTTAGGAGCTCGTGGAGGCTGTAGCTTTGTCCGCGCGAAAGTGCATAGCTGTAGAGATGCGCCGGATGGGATGGGTCGAGGCTAAGATGCGTGGGAAGCTCCCAGGCAAGAGTGAGGGTCTGGCGCTGTTTGATCGGCTGGACCCAAATCAAACGGCCCCGCTGCATATCCGATGTGATTTTTTCGTCGCTGAGAGAGGTGGAAGAAGAAGAATTAGGAACGGGGGAAAATAAATCGGCTGCGATCAGGGCCAACTGTTCCAAAGGTGCGGGCGCATAGAGGACAAGCCGCATTTTTTCTGCGGAATAATGGGCCGAGTGCCATTTTTTCAGCGCACTTTGCGGGATCGATCCGAGCGTTTGGGAGTTGCCGGTGGAAAATTTTGCGTTGGGATGGTTTGGGTTTCCCGTCTCTTTGAAAATCATATACTCGCGCCAAAGATCGTTTTCGATATTTTTTGAAAACTCTTGGTCTACTGCATGGAGCTCGCGCGAGATGCCCGAGGGGTTGAAGAGGGGATCGATGAAAAAGCGGGAAAAGCGCTCTAAAAGGGGCGAAAAACCGTCATGGCCGGAAGAGAACATATAAACTGTTCTATCCGTCGCCGTATACGCGTTTAGCATGCCGCTATAATCTGCGATCAGGCCTGAAAATTCGTTTTCTCCGGGAAACTTCTTGGTTCCCATGAAGAGCATATGCTCGCAAAAATGGGCCATGCCGGGGTATTCGGAAGGATCGTTCCAAGAGCCTGCATTGACTGCCAAGGCCGCTGCCGATTGATCTGCATTCGGATCGGAGATGAGAAGCGCTTCCAATCCGTTTGGAAGGCGGATTTTAGCTGTTTGCCTCTCTTTCAAATCCGTGTTCAGGAGAGGAAGGTTAGAGAGGTCTTCGATCTCTTCATAGGCAGCGCTAAGCCCCGAGGAAGTGAGTATGCATGCTGCTGCAAGAGAGAAAAGGGCTTTCATCAGGTCCTCCAATAGAATTATATGGAAGTGTAATGAGGGAAAGCCTATCCGTCAACGATCGAAGTCCTCTTGAAACCCTTATTCAGATTTGAAGCTTTCAGGGTCTTAGGTTTTAGGGTCAGTTGGGCTTCTCCCTCGAATAGGTATGGTGGTTGGTAAGGTTCTGATTGTGTTTGTTTTTTTTGGTTGAGCTTTTTTGGTTTTGTGTAATGGTTTTTTAATGCTTATAAAAAAATTATTTAAATTTGATCTTAATGAAATTAAGTGTAAAATCTTTGGTCAAAATAAATGAGGATTTTTGTGGGTTCAACAATTTTTTCAACTCCTGAAGGGGCTCAATTGTTCTATAATTTGTTCCAGAATTTCACTGAAACTACAACAGATTCTTCGTTAATGATTAAGGCCGTGGGGACAGAGGTTATAAAGTTTATAGAAGCATACAAAAGAGGAGAATTTGTAACTCAGCTTAAGGGCGCCCCGGAATTTGCTCATGCTCTGGGAAGATCAATCGGGAGCGAATTCGTTTCTAGGCTTGAAAGCGGAGGCGTTTTGGTGCGGCAGCTTGAATCACTGGGGAGTAAACTTGTTGAGCCGATCGTCAGAAGCGGCGTAACGGAAACCGTCAATCAGATCGCCCTGCAGTTGCCGAAGCTAGGCATTGGGGCGGCAGTGGCGGCAGGGATTACCGTAGCAGGGGGGCTATCGAGCTACTATCTAGTCAAGAGGTGGTTTGAACAGCCAAAATTGATTGATGAAGAGAGGCGCCTTACGGGCATTTCTTCTTTCACCCAAAAAGCAGCGGACAGGATTGGTTTAGCGTGGGGAAAAACGGGTGGAAAGATTATCTCCATTCCACCGGTGTTCAATGAAGACATCAGTAGAAAGGTCAAAGATTTCACAAAAGGGATCGCCCATCTCCGAAAAACCGGCGGCTACTTTCAAAATGCCCTCTTTTATGGGCCTGGCGGCGTTGGCAAAACGATGATCTGCGACAAGATCGCAGAAGATGCAAACGTCAATTTCATCAAGATGAGCGGCGGCAAACTTGCGCAATGCATTAAGCGCGGAGACCATGTTACGGAGCTCAACAGGCTCTTTGATTACATTGAGTCATCATCTTTGCCGACGGTACTCTTTATCGATGAAGCGGAGGCGCTTTGCGGGAAGCGGAGCACTATGGAATCCGCTGAGCGCCTCGAGCTGATCGATGCTTTCTTGCACCGTACTGGGACGCCGAGCAAAAAAATCATTCTTCTGATGGCGACCAATCGGACGCAAGATCTCGATCCGGCGGCGCTGTCTCGCATGGATTATAAGTTCCGCATTGACCCGCCCGCTCTTCCTGAGAGGATCAGGATGATTTCCGATTATGTTCCAAAATTCTTTTCCGGAAACGACCGCGCTCTTTTTACCCCGGATAGAATCAAGTGGATGGCTGAAAAGATCGAGAACGCGACCGGAAGAGCCATTTTTAAGCTGCTCAATACGATGAACACCAAAAAAGAGGGTGTTGGAAGGGGGCTTTTTTCTTGGTCTGTGATTGAACAGACGGTGCAGGATTGGATAGCAGAAGAGAGCGATCTTGCCAATACTCTGCAGAGTTTGGAGAATTGATTTATGAATATTGATGCATTTTGCCGGGCGGTTGTTCAAAAAGATCCGATAGAGACCGCGCAAGTTCTCAACGATCTCTTCGGCATAGATCCTTCTATTGAGTACTACCCCGAATCTTTAAGAGAGAAGGGGAAGACCTATCAGGAAGTCAAAGAGCTGCTAGCGCTCTATAAAAGCTCTATCCATTTGCTTTTGGCCTCGCCCGTTCACTATGCCGCTGCAACAGGGTCGCTTGACAGGCTCAAAGAGATCTCCGATCTGAAGCTCTTGAATATTGTAGATCAAAAGGGCATGACTCCATTGCACTATGCGATTTGCTTCAAGCAAAAAGAAGCGGCGGCCTATTTGGCCTCCAAGTGCAGACTCGATTATAGGACGCCTCTCGGGGATACGTATTTGCACTATGCGGCGATGCAAGGCGACTCTGATCTGCTCGCTTGTTTTCTTGCCCTGCAGCCCGACGCATCTTGTCAAAACCGTCTTGGAATGACTCCTGCCCATTTATGGGCAGCTGTTTCTGATGATCTGGACGGGTTAAAGAAGCTGATGGACGCCGGGGCAAATCTCGAGCAATTTTCGCCTTCCGTTCCGCTTTCGCCAATAGAGATCCAGATTCTTAGAACCATAGAAATGAACCCTGATCCTGTTGAAGATATAGATTTTAAACTTCTTAGTTTAAGTCTAGCGCAATCGTTATTTGCTGCAGGGCTCTGGAATCTCCCTGTACAATCTCTTTGGCCTCATCGGCTCTGTTACGGAGGGCTTTCGCTTTTAAATGAGCTTGTCAAATTCGGGCAGCAGCAGATCCTTCCTTCGATCGTTCCCTCTCAAGTTTCTTTTTTACAAGGGATGGTTGGCATTCCTGTTTATGCATCCGGAAAAATCCAGAGTTGGCTGTTCGAATCTTCTCTAGTAGAAAATATCATCACCGCTTCTTCGTCTGTTGCTGTCGCATCGCGCGGCTTTAGCAGTCTTTCGAAATACAAATATGCGGATTGGAACACGACTCTATTGGCTGCCGGAGTGCATGCTGTCAATCTCGCATCCAGTCTTTTTCAATGTTATCTGGCATATTATCAGCCATTTAATTTCTACACATCTCTTAGTACGATAGATCGCATCCAAGATCCCCGTCTCCTATGTCCTGATGAGGTGAAGACCGCTGAGCGCTTTTCTTGCATCCGCAAGTGCCAAATGTTGCTCGATCCAAAGGCGGATCCCACAGATATCGACCAATGGACTGGGGGCAAAATCGAGGATCGGGTATGGGGGATCTCAAGAGAGCTGAATGTGCGGGTTCCTCCGGAGAATGTAAGGCGGGCGGCCGACTTTTTACTTGGTAAAAATTAATTAAACAAAACTTTATTTTACGAATGTAGCAGGTTTTGTTTAAAATTATTTCTGCGGTAGATCTTAATCTTTATGTTTAATTAGACTTATTCGCTTAAATAAATTTATCAAGGAAATGGCAATGATCACGACATGCGAAACCGGCGCACCGCTCAGCTGCACTTATTTATCCAAGCCTTTTTTGGGATGCGAGGATGAACTTGCGCAAAAAGTGAGTTCAATTTTTACAGGGGTTTCCAATGAAGACTATTTTATGCAGGTTTTGCAAAAATGCAATGCTCACGATGTCCATTTTCTAAATTCAAACCCCTCTTTGTTCCTTTGCAAACCCGATTCGACGAGCTGTGTGACCGATCCATGCTCTCTTAGCATTTTGCAAAAGGCTATTCGCGAGGGAATGAACGATTGTGCATCTCAAGTCATCAAAAGGCAGTGGGGCTTTTCCTATAAGGATCCTGAAGGCAACATTCCATTACATTATGCGGCAGCCATGGGCAATACGGAGATACTCATTGAGCTGATGAAAAATGACCGGATGCTGACACAACGTATCAATGTTAAAAATGCCGCAGGCCATACCCCTTTGCATCTGGCTGCGGAACAAGGGCATGCTGCTATTGTTTCCAAACTTCTTGAGCGAGGCGCAAATCCTAATGATAAAGCTCCTTATCAAGCAAGAGGGACAAAACTGGCCTATGCAACGCCTCTTCATCTAGCCGTCATCCGGGGACACCAAGAGACTTTTGACGCATATTTAGCAGCTAAAGACTGGAAGAACCATCTTGCCGGTTACAAAGCTCCAAATCTAGATCTCAAAATTCCTGAAATCGGAAATCTTGTCCATCTCGCCGTCTATTTTAACCAATATGCGATGTTGGAGCATTTGCTAAACTCCCATTGGGACCTTTTTGCGTCTCAAACTACGGCCCTAAACGATAAGGGGGAAACTCCGTTGATGCTGGCTGCCCGTTTAGGAAACGTCAGGGCGATCCAACTTTTCCAAAGAAAGAATGTGAATTTGGAACAGAGCAACCCGTCCGGTCAAAGAGCCTTTCACTTTGCTGCAAAGGCAAAGCAGGGCACGGCAATGGATTTGCTGAACTATTATGGGGTAGACATTTCGGTCCAAGACGAGTACGGGTTTGAGCCGAAGGAATATCTTATGGCGGCTTTGAAAGAGGAGTCCAAAGACGAGTCGATCGACTCTCATCCTCTCTTGATGCTGTTCAAGGATTTCAAAGCCCGAAGAAGAGATATTAGCGAAGTGCCAATGGCAGTCAACTGGCTGTCTCATCCGC
This sequence comes from bacterium, assembly GCA_021809325.1. Taxonomy (GTDB): domain Bacteria; phylum Chlamydiota; class Chlamydiia; order Chlamydiales; family SM23-39; genus JAKBAE01. Next base: position 8,696 of record JAKBAE010000010.1, read on the forward strand.
CTGAAAACCTTGTCTTTAAGGGAGGAGGGCCGAAAGGGATCGCATATATGGGGGCGTTGAATGTATTGGAAGAAAACGGATTTTTCAATGAACTGAAACGGGTAGGAGGCACTTCGGCCGGAGCGATCCAGGCGAGCCTTATCTCTGTAGGCTATAAGAGCGAGGAGATGATCGGTGTTTTCAATAGTATCGATCCAAGAGAGTTTATGGATCATCCGGTTTTACATCTCTTGAACCGGCGATCGATGAGCGAAATATCTTCCGATATTTATTCCCAGGTGGGAACCAAAGAGATCATCCTGGGGCTGGAAAAAGTGTATGATTTGTCGAAAAGAACGGCCGAATTATACGAAATCTATCTGGAATCTCCTACGGATGCAGCGCTGGGGTTGGCGAAAGATGCTTACAATGCGCTCAGTTCCGCTGTAAAAGCACTGTGGAACACTCCGGGTATTGCCGACGGCAATGTGTTCAGGGAGTGGATTGATGAAAAGATCGCCATGAAAACAGCCCAAGCTCTTGGCAAGACAAAGGAAGATTGCCGTTATCTCACCTTTGGAGAGTTGCGTAAAGAGTTGGTTGAAAAGGGAGTGCCCGGATTTAGGCACCTGTACGTAAATACGATCAATACTTCGACGGGGATGCCGGTAACGATCAATTCGGAAGATGCTGAATGGGACCGGGTCATTATCTCCGATGCAATCCGCGCCTCGATGTCAATTCCGGGAATTTTTAAATCGCACACGCTCCATGTGATGCCGGAGAAACAGTTTAAATTAGGAACCTTTGATGCAAAGATTCGCAAAGACATGCGTACCGAGGAAAAAAGTTTCGGCCATTTTGTCGACGGAGGAATGACAGCGAATTATCCTATCGACATCTTTGATTATAAAAAATACCACTCGACCTCGAATCTGGGCCCCGGCTCTGACCGCATCCAAAACCTTCGAACGCTGGGCTTGAGCAATCACGACGCTTCAGCGCCGGTCAGTGAAAATAAGCCGTTAAAAACAATTGGCGACTTGGTCATGGCGGTAGGAAATATTTATGCAAACGCTGAAGAGTATCACCTAAGCAAGGATCCGTTGAATGCACGGCGCACGATCCTCATTGACAATCTCGGTGTTGATTTTTATGACTTTGGGACAGATCCGATTCCCTTGCTCCGATCGGGAGAAAAGGCAGCTTTGCAAGCTATCGGCAGCTTTACCGGAGAAGTGGATGAAGAGAGCCGCTTTGCGTTGGAATCGAGCGGGATTAAGTTTCCACACAAGTATCCTGCAAAGATGAGGCAGTTTGCCGATAACATCGAAGCCTTGCATAACAAGCTGCTAAAAAACCCGGATACCCGCAAAGCGGTCCTTTGGAGTGAAGGGGATGAAAAACTGGAATTGGCTATTTCGTTTAGAAATCGCTATGGCGAGCAATTTTCCCGGATTCTCTGGATTACCCCTGAAAACGAGCTCACGGCTTATAGGGCGTTGGCAGACTCTCTCCAGCTCAAATTCCAAGACAGCGATACGCTTGAAGCCCTACGCGACGGGGTGCATGCGGCTTTAGAAGTGCGCAGAGAGAAAAAGCATTATCTATTTATTTATGAAGGCTTTGGCGCTATGCCGACACTTCCGCAGGGAGAAAATGGCAGGTTTATCCTGCTGGCGAACGAGGAGCCTACAGGACCTACTGCTTTAGACGCATTGCAAGCGCCGTTTTTCACTCCTCAAGAACGGGAATATTTCAGCGATCACTATTTTAGAGAAATCTTCGATAGCATACGCAATCCAAACTGCGAAGATAAGGAGAGTTGCTGGGATTTGGATGAAAGACAGCTTGAGGAATATCCGTGGGAAAAGGAAGCGATCGACGCTTTGAATAGCAATCGCTGGTTTACGCCTGCCTTTAAGGAAAGCCAGGAGTATTTACGGCTCCGGGCAGATGATCCCAGGCCGGCTTCCTTGTTTTTCTCTACGCCTCATACAACGAAAGGAGTTCCCTTATCTCCGGATGCATATCTTGAAGATCTAGGAGCTCACAAAGGACTATTGTCGCTTAATAAAGAAACAGATCTCAAGTGTAAATCGGTGCGATCTTATAAAGATATTTGTACCGAAATCCATGGCGCATCTAAATTGAAAGAGAAAATTGCCAATTTATATATTCAGGCAAACAAAAATTTGTTGTTAAGAGACGCGGCGAGACATAGTTATTTTGTTCCTGACAGGAATAAACCGTTTTCTGAATGCTATGCTAATTCATACATTTCAGAAAAAGCAAAGCCAATTTGGGAAGATTAATCGTTTGCTTTAAAAAAAAAAGGGAGGAGGGGTGATGAAAATAGAAAAATTAAATTGTTCGGCTATAGATAGTGAGAAGGCTTGTTCGCAAAAGAGAGCATTGAATCAAAAGAATCCAAACGAGACTATAATTTCAAAAGTATATGAAAAAACCGTAGCGAATCAGCCTAATACAAAAGTCCCCCCGGCTAGTTTGAGTAGGGAAGTTAAAAAGTCAGCGACCTCTTATACAGAAAATTCGATAGAAAGGTCCGAAAATAATTCTGGAAATGGGAGCGCAGAAATTGATGCAAAACCTGTAAAGGATGTGCTAGTAGGTTCTCCTGAAAAAACCATCGACCCCGATGTTCCGACACAAAAAGGTGTGTTTACTTGGAAAACAGTAGCCCTACTCACATCTCTTATTGCTGTAGCCTCGATTTTCTTAGGCTGTAAGCTCTTGTTAAAGGAATCACCACTGCTTGAACCTGTCCCCAACTCAGAGGATCCTGATCCCGCTTTTACTCACCGCTGTAAAGCGATGAGAAATCTTTGGGATGGTTTTAAATCTTCCGTAATCGATTGTCAGAATGCTGAAGATCTTCGATCTATTATGAATATTAATTCAGCTCAAGAACCAGGATACATTTGTTTTAAAGATTGTAGGTCGGTTCTTAAAAGGTCTTTCACCTCATTCTGCAATTTCGATATCTCTGAACTTGAGAGTGAAGTTAAGAATGCGTCTGTTAAAATTCCAATTACCTGGGAAGATATATCTGAGCTAGCAATTAATGGAACAAAGGTAGAAAAAGATTATTTTATTGAATTTTATTTTAGTGAAATGTTTGAGAGCATACGCAACCCAAATTGCGAAGATGCAGCCAATTGCTGGGATTTGGATAAAAAACAACTTGAAGAACATCCGTGGGAAATAGAAACGATCGATGCTTTGAATAGCAATCGCTGGGCTACCCCTTCCTTTAAGGAAAGTCAGGAGTATTTACGGCTCCGGGTAGATGATTCTAGGCCAGCTTCACTATTTTTTTCCACTCCTCATACGACAAAGGGAATTCCTTTGTCTCCTAATGCATATCTTGAAGATTTGGGAAATCATAAGGGTCTGTTGACGCTCAATAAAGAAACCGATCTTAAGTGCAAATCGGTAAGATCCTACAAAGTTATCTGTGACGAAATTCATAGCGCATCTAAATTGAAAGAAGGAATTGCCTATCTATATATTCAAGCAAATAAAAACATTTTATTAAGAGACGCAGAAAGGCATGGGAGTTTTGTTTCAAACTGGAATGAACCATTTTCTGAGTGTTATACTGATTCATATGATTTAGAAAAAGCAAAGCCAATTTGGGAAGATTAGATATATATATTGAAAAATAAAGTTCTAGATGAAGGCGCAAGTATCGAATTGTTCGAATGTAAATAGTTCAGAAGAAGTAAATCAATTTAGATGAAAAAAAGGCAAAAAAATGAAAGTTAGATCCGAAATCGTCGCGATAACAAGGGGTGTTCATAATGCGGCTGAAAAATATAATGAAGAAAAAATTAGCATTCCAAAGGCTATTCTTAAAATTCAAGAGCTGAATAAAAAAATTGTTGATTTGGTTGCTCTCTATGAGAAACAGGAAATAAGCTTGAAAGGAAGAATCGAAACGATTCAAAACCTAATCGAAGCTTTAAGTGAATTGCAGGACAAGTCAAAACATAAACTAGAATTTCAATGCATCTCAAGTCTTGAGAAATTAATTGCTTCTTCGCTTCAAGAACGTAATTTTTTGGGTCAATATCTGGATAATCACAGGGGCATCAAAGAACGTCTTGAGGATCATCGGGATTTAACTAAAACATTGCGATTGCGACAAGATACCTTCAGATTGCTTAAAAATATTCCATCTTCATATCTAAAACACATGAAACGCATCGTGGACACTGCCCCATCACCTGGATATTTGTATCTTAAAAAGGATCTTGAAACATTTCTTGAGGCGAATAAAAATATACTAGCAAATAGCCAGAGAGGACAAATTGAAGAATTAATCCCTCTCTTGCAAAGAGGATTTGAGATTGACACAAAAATTTCGGATTTTAATCTTCTTTTAGAAGTGTATATAAAACCTCGCGAGGAATCAAAGCCAATCATTGATGAACTCATGAAAGTAACCTTGGCTGATATTGTTTATGAAATTGAAACCTCTATCGAGAAGCTGAAAGTTGGGCAGAAGTTTATTTTTCCAGGAGGTATCGAAAATAATCGCTACGTTCTCATTGAAGTCGAGCGTGTAGAAGGTGCTAATAACTACCAGCTGGCTATTCTCAATACGGGTGCTGATGCTGATTTTGGCCAGAACGCCTGGAGAAACTTTTTATTGACTCTTGGGCTGACGAATCAAGCATCTACTGTCGTATTTAAAAACCTGCCTTTAGAGGCCATTGCCGACTCAGAATTTCTCTCTGAGTTAATTCAGTTTCGAAAACAAAATCAAGTTAAGAGTTTGAAGGATTCTGTATATAAAACGATTGTTGACCAACTTACCAAGAAGTACCAGGGGCAACAGTCTGTTCGGGAGCTCCACAGTGTCCAGGCTTGGGGACCAACGGCTTTTGACCCCGTTTTAGCATATGTTGAATATAGCTTGTCCGAATCCCTCTATCCCCCTTTTCAGATTGACATGATGTTGAGAGCAAGAAGAGATTTCGTTGAGACGCTGCCTGAAAGCCGTGAAGAGGGGCTTTTTCCTGATGAAATATTGAATTTTATTGATGTGAATTCGGCTCAAAGCATTGAAAAACAAAAAGAACAATTTAAGGATTTTTGCAGTCATTCTTCGTTTTTGGAAGAAATATCTCGTTTTTATTTACAAAATGGGGAGATTTCTACGCTTTCCCAATTTAAGGATTTTCTTAGTAATGATCGGAATCGATGTGCAGATTTATCTATAAATTCGGATGTATTAAGAGATAAATGCAAGAAAATTAAAAACCAGTATATATTGAGTAAGGTTGTGAGTATTCAAAACATGGCCGACTCTCTGGACGAAGTTTCGCAATTAATTGCACTTGGAATGACAGTATATTACATGTTATTGCCCTATTCGTGGAAGAGTGAATTGGCCGAATGTGAGGCTAATTGCCCAACTTTTGAAATGCTAGCAGAGTGTGATGATAGGATGAATTTTCTTTCACAAAATAAATACACTACTTTCGAATGGTTTGATTATTTCAAGGAAGTTTATTCAAAAGATCTTTTTTGCAATGAAATGTTTGTTGACGGATTACCGAGTTCAAGCAATTATTTTTCTTCGGTTGTTAGTTTATGCTCAGCGAAGGAGTATCCATGGAATTGTCAGCACTATTGAATAGGGTGCTCTTCTTTGTTTTTTCTGTTTCTTCAGCAGAAAAAACAAAAGGGGATCCAAGGGGACTTGTTCCCTTGGCGTGGGCTGAAGACGAAGTCTTCAGGGGCGGAGCCCCTTAAATTGAAATCAGCCGTCTGTATTCAGCGTCGACGATGCTCCAAATGGCGTCTGCCCGCTTTTTGCGGCGCAGGTCCTTGTCGCTGATATCTGAAAACGAATCCATGTCGAACTCCGGAGAAAACGAGATGGCGATCGGCGTCACTTTTGCTGTTCGGGCTTCGCCCAGCTCGATCTGAATGGTTTCAGGCGGAGGCATCATCTCGTAGGTTGAGACGGTGAAGGGATAGAAGTGGGTGGGTGTTTTCGACTTTTTCGCCATGAGGAGGAGCATCTCGATGCTTTGCGGATCAAAAGGAGCTACTTCAACGATTCCTTCGGCATTTTTCCTGTCGCGCCCTCCGCTTGGCGCGATGTAGATCGCTTTGCCTCCTTCTGCGAGGAGGCGGCTTAGCTTTTCCATCGTATGCTTGTTGTGGAGCTGCTTTTTCGCTTTGAGCTCCGGAGGGTGGTCGATGTAGCGCTTGGAATAGATGCAGAGGAGATCGCACCCCATGCTGAAAGGGATGGCCAGCGGATCGGTGACGACGCGCTCTCCTGCGACATAGATGATCTCTTCGGATAGTTTGGGATGGCTCTTTTCCAGCAAAATGGCTATCGCTTGCGGGTCCGGCTCGATTTGATGGTTGGCCAAGAGGATCGCATTCTCTCCCCGTTTTAAGAGCGCTGTGATCTCGTCGGCTATTTTTAGGCCGTGGACCTTGGAGCGGTCGAGATCGATGAGGGGGCGTATGAAGTCGAGGCTGAAGCGGAAATAATCAAAGGGTTTGCGTACTTTGGCGTGGTAGGGCTGGAAGGGAAACGGGTTTCGGATTTGCTCGGTAATCAGCTCTAAAAACTGAAGGAAGATATTGTCAAAGTTAGAAGTAGGACGGCTTGCCACTTCAAGCGCAAGCTTGACTTGTGTGTAAAAGCCGACGATATTCTTCCGGTATTTCTCCGGAAGAGCGTGGCTTTTGAAGAGGCGCTCCATCTCAGTGAAGATGCGCGAATCAGGCGTCGATTTTTTGTCCATTGAGGGTGGAATAGAAGATGTAATCGTTGAGATGCAGCGAATCGTTGCTTGCAAACTCAAGGTGGGCGTTCGCCTTGCTTGCCATCTTATGCAAGAAGTCTTTATCCCCGGAGTCGAGATAGCGGCCCAGCTCGGGATGGGTGACGAGTTTAAGCGCATATTGGTTTTGGCATTGGATCAGCCTCTTCAGCGCCCGCTCAATTTCGACAGCGATGCTCTCATGGCTCTTGACAAGGCCGCTGCCCGCACAATAAGGACATGCTGTGAAGATCGTCTGCGTCAGCGATTCGCGGCTCCGCTGCCTCGTCATCTCGACCAGGCCGAACTCGCTCATCCCAAGGATGGTGCATTTTGCCGAGTCTTCCTTCATCGCCTCTTTCAGCTTCTCCAAGACCCTTCGCTGGTTTTTGCGCGAGCGCATGTCGATGAAGTCGCAGATGATCAGGCCTCCGATATTGCGCAGGCGCAGCTGCCGCGCGATCTCTTCCGCCGCCTCGAGGTTGATCCGGACGAGCGCTTCTTCGACGTCCCCGGACCCGGTAGAGGCCGATCTGCCCGAGTTGACGTCGATCGTGTACATCGCCTCCGTACGGTCGAAATAGAGGTAGCCGCCTGATGGCATCCAGATCTTGCGGCGCACAGCGCGATCAATTTCGCGCTCTACGTTAAAGCGCTCGAACATCGGCATTTTATCGCGATAGAACTCGATCTTGAGGGGATGCTCAGCTTCGTATTTTTGGTAGAGGTGCTTGCACCTTTGGTAGGTGGAGTAGTCGTCTGTAAGGAGCCGGTCGTATTTTTTGTCGATGCACGTTAAAACCGCCCGCTTGATCAAGTCCGATTCTTCAAAAAGGAGCGCCGGGCCGTTTGTCCGGTGGAATTTTTCCACGATGGAAACCCAGGTGTTGTGGAGGTCCGTCGCCTCGTCGATCAGCATTTCAGGCGTTGCTTGCGCGCTCGCGGTGCGGCAGATGAGTCCCATGTCTTGCGGCATCTCAAAAGAGCGGATCAGCTTTTTCAGCCTGTCCCGGGAGCCTCTGTCTTCAATCTTACGCGACACGCCCCGATGCGGGTTGTTCGGGAGCAAGACGAGATAGCGCCCTGCGATCGAGATGTTGGAGGTCAAGCGCGCACCCTTCGTGCCGATCGGCTCTTTGACGACTTGCACGAGGACCGGCTGGTCCGGTTTCAAAATTTGCGAGATGTCTTTTGCTTTTGGACCTGCAACCTTCGTGATGTCGTAGTCGAGATCGAAATCCATATCGAACATCTCTTCGAACTTCTTCGTGTTCTCTAAAATGTCGCTGATGTGGATAAAGCCGTTTTCCCCTTCATTGATGTCGATGAAGGCCGATTGGATGTTGTGCAAGATATTCGTCACACGGCCCCGGTAGACGTTGCCTGTGATTTGCCTAGACTTCTTCCGGTCGACGATCAGGTCGTGGAGCTGGCCATAGCGGAGATAGGCGTATCTGGTTTCTTTCGATTCTACGTTGAGCAGGATTTCGTGCATGTCTTCATTCTTTTTTTCAATAGATTCTAGCCCCTTTTCCGATCTTTTTCCAGTAAACTTAGGGCTTCTTTTTAACTAATTTATCTTGAAGGATTTGAATAAATCCTTCGTCGGCCAGACGGACTGCTTCGCAAATTCCGCTGGAAAATGCCTCGGGAGAGGAGTAGCCGTGGCATTTGATGACAATGCCTTTGACTCCGCAAAGGAGGGCGCCGGGGTATTCGGCATAGTGCAGATGGCGCTGCAGATCTTGCAGGTGCCCCCGCATGTGGAGGGCCTCTTCGCCGGAAAAATTCTCGTTGATCCTGTCGAGGATCAAGTTAGCGAGCCCTTCGGCCGTCTTCAAAAAGACGTTGCCGCTGAATCCATCGGTCACCAGGACATCGACATTGCCGTCGAAAACAGACTTTCCTTCGATATTGCCGGCAAAGCTGAAGAAGGCGCCTCTTTCTTGGGAGAGCCGGGAGAGTTCGTGATAGGCCCCTCTCAGCTCGGATGTTCCCTTCAGAGCCTCGCTTCCGATATTCAGTAGGCCTACGGAGGGAGTTTTGATGCCTCGGGCAAGCTGATAGGCGGCCCCGATCTGGGCGAATTGGATCAGGTGGCCCGATTTGCACTGCAAGTTGGCCCCGACGTCGAGGACCGCGACCGGTTTTTTCTTTGTCGGCAAAAGGGCGAGGAGGGCCGGGCGCATGATCCCCGGCAGCATCGAAAGGCTCATCTTGGCGTACGAGACCAAAGCGCCGGTATTTCCTGCGGAGACAAACGCATCCAGTTCTTTTTCTCGGAGCATCCGCAAGCCGACGCAGAGCGAAGAGTCTTTTTTGCGGCGGATCGCGGAAAGGGGAGAGTCGTCCATCTCGATGGTTTCGGAAGCGCTTTGGTAGGGGAGGCGGGTGGTTGGCTGTAGACGCGGATGTCCGATCGCGACCAGCTTGACACTCGATGGAAGAGTGGGCGCTAGCGCGTTTGCCGCTTGCAATAGAAGTTCGGGGGAGCTATCGCTCCCCATGATATCGATCCCGACTCGGATCTCAGGCCTTCTCTGCATGGATCGCCCGATTCCCGTAGTGGCCGCAGCCCGGGCAAATTCGATGGGGCATGCGAGGGCGGCCGCAGTTGCTGCAAGCCGACAGGTTTTGCGGTTTTTTGGCGTGGTGCGAACGGCGGGAATTTTTCTTCGCGTTCGATACGCGGTTGCGTGGGACTGCCATTGTGGTTAACTCCTATGGGTACTTGAGATCGGAAAATGGAAAATAGGTATCCAAAGCGTCCGGGGTATTCGGCGCCTCGGGATGTTTTTTTAAAAAAGGGGCGATCGTTTCTCTCTCTTTGCAGCCTCCCGGGCATTCGATCGTTTTGGGCAGCTCGGTGAGGAGAGCTTCTCTGAGAGGTTCGCGCAAATCAAAAAGCCCTGTTTTGATCGAAGAGAGCTGCTCTGTATGGTAAAAATTTTTGATGGCGAGAGAACATGGCAGCATTTGATTGCAGATGGAGCAGGGCATCCGTGCGACCGTGGAGGCGCTGAGGTGGATCACCAGCTCTTCTTCAGCTAAATAGGCTTCCCCCGAGACCTCCACCGGGTCTTGAAAGACCAGGTCGGACTCGTGGATATCGAAAAACTCAGGGCTGAGAATGATCCCGAGTTTTTGGACTGCCCCGCCTTTGAGGCGGTCAATATACAAAATGAATGCATCAGACATAGGTTTCTGAGTGAGGAGTTTATTCAAAAGGGAAGATAAAATCTAGCGTTATCCTCTAGGGTAGCCTAAATGGGCTTTTTTCCACTCATAGACAACTCTTTCATTGGAAGTTTTATCGAAGCGCACCTGGATGGAGAGATAAGGATATGGGTGGGTATTGTCGCCGTCGCGCCCTTCATGGGCTTGAAAGAGCTGAATAAAAATTTCTTTGTTCATCCAGGGGGAGGTGGCGGCCCGGACGTCTTTTTTTTCGTAGCGCTGGAAAGCTGCCAACGCGGGATTATCCGAATAGTAGTCCATGAGGTGCTGTACGATCTCAAGCGGGTTTTCTTCAAGGCCTTGAACGTAAAAGTCCACTTCGGCCCCGATTTGGTGTTTAGAGACAAGGTTCTGTTTGGAGGGGTCGGTGTAGGTGTTGTGTTTCGGGCAGCGGTGCCCGCAGGTGATGATCACTTTTTTGCCGGTTTTTTCCTGCACAAAGTTCAGCAAGTCAATGAGGATTGGGTAGACGCCCTCTTTGCCGTGGATGATGGGGAGGCCGTGGCGCAAAGACCCCTCGCAGTCGCGGATTGGGTTTTCGGGGTCGTCGGGGTTGGGGATCGGTTCATGGGAGGGGTCGCCCTTGCAGCGGAAAAAGTCGCGGGTGATGAGGGCGAAACTTTTTTCCCAGGGGTAGGGACTGCGCGGAGTGTGGGCCGGGGGATGGATCGCGAAGTTTGATTCGTCATGGGAGCGGTAGATCGGCTCGCCTTTGCAGTTTCGTCTTCGAATCTTCTCATTTTCAGCGCGTTCGATCCCAAAACAGCCGGCAGAGAGGAAGAAGAGAAGGGCAAAAAGTGCAAAACGGTCGATTTTTGCTCTCCAATGTGTATAGTCCCGATTGAGGGGGCAAGGCATGTCAGATCCGCTGCTTTGGCAAAACGGGTTAAAATACCAGGAAGAAAGATGGCGCGTCAACGGGGAGGGCGCTCTATTCCTATTTTTTGACGGAAAGATTGGCTATCTCAATGAAAACGCAGCCATTTACCTGGGTGTTAAACGGCCCGCCTGCCTGGGAGAGTCCTTCTGGTCTTTTTTCCCTGACGATCTTTTCGGGTTTTCCCTGAAAGAGGCCCTGCGCTTTGCTCTTGCCCAAAAGCTGATCTATCAAAAACTAGGCTCGCGCGATTTCGAGATCTCCACTTCCTTTTTTTTTGAGGGAACAAAAGCTGATCACGGGATGTTCCTCTATTTGCGCGAGATCACAGAGATCCAAAAGCTGCGCGCCGAAGCGCTTCAAAATGAGCGGATGAGAGAGCTCGGGGAGATGTCGGCGCGAGTCGCGCATGAGATCCGAAACGCGCTCGGCCCCATTCGCGGCTACGGAGCCCTTCTCATGCGCGATTTGTCGGGACAGGAGCATCTGCAGGAGATGGCGGGATTGATTGTCGAGGGAGCCAAATCACTTGAGTCTCTCGTTTTTAGGATTTTAAACTACTCGAAGCCGTTGAAGATGCAAACGCGCTCTGTCGAGATGGGACTTTTTTTGAAAAAGCTTGGCAATTCCGTCCGTGCGGATTTGTCCTTGCCCAAGGATGTATTGCTTGAGATCCATATTCCGAGAGAGCCCTTGCTTGCTCCCATCGACCCCGATGCCTTGCAGTCGTGCCTTTTGAATTTGATTTATAATGGCGTCCAGGCGATGGAAAAGGGGGGAGGGGTCTTAATGATCTCGCTTCTGAAGCCGCTCGAGCATCTCTGCCAGATCGATATTTCAGATAGCGGCTTCGGGATTGAAGAAGAGCATCTCGGCCAGCTCTTTTCGCCGTTTTTTACAACAAAAAGCGGGGGGACGGGGCTCGGTCTTGCCGAATCGCAAAAGATTGCAAAGGCGCACGGAGGCGCAATTGAGGTGCGCTCGCAAAAGGGGCGCGGCAGTACCTTCACCTTGACCCTCCCTTTAAAGAGGTAAAAATGAGTATAGAACAGATCCTAGTCGTCGACGACGATCCATTGATGCGGAAATTTGCAGTTGAAGTGCTCCGCCGCCTTGGGAAAGAGGTTGCGGCGGCGGGCAGTGGACAGGAAGCGATTTTGCGCCTTACGCAAGAGGGCCCATTCGATTTGATCCTCACAGACCGGATGATGCCCGGCAAAGATGGGATGGAGGTGTTGAAGGCGGCAAAAGAGTTGGCGCCGTCTGCCTTTGTCATCATGATGACGGCATTTGGAACCATCGAATCGGCTGTGGAAGCGATGCAGAGGGGGGCTTTCAACTACCTGATCAAGCCGTTTTCTCCCGAAGCATTAGAAGCGGTTGTCTTGCAGTGCGAATCGCAGTCGAAGGTCCTCAAAGAGAACCGGTATTTGAGGGAAGCGAGCCTTCCGTCCTCACTGATCGCTGAGAGCCCCTCGATGAGGCGGGTCTTGCAAGACTTGGAAAAGATCGCGAAGAGCCAGGCAAGCGTATTTATCACGGGCGAGTCAGGAACGGGAAAAGAGGTGATCGCCGGCCAGATCCACCGGCTCTCGAAACGCTTTGAGCAGCCTTTTGTCAAAGTCAATTGCGCCGCGATCCCGGAGACCTTGGTCGAATCGGAGTTTTTCGGCCATGAGAAGGGGGCGTTTACAGGAGCGCAGGGCCGCAAGATCGGCAGGTTTGAGCTGGCGGACAAGGGGACCCTTCTTTTTGACGAAGTGACGGAGATCCCCCTTTCTTTGCAGCCAAAGCTGCTGCGTGCGATTCAGGAGCAAGAGTTTGAGAGGGTCGGAGGCGTTAAGCCGATCCGCGTCAACATCCGCTTTCTTGCCGCATCAAACCGCGATATGCAAGAGGCGATTGAAAACAAAATATTTCGAGAGGACCTCTTTTACCGGCTCAACGTCGTGCCGATCCATTTGCCGCCGCTTCGCGAAAGAAAAGAAGACATCTTGCCCCTTGCCAATCTCTTTTTACAGAAGTTTTGCCGGGAAAATCATAAACCGCTCAAGAGGATCTCTGAAAAAGCGGCCCAAAAGCTGCAAGAGTACCACTGGCCGGGCAATGTCCGCGAGCTGGCCAATCTCATCGAAAGGACGGTTGTTCTCGATTTTGAAGATTTGATTGAACCGGAACATCTCTATCTCGAGATTGCTACCCAAAAGCCCAAATTTTCCGGCTGCAGCCTTCATGAGATGGAAAAGAAGCTGATCCTCGATACTCTTGAAGCAAACCATCAAAATCGGACAAGGGCAGCGGCTCTTCTCGGCATCAGTATCCGGACGCTTCGCAACAAGCTGCAAGAGTATGAAAGCGTAGATTAAGAAATTGCCTCTTTACAGCGTTGAATAAGGGCCTGAAAAGCGATTAAGAGGGATTTTCGGTCTTTCAGCTCTGGGAAAACCGAGGAGAGGGCTTTTTCAGCATGGTGAAAGAGAAGCTGATAGCTCATCTCTTCTTTCATTTCCACTTCTGCTAATGCAGAAAGGCCGGGCACATCCCTGATCAAGGCGTCGAGATGCAACTGCAAGTGATCGAGGCTCTCTTCCAGTCCTTTTAGCTTCTCTTCCAAAAGGGGCGCGAGGGTTTTCGCTACAGGGGAGGAAGAGATCGCCTTTTGGATAAGGGCGGAGAGGTCCCGTTCTTCACGAAAAAGAGTAGCCGCTTCAGCCAGGGGCATCGATTCGAGCCCCTTTACAGGAAGACCGTCGGCTGTGCACTGGATCCAGCGCCGGTCTTTCAAGCTGCGCGCGAGCTTTGATAGTGCGCCGGCTTCGATCACCCATCGGACAGCGCTGGTCACTTTAGCCTTGCTTTTGCTTTGCTTGTTCAAAGGGCGGTCAAAGGGATGCAAATGCTTTTCTTCTTGGGGGTCTATCCCATCCGCATAGCGGCGGTTTTGCGTGCAGGCCAGATCGATCCCTTCAAAGAGGATGGGGTTGCAGCCAAAATGATAGGCGATGGCGGCAGCGACCATTGTGACCGAAAAAGACTCGGGAGGAAATCCCTGGCCGATGAGAGGGTCCGAGAGTCCGGCCTCTTTTTCGATCCAATTCGCTAATGGCCCCGCGAAGGTAGAGCGGGTGTAGCCTAAAGGGCCATTGAAAAGGGGCAAGCAAGAAGAGTTGAGCCGCAAGGAATAAAGAAGAGGAGTTTGAGGGGCGGCGCTGTTTTTAAGGCGATCGAACTCTTCCTTATTTGGGTCGATTGCAACGGCAAAATGGGGCTCGACGCCTTGCAGCGAGAGGGCTGTGATGGCCGAGCCGCCTGCAAAGATCAGGGCCCGCTGTTTGAGACCCTGCAAGGTTTCGATGGCCTTTTGCAGAGAAGGCCCGGCCCCGCAGATGATCGCAGGGATTGAGGCAAAGGCGTCTTTGAGGCTCTCGACGCAAAATGAAGAGGGCAAGGCCTTGCAGTTATTTTTAAAGTGGGAGAGGAGGTCGGGGGCTCTGGTCGTTTCGGCATGGTTGGTGTAGGCCATGGCTGTTTTTCTTAAGAGGTCCGTTTTAAGGCGGTAAAATCCTTGCTTGTTTCCTCTGCAATAGCAGATGAAGACGGCGCAAAAAGAATAGCGGCTTGAGAGCTCGTAGAGGAGCGCGCGTTTTTCTCTTTTCTTCGGCAGATGGTAAATCTCGATCTGCTTTTGGGAGAGGACCTCATCGGCTCCCTGCTCTTTCAAAAAGGAGGCAATTACTCCGGTGTCCGGCTCCAAAAAGATCAGCCTGCGTACGGGGTTTTTTTCTAACCAGGAAATGAGCTGCAGGGCTATGCGGCTGCTTAGCCCATAGAGGTAGAGGATCTGCGCAGAGCCTAGGGGAAGGTCTTTAGGTTCTACCACTGCGTCTTTTACCGAAGTAGGAGTCCATTCTTGAGCTGCAAAAAGGTATCTGGGAAACCGCTGAACGAAAAGAGAGGTGTTTTTTGATTGCATCAGTCGAAAATAGCAAGTCTGCATTTTTTTTAGAAGAAAGTGAATATTTTAGTCAGTTGTTTTTATTTGTCTTGTTCTGTATGTTTTTTGCAAATTAATGACAATTTGGGGTGATATGGAATTAAATAATGAATTATCAGTCAACTCTAGTTCTGTCCAGCAGCATCAGGAGAGCTGGATTTCCGGTGCAAATATTGCGTATGCAGCGGCGGCGGCGATCGGCGGAGTTTTGGTTTTTGCGGCGGCTTCTGCCGGGGCCGGCTCTTTCTTAAAATTCGCCGGTACAAAGCTGGATCTTCACTCAACCTCACTCCTTGCCCAAGCCGCATCTAAGGCTGGGCATGTCGCTATGAAAGCGGGCGACGGGCTCTATCTCGCAGGAAAATACGCCTTTTTGAGCGTCGCAGTGCCAATCTACGCAGTGACATGGGTCTTTCCAAAATGGGCCGTGCAAAAGGGGATTCCTGAGCTAGCCAAACTGACCCATCACTATGTCCTCATCCCGATTTCCAAAGGCATTGTGCAAGCTGTACAGTTTATGCATGACAAAACAGTCAAGCTCGCGCAGATGATTTACAATTATGCTTTGGCTCCGTTGGGCCGCGCCCTTCTCGAAGCGTCAAAGTGGGTTTGGAAGAGCGTGGTTATTCCCGTTTGCAATGGCATTGTCCGGGTAATCGAGGGAATTCGCCATGCAATGCAAAAAGCGGCGCAGATGATTTACAATTATGCTTTGGCTCCATTGGGCCGCGCCCTTCTCGAAGCGTCAAAGTGGGTTTGGAAGAGCGTGGTTATTCCCGTTTGCAATGGCATTGTCCGGGTAATTGAGGGAAATCGGCTTGCAATGCAAAAAGTGGCGCAGATGATCTACAGCTATGCTTTGGCTCCGTTGGGCCGCGCCCTTTTCGAAGCGTCAAAGTGGATTTGGAAGAGCGTAGTTATTCCCGTTTGCAATGGCATTGTTAAAGTCGCAGATGGCATTAAGCGCGCATATGAACAGGTGGCGCAAGCGGTTTATACCTATGGTATAGAGCCTTTAGGGCGCGCTATTGTCCATGCGTCGAAGTGGGCTTGGAAAAGCGTAGTCATCCCCGTTTGCAACGGCGTTTTGCAGACATTGAATACAGTTTCCCATGCATTTGAGCGAGTTGCGCAAACCGTTTATTCTTACGTTTTAAAGCCTTTTGGCCACGCTATAGCTGAAGTGTCCAAGTGGGTCTGGAAAAGCGCTGTTCTCCCTGTTTGGGGCGGGATTGTCCGAGCTACCGGCTTAGTGTGCCGGGCGGTTCAAAAAACGGCGCAAGCAGTTCACAATGCTGTCATTATTCCGATAGGGCGGCTTGTGGCTAGCGCCTTCCAAAGTGTTTATGCATTCTCTTGCCAGGCTGTAAGAGCCGTCGAGACGGCTAGCCAAGCGGCAGTGAATTCTATCTATGATAGTTATAGCCGTCTATCGGAGAGCTTTCTGGCTAGGCATTGATTGAAAGAGACAATTGCAAAACTCGGGCACTCAAAAGGCCGATTTTGCTGGGAACCCCAGTTTTGCAGTTGCCTCGAAAGTTAAAAAATAGTTAGACTGCCTCGCTTGTAACGAAGATGATTTTTCAGTACTGCTTGTGAGGAGACGGCCGTTCAATCAGGTTTATGTATTTCGCCATGTTGCCGTTTCGGATGCCTGTAAAGAGGCTTTTCACGCCGAAGCGTCGACGTTGATCGGGAGGACCGTCTACCGCGTCCATCCAACCCTTGAGGAAGCCCCTCATGTCACGGACTGCCTTACTTCCATCCATTATCTCTTTAAGAAAGCCCTCCAAATAGAGATCGAGCTTACTTGGATCGGGGATATGCCTCGAGAGCTTGCCAAGCGTCCAAAAGAGTGGAAAATCCTTCTGCTCGACCGTCAAGACGCTCAATTTGGGGACATTCTTTTTACAAAGCATAGCAAAAGGCGAAAGCGGCTCTCCCATGTTGGAATGATTTTTGGCCCGAATACCATCTTTCATTGCTCTTCTGAGTTAAAGACGGCGCAAGTTGTTGAAGATAAAGAGTTTTTTGCATCCTACGAGCAAGTTTTAAGCCTTGAAGAAGCGCTTCGGTATATCGACCCGCGCAATATTGAGGAGAGGACAAAACATCGGGGGTTGTTTATGGAGAATGGGTGTTTAGAAGAAGCCTAAAAGCGCTTTTAGAGCAATACCTCCCATCCGAGATGGAGGACGGAGCTTGCAAAAGCAAGTTTCTCTCTTTTGTGGAAGAAAACGAGCGGTGCTTTGACCGGTCGCTGAGCGAGGGGCATGTGACGGCTTCTGCCTGGCTATTGAGTCATGACCAATCCAAAGTTTTATTGACGCACCATCGTAAGCTAAACCTTTGGATTCAATTGGGCGGCCATTGCGAAGAAGGGGATGCCGATCCTTTATCTGCAGCTGTTCGGGAGGCTAGAGAGGAGTCGGGGCTGTTTTCAATTGAAGCTCTTCGGACGGACCTCTTCGATATCGATATCCACCTGTTCCCCGCTTCTTTGAAAGTGCCGGCCCATTTTCACTATGACGTCCGGTTTTTGCTCCGCGCAACCGATCCCGAAGAAAAGATTTTAATCAGCGAGGAGTCCAATCAGTTAAAGTGGATAGAATTCCATGATTTGGGTCAGCTCATTACAGATCCTTCGGTTATCCGTTTGTTCTTAAAATGGAAACGCTCGGATTTTATTTGCACACATTCGCAGCTTGCTGACAAAAGATAAGGTTAGTGGTCCGGATTCGGCTAGCCTCCTCGCTGTAAGTCAAAAAGCTTGAAGGGGCCCGATCTTTGACCAACTCCTGAAAGAACTGCAAATCCGCGATTTTTTCGAGGATTTGCATATACGGTTTCTGGTATGCTCTTGACAACGCTTTAAAGATTTCAAAGATCGACAAAACTTGAGTCCGTCTCTATGTCAGAAACCGCAATCATTGTGATCCCCGCCCGCATGGCGTCTACTCGCTTTCCCAATAAGCCGATGGTTTTTATCCGGGGAAAAACCATGATTGAGCGGATGTGGCAGATCGGGAAAGCTGCAGGGGGCCATGAGGTCGTGATCGCTACGGATGACGAGCGGCTAAAGCGCTTTGCAGAAGGGTTTGGGGCAAAAGTTGTGATGACGAGCCCCGACTGTGTAACCGGGACAGACCGGGTGGCTGAAGTAGCTCGCCTGATGGGGACGGACCAGTCGGTCTTTTTTAGTCTCCAGGGGGATGCTGTACTAACGCCTCCCTGGGTGATTGAAGAGGTTTTGAGGGGCATGCTCGCAAATCCCTCTATCCGGATGGCAACGCCTGCCGTTCTATTGAAGGATCGGGCGCTTCAGGAGTTTATCGCGCAGAAAAAGCGGGGCTCCTCTAGCGGGACGACCGTTGTTTTCAATCAAACGGGCGATGCCCTCTATTTTTCTAAAGCGCTGATTCCATACAGCCGCAATGAAGAAGATCCGGACCGCCCCATCTATCGCCATATCGGACTTTACGCCTATCGAAAAGAGACGCTGGAGCGCTTGAGCTCGCTTCCCGAGGGGAGGCTGGAGAGATGGGAAAAACTGGAGCAGCTGCGCGCTTTGGAAAATGGGATCCCGATCCGAATCGTCGTCGTCGATTATCGGGGGAGGACGCATGGCTCGGTCGATCGCCCTGAAGATGTCGCTGTCGTAGAGGCTGCGATAGTGAGAGAAGGAGAACTAGTTTGATCCGTTTGATCTTGGTCCGGCATGGCAATACGTTTGAGAGCAACGAAACGCCAACGATGGTGGGGGCCCAATCTGATCTCCCGTTGACCGCGCAGGGGCGAGCGCAAGCCACCCATTTTGCGCAGGTTCTTTCTACTGATGGCATTTGTCCGAAAGCGATTTATGCAGGCAGTTTGCAAAGGCAGAAGCAAACAGCGGAAATTGTGCGAGACCATCTGCAGCTCGCCTCCCCGATCTCCTCTCCCGAAGCTGCTCTTACGGAGATTGATTACGGCGCTTGGGAGGGATTGGCGCAAGAAGAGATCATCAAGCTGTGGCCTCGAGAGTATGCCGATTGGACGGAGGCATCCAACTGGCCGGTCGGCTTGTTTGGGGGAACTAAAGAAGGGCATCTCGCTGAGATTAGAGCTTGGATAACCCGTTTGCGAAAAAAATATGCTCCGGGCGATACAGTAATTGCCGTGACGAGCAACGGGATCATCCGCTTTT
Source organism: bacterium (assembly GCA_021809325.1). Taxonomy (GTDB): domain Bacteria; phylum Chlamydiota; class Chlamydiia; order Chlamydiales; family SM23-39; genus JAKBAE01. Next base: position 27,784 of record JAKBAE010000010.1, read on the forward strand.
TTTATTCTCTTCAAGAAAATGAGTGGAGCCTTATCGTAAAAGAGCGGCAAGTGGAAAAGCTCAAAGTTAAGACGGGGCATTTCTGCGAGCTGCATTTGTTTGAAGATTCTATTCAAATTCACCGTTGGGGGATAAAGCCGTGAAAGAGTTGTGTTCAGGAGTCTATGCAGCAGCAGCAGTCCCTTTCGATGAGAATTTGCAAATCCACATCGACGAGCTAGCTTGGCATTGTGGCGATATGATCGAGCGCGGCTGCACGGGAGTTGTCCTCTTTGGGACCACAGGCGAGGGGCCTTCGTTTTCTGCTTTAGAAAAAATCAAGGCGCTGGAAGGGCTTGTATCGAAGGGGTTGAACCCTGCAAAAATGATCTTGGCCAATGGAAGCTCCGGGATTTTGGATACCGTGCAATTGTGCAAGGCTGTGATCGAGCAAGGCTGCGCTGCGATGCTGATCTCTCCTCCGAGCTATTTTAAAAACGTTCAAGAAGAGGGGACGATCGCCTACTATCGCGATATCATCCGAAGAGTTTCTCATCCCGATCTTCGCATTCTCTTATACCACTATCCGAAGTTGAGCGGGGTGCCGATTACAAAAGGGATCATTGCGGCATTGCGCCAAGAGTTTCCGGAGGTTGTGATCGGATTGAAAGAGAGCGACGGGGATCTTGCTTTGACCCGATCGGTTCTTGAGCAGTTTCGAGGATTTAAAGTTTTTGTCGGAAAGGAGCTGCAAATCGCCGAGGCTGTCCGTTTAGGGGGAGCCGGCTCTATTTGCGGGCTTGCAAACCTCTATCCCGAACTGATCTCTTCATTCTATAAGAGCCCCAACCCTTCTCATATAGAAAAGTTGGAGAAGATTTCGCAAGCGTTTCGAAAGGTCCCCTTCATTGCAGCAGTAAAGGCTGTTTTGCAAAGGCAGCGGGGCGAGATATGGAAAGCGATGGCCCCGCCATTAGTTCCTCTCTCGGCCACTGAGAGAGAGGTTCTTCATCAGTTGGCGAATTATCGGAGCTTTTAACTTCCGATATTGAGATCCTTCATCTCCAGCTTCTTGGGCAGCCCTTCTTTTCACATCTGCATATTCGGAAAGTGCGTCCGGGTGCTTTCTTAGATAATCCCTAAAGGAAATAAAGGCACACCATTCGGGATTTTCTGGATAGGTTAGGTGGATGTGGTATCTGCGGATTTCTTCTTCCGGGTCAGGCAAATCGAAGATGAAATAGAGTCGATCGGGTGTGCTAAAGGAAGGGCGGAATTCATAGCCGAGATCTTGCAGAAGCTTTGATGCTATCTGCTGCTCTTCTTTTTTTACAGCTATGCCAATGTCAATGATGTTTTTTCCTCCAAGTCCGGGCACTGCCGTGCTTCCAATGTGTTCGATTTGAGCGTTTGTCCCAAGTATTGCTTCGATCCGTTTCTTTTCCGCTTCAAAGAGCTTGGGAAAAATTTCATTATAAGGTTTATATACGTACTTCTTCATTTTGATTCAGATTTGTTTTGTTGTTAAAAATGCTATGTTTTTATAAAAACAATTTTTTAGATATATGTTATGGTTTATTATGTCTGATTTGGTGCGATACATTCAACAAGAAGCGATTTGTTTCCAAGATATAGAAACAGCCTGTTTTGATCAGTTTTTTTCAAGATGCCAAAAAGCCCGCGTTGTGCTGCTTGGAGAGTCGACCCACGGGAGCTCCGAATACTATCGCATGAGAGCTCGTCTGACAAAAGAGCTTGTAGCAAAGGGTGGGTTCACCCTGCTTGCGGTGGAAGGGGATTGGCCTGATCTAGAAGAGGTTGACCGGTATGCGAGGGGATTTCCCATTCGCACAACTCCTTTTCAAAGATTTCCGGCCTGGATGTGGAACAACCCCGATTTTCTCCAATTTATCGACTGGGCTAAAGCCTATAACGCCTCACAGAATGCCCCTCTTCGGATCTATGGGCTGGATCTTTATTTGATGCGTAAATCGCTCGAGCTTGTGGCGAATGAGGTGGGAAGAGATTCCTTTCGCGAGATCCTCTCATTGGGGATAGAACCTTCAAACTATTTCCACTACTGCAAACTAACGAATCGATCTTATGAAACTGCATTTCAAAGCCTTTTGGATGCGGCAGTTCAGAAAGAGGTGAAGGATGAGGAGTCGTTTCATTTTCTCCAAAACCTAAAATTTTTGGTGAAAGGAGAGGCAGCTATCCGCCTGCTCGATGAAGAAGTGCTCCACTGGAACATCCGGGCAAGGCAGATGTTTGACGCCTTATTGGACCTCCTCGAGTTCCACGGTCCCGAATCCAAGGCGATTGTTTGGGTGCACAACACGCATGTGGGCCATACAAAAGCTACTCCCATGGAGCAAGCGGGCCGCTGCAACATCGGCACCCTTTGCAAGGGGCATTTTGGCTCCCTTGCATATACTGTCGGGTTTGGATGCTATGAAGGGGAAGTGGTTGCAGCCAGCCATTGGTGCAGCCCTCATGAAATTAAAAAAATCCCTCCGGCTTTGGAGGGGAGCTACGAGCGGCTTTTCTTCGAGTGCCGCCTCGGCTCTTTTTTTCTTTCCCTTCACGAACAAGCCGGAGCTCTTTTGAAAGAAAAGCGGTTGCAGCGAGGAATTGGCACAATATACGATGGGGGTGAGGCGAACTATTATCCCGCGTCCCTTGCAGAGCAGTTTGATGCCTACATCTGGTTTGATTCCACAACGCCTGTAATATAGGAATCTGCATTAGACTGGGCAAAGTCCAGTTGGACAAAAATGAATGGGTGAAACAAGTTGAGACTGATGAAGCGATTTCGACAAGTTTGGGTTCATTGGGCTTTTATTTGCAGTTTGATTCTGAAAGGAATTAATGGAGCTCTAGAAGTTGTTGGCGGAATTTTGCTTTGGGCTCTGAGCTATGAAAAAATTCGTCACATTGTAGATTTTCTTACACAAGGTGAATTGAAAGAAGATCCAAATGATTTAATTGCCAATTTTTTTTTGAGAACTGCTAAGAAGCTCTCTTTGAGCGATCAAATCTATGGAGGTATTTTTCTCTTAAGCCATGGTGTTATTAAACTGGCTTTGATTGCGGCTTTATTTCAGAAGAAACTTTGGGCTTACCCCATTGCGATTTTTGTTTTTAGTCTGTTTACTGTATATCAGATGTATCGCTTTTTTTTAACGCACTCCTTCTGGATGGTTGTGATTAGTGTGTTTGATGTTTTTGTAATCATAGTTACTTACTTAGAATATCGAAGATTACAACGGTTGACATAATCTGAAGCTGATCTATACTAGTTCCGGTTCAATCTTATACCATTTATCATAAATAACGTTTAGTTTGGCTGCGTCAAAGCCCCCTCTGTACTGGACAAAAAAACAGGATAAAGACGATCGGCGAAGCGCCGACATGATCTGCAGGATAAATTAATCTATCTTGCCTATCCTGCCGCTTGCGATCTTGCGCATCCTGTTCTC
>JAKBAE010000117.1 GCA_021809325.1 bacterium
CATGCAAATCCTGTTCCTTTCTGAAGACTAAAAAGACTTTATGCACGTTCAAAAAAACCAATCATGCAGATCTTATCAAGAAGTCAGAGATAGGCTCATAAGTAGCATTAAATTTTTGATGGAGACGGCGAGGAAAAATTAACCACCCGTTCGCTTCGCTTACTAGAGAGCGAAGCGAACGGGTGGTAAAAATAAATAAAGACTTCCTACTTATGGGTAATAGGATGGACGAAGTCCTTTGGCGGGTTGTTAAGGGCGGAGCCTTTAATAGACCTCTTGCATAACTCAGGTTCTGTCGATTTTCGGGTTCTTTTGGACCGATTTTCGATTTTTTTTGCGGGGGTAATATCGACAGAAGTATATAACCCCCGCAAAAAAAATCGAAAAGCGGCCAAAATAATCCAGAAAATCGACGAACCCTGAGATATGCAAGAGGTCTAATGAATGTGAAAGGAAAAATGCGCACCGAAAGGGATTCGAACCCCTAACCCCTTGGTCCGAAGCCAAGTGCTCTATCCGTTGAGCTATCGGTGCATCGGGAGCGTGATTATTGCGAAAGGGGGGACTCGAACCCCCACGAGAGTAAACCCGCTACCACCTCAAGGTAGTGCGTCTGCCAGTTCCGCCACTTTCGCTAAGAAAACGAAGCAAAAATATAGTGGAAGCGCGACTTTGGCACAAGTGTTTTACACCGAAGCAACCTAAAGAATCGGGAATTTGGCAAGGAGGCGGCACAGATTTTGGCGTCTGGAACGAGTGACCTTGCCAAGAGGCAAGGCCCGATTGAAGACCCAAAAGATGCTGCCTAAAACCAATTCTTCAGGGTGTTTCGGTATAAGCAAACTCCTTCAGCCAGGCGTCAGCGGAGAGTTCGCGGCCGCAGACGGAGCGGACCAGCTCGCTCCATTTCCAGCGGTTTCCCGGGGCGAAGAGCCTTTCGCGGAGGAAGTCTCCGGAGTGGGGGGTGTTGAGATTTGGGGTGCCGACCTCTTGACGGAGCGACTCCTGGATCGCTGAGGCGAAGAGCTCTCCGAGGAGATAGCTGAAGTAGTAGACGGGAGCTAGTCCGATGTGGTACTTGGCGGCCCAGTCTGCTTTTTGGGAGCGGTCTGAGGGAGGAGAGATTTTTTGAAACCGCTCGACCAGCTTCCACCAAAGGGCGTTTAAGTCTTGGGCGGGGTCGCGATACAGCTCGCTCTCAAAATAGGTCATTGTCAAGACCCATCGGCTGAAGATGAGCTGGCGGCGGGCAAGAGAGTCTTCGGCTTGGGCGATGAGCGCCTCTTTCCCGGTTCCGATGAGCTCCGCGAGGGCCTCTTTGCGATAGGCCTGGCGGCCGGCGATGAGCGCCATGGCCTCGGTGGGGATCATGTGGGGCGGCTGACGGAGAAGCCAGGGAAGCTGCGGGTCGAAGCCTGTCTCATAGATCGCGTGGCCGAGCTCGTGGAGGAGGACCTCCATCCACTTGATCGAAGGGGTGATGTTGTTCAGAGTGCGGATGTCCCCTCTCCTGTCGATATGCGTGCAGAAGGCGTGCTGGCATTTGCCCGGACGCTCGTAGAGATCGCTCTTTGCGAGGATCTTTCCTACATCGAAGCCCATCGCCTCATAGTAATTTTTGCAGGAGCTGACGATATCGACGCCCTCGACGAGCTTGTCGATTTGCTGTGTGTCGAGAGGATCTTCCTGGCAGAATGGATCGCTCCAAGCCCACGGGCCAAGGTCTTTTTTCTCAACACCGAAACGGTTGCAGAGCTCCTTGTCCAAGGCATCCAGCATCCGGGTATAGGCCTCCTCTGAGCGATTGCTTAAGTCATTGAGAAATTCGAGAAGCCAGGGGCGGTCGACTTCTTGGAGATCGAGCTGCATCTCAAAATAATCGCTATAGCCGAGGTGCTTTGCCGCCCGGTTTCGCAGCTCGACTAGGGAGAGGATCTGAGGCGCGAGGACGAGGCCGATCTCTTTAGAGGCTTCCCAAGCATTTTTTCGCATCCCGGGATCTTTTTGCGTTTTCAACAGTTCGCGCAGCTCGTTTTCGGAGAGTTCTTTCCCCCCAACTTTAGGTCGGAAATTGGCATAGATACGGGAAAGCTCCGCTTCCTTTTTTGCGATTGCTTCCAGGAGGTCTTTTGGAATCTGGCTTTCTTTAAAAGAGCGGAGAAGCACGTTAAGCTGCCTTTTTAAGAGGGGGTCTTGCAGTTGCGGGTCTCGATCCCAAGCCAAGAGATTTTGATAGGCATCCGGATCGCTGTAGAGGAGCCGCAACTCGACATCGAGATCCGCCTTGATTGCCGCGGCATCGACAGATCCGGTCGTCTCCAAAATCCAAGCTGCACGGTTGAGCTGGGAACTTTTTTTCTCCACCTCCGGCTCGAATGTTTGAAGAAAGAGTGCAAAAGGGTGCTGATCCATGATATCCTATGAATTGTGAAAAAAATTGTTATCTTTTTTTTGCGGCTTTATCAAACGGCTATCAGCCCGTTTGTCGGCCACTGCTGCCGCTTTTTCCCAACCTGTTCGGAGTATGCCGTAGAAGCGGTAGAAACGCACGGAATTTTCAGGGGAATCTGGCTTTCCATCAAACGGATCCTGAAATGCCACCCGTTCCATCCGGGCGGATCTGACCCTGTTTAATCGGGCATTTGGAGGATCATGCCGGGGCGGATGATCTCTTTTTCGAGTCCATTTAGCTGGACAATCTGATCCACGGTCACTTTATACTGTCTGGCTATCTTCCATAAATTTTCCCCTTCTTGAACCACATGGTTCCTGCGAGGCTGCGGCTGCGGCTGCGGCGCCGGAGGTGCGGCGGCCCCCGGCACAAAACGGGCCAGGGCGGCTGCCCGATCGAAAGACTGAGGCGGCTCTTCGCCGGCTATGCGATACAGCAGATCGGCGCTTTTATGCCAGACGCTATCGGCTCTAGGAGACTTCAAGAGCTCTAAGCAAAACGTCTGTAAAAGTTTTGAATCCGCACTTTCCACGCAAAGGAACAAATCAAGAATTCCCTTGTCTTCCAGCCGCTTCAAGGCAAAGTCAAAGTCTGTTTGAATCAAGAGGCGGGCTGCGGCCGGCGACTTCAGGGCAAGGTAGCTCAAGAGCAAACGACGCCTCTTTTCAATTGAAAGATCGAGCATTTGCGACTGCTCAAGCAAAAGTCCCTCCAGCATGGGCCATGTGCCCTGGCAGACGAGCTCGATCAGTTCGGATGAGGAAACTTGGGGCTCGCACCTCTGAAAAAGAGCGCTCAAGGCATAGAATTCGGGGGTTAAAATAAACGCTTGCTCCAAAGAGGCGTCGCGCGGCTTTTGATTCTTTTGAAGGAGGGCAAAGAGCCCTTGTCCCGTCAGAGGCCACTTTTCGAGATAGGCAAACCGGATGAGAGCTTGGAATTGGTCGTCGGTCAGACCCGGAAAAAGGGGAAGAGAGAGACCATTGGCTTCGACGAAGCGTTGCTGCGACGGCATGGCGCCGAGCGCCTTTTCCAAGTGAAAGTGGTGCTTGGCGACAAGCGCCGAGAGAGCCAAATCCCGTTTGCGATACCCCTCTTCCACGAAATCGGCGTTAGTCAAGAGGGCTGCCAGCTCGCGGAAAGAAAGCCGGCTATAATGTGTAAGAAGCTTTTGATTCGTCGATTCCTCGAGTGGCCCTGCCATGCGGGAAACCGGGGCGGGATAGGAGAGGGAGTCATTCATATCTTGAACGAAATAAACGATCACAATGGCCAAAGCGCCGATATTGATGGCCACGCTGAAGATGAGGCAAATCGTTAGGATCCGGAATTTTCGGATCCAGCGGTGGGTAAATGTCGTTTCCATGAGAATCAAAAATGTATCGGAAAAGACAAATGGTTGCAATCGCCCTCATTTCCGGTTAGAATCTCTTCCATGAAAATCCCTCTTTCACTCATCCAATCCTATCTCGATCTCCCCGACCCCTTGCCCGTTTTGGCCGAGACGTTGACGCTTCTTGGCATCGAGGTCGACCACATCGAAAACGAGGCGCCTCCCTTCTCGGGGGTTGTTGTCGGAAAAGTCCTCTCCGTCGCCCAGCATCCCGAAGCTGATAAGCTCCGCATCGCAAAGGTTTTTGACGGCAAAGAAGAGTGGCAAGTCATCTGCGGAGCGCCGAACTGCAGGGAAGGTCAGTTGACCGCTTTTGCTAAAATCGGGGCGAAGCTGTTCGACTCCGAGGGAAAGGAGCTAAAGATCTCCAAAGCGAAGTTGAGAGGGATCGAATCGTTCGGGATGCTCTGCAGCGCGCAAGAGCTCAAAATTGCCGGCGGACATGACGGCATTTTAGAGCTCTCTTCAGACTTTCTCCCCGGAGAGGACCTGTTGCAGCGGCTTTGGGACCCGGTGTTCGAGCTCTCGCTGACCCCAAATCTTGGTCACTGCATGAGCGCGCTTGGGATCGCCCGCGAGCTCTCCGCTTCGCTCCAGCGGCCTCTTCGTCATCTAAACCCCTCCTTGAAAGAAAACCCCTCAAGCCAAATCGATTTCCAGGCAACTATTCTCTCTTCCGATCTTTGCCCGCGCTATGCTCTGCGCCTCATAGAGAATGTCAAAATCGCCCCTTCCCCTCTCTGGCTGCAGCAGATTTTGCTTGCCTCCGGCGTGCGCCCGATCAATAACGCTGTCGACGCGACAAACTATATCCTGCTCAAAACCGGCCAGCCGCTCCATGCATTTGACGCAAGTAAGATTGCACACAAGAAGCTGCTCATCCAAACGCTAGACATTGCGCCCCCGTTTCAAGGTTTGGACGGAGTGTCCTATACGCTGCCATCCGATGCCCTACTCATTTGCGACGAGACAAAACCGCTTGCCATTGCAGGCATTCTCGGCGGGGCCGAATCGGCCGTATCGGAAGAGACGCACTCCATTCTCTTGGAAGCGGCGAGCTTTGACCCCATTTCCATTCGTAAAACGGCAAAACGGCTCGGCATCCGAACAGAAAGCTCTCAGCGCTTTGAAAAAGGGACCGATGTCCACGCGCTTCTCAGCGTCTTGGATGAAGCGGCAAAACTCATCGCCGATCTTTGCGAGGGAACAGTTGCATCCAAAGCGATCGACCTCCACGGGCGTCCTCTTAGGGAAGTCTCTATTTCGCTGCGCCCTCAAAGGGCCAATTCCCTCATCGGTCTGAACCTCTCGATTGGAGAGATCGAAGAGATCTTGCGGCGCCTCGGCTGCAAAGTTCAGGCAGCGGGCGAAACGCTGCAAATCGAACCGCCAACATACCGAAACGATTTGCAAGAAGAGATCGATCTGATCGAAGAGGTGGCAAGGATTTATGGGTATAACAACATTGAGCGCAAACGAGCGCGCTGCACTATCTCCGATCTGCCTCATGACCCGCTCTTTCTCTTTGAAAGAGAGATCCGACGCCAAATGACCTCACTGGGCTTGCAAGAGCTGATCCACGCCGATCTGATCAGCCCGCATCTCGCCAAGATTTCGCCGGAGCTGCTCTACGAAACTGCTTCCCCGATCCAGGTTCTCCACGCTAAAAGCGAAGAATACTCGGTCCTCCGCCCCTCCTTGCTCCCGGGGATACTGGAGTCGGTGCGATTCAATCTTGATCAAAAAAACAACTCCCTAGCCTCCTTCGAGATTGGCCGCATCTACCTTCGGAGCGAACATTCTTTTAGCGAGATACCTGCTTTGGGAGTGGCGCTCTATGGAAAAGAGATGCCGCATCACTGGGAGAGAAAACCTGAAGATGTTGATTTTTACGATCTAAAAGGCGTTCTCGAAACCCTGTTCGACTCTTTGGGAATTCTTCCGAAGTTCGATTTCAGCTCTCATGCCAGCTTCCATCCCGGAAGACAGGCCAATCTTTTCCACGAAGATCTTTTGATCGGCTCTCTTGGAGAAATCCATCCCCATCTTCTTGAACGGCTCGATATTAAAAAACGAGTTTTCTTTGCCGAACTCAATCTCTCCCACCTCATGGGATTGAAAAAAGCCCGTCATCGGATGAGCTCCTTGCCGCAGTATCCTGCAACCGAGCGGGACTGGACCCTCTCTTTGCCGGAGGGCATTTTCTTTAAGCAAGTATTGGATGCAATCGATACTCTTTCCTCCCCTCTTCTTGAAAAGGCAGAGCTCATCGATCTCTATGTTCAAGGCGACGCACGCAACGCTACTCTTCGCTTTACCTACCGCGACTGCGCAAAGACAATCTCCTTTGAAGAAGCCGAAGCTGCTCATGCAAAAGTTTTAGAGCATCTAACACCAATCGCAAGAAATAAAGACACCTTTGAGAGCGTCAAAGCGCCGTAAATCGGATTAATACCTTACCACTTACGATCGTCGATCTTAGAAGCTTTGACACGCTCAAATATGAATTTATTTATTGGGATTGGTATATAGTGCTTCCACCTGAAAGTTACCCAAACACCATTTTTATCCAATTCTAATTGGATTTAACTTTATTTCCTGAAAGTCATCCGACAGGCGATTACTCAGCAAGCTTTTCATCTTGTGCACTTTGCTTGCAAAAAAATCTCGAGTCGCCGCAAAAAATCCCCAACAATCGGGGAAATATCGATTATACAGAGTTAGCTCACGAAATAGCTTCCATAGCCGCTCTATCGGATTCAGATTTGGCGAGTAGGGTGGTAAATAATGCAATCGAATGCTCGACTGCTTTAA
>JAKBAE010000118.1 GCA_021809325.1 bacterium
GTGAAAGCTCCCTAGGATCGACGATCGTAAAGCACCTAGTATTAGGCAATACAAGGTGCTTTACGATCGTCGATCCTAGGGGCTTTGACGCAGCCAAACTACACGTTATTTTTGATAAATGGTATAACTCGACTTTAAAAAAATCTCTGCCGAAAGGGGTCTAGCTAAAAGCTCAGTCAACCGTGTTTGTTACACGTTGGGCCGCTTCCCGGGGAGGGCGCGAGGGCCGTTGCCCGGCGTTGCAGCCGCTCTAAGCAAGCTTGTAGTTGAAGGGCATACAGTAACTAGAGTATCCCTTACAGCAGAGAGGCCAACATTTTGCTATACCCGGGAATTCTAATCAATTCTTAAAACGGCTCCAGCGCTGAATGTCGCGCCGCAACTCTTCTTCTGTGGCGTCTTTGAGCTCTCGCATTTTTAAGCGATTTTTGAATACCTGGGCTGCTTCCACCGGTTTTCGGGGATGGTCAAAATGAAACGCATTGTAATTTTCTAAGTGCACTCTGGGATGGCCAAGAGTCTGAAATCGATTGACGATCTCATTGTCTTCAGCACCCCATTCAATAAACTCTTCATTGTAGCCCCCCAGTTCTTTAAAAGTAGACGTACGGAAAACATGGATCAATCCATATGCATTTTTAACACGAAGGCGCATGTTGGGAATCGTGAAAGGAGTCTCTATCTGTTCTTTCGTAAAAAAGGGAAGAGGGCTTAAATCAACGGTTTGCAAGATGTTTTTACGAAGAGGATTTGTAACATCAAACAGAATGCCGTTAAAAGGACGAACAAACGATTGGTCAGGACTATTTTTCAACAGCTCGAAGGCATCAAAAATCGCTTTTGGGTGAATCAAAGTGTCTGCATCGCATTTACAAAAAAAGGGAGTTTTTACTAAGGATGCTCCCCAATTGCTGATATCGGTCAGGGAAAACTTTTCCCTTTCAGTAAAATGAGTTTCTATTTCCCGATCGGTTAATAAAGGAATTAGCCGCGTTTTTCCTACTTCAGCAAGGATAAGTCGGCAATTGATAAAATATTTTTTGAAATAAACACAAAGAAATTGGAGATGCTCGCATCGTTCCATCGAATCCACACATACAGGGATAACAATCGAACAATCCGATAAGTCAAACTGCATTGCTTTTTTTTAACCAAATTGTATAGATCAGCAATCGGCGCTCCATCTCATGCTCTTCCGTGGACTCTACTCCATGAAAAGAAACGTCTGATCTGGCAAAGCCGAAAACAGAGTTGGGCAAAAACGGGACTGTGAGCGTCTTATCGAAACCATGGAAAGGATAATGTGCTCCCGTCTTGCAAATAAACCCTCTTGTTTTTGGGACATAAATCGAAGTTCCAAGGTGTTTTTGATTTTCTGTAGCGGGCAGATAAAATAAAAGGGTAATCACTTTTGATGGCAAGTCGGTATGAGGTCCGATCGAGTAATTCGATTGATCACGAATCAAATGAAGACTCGATTGTAAATTAGGCCGACTGCCCTTTAAATCGGGCCGAAACTTTTGTATAATTGCATTCATGAAATCGTCATTTTGGAATATGCGAATTACTTCACTCCAAAATCGCAATTGAGTAGAGGACAGCTGGTTCAGTTCATTCGAGGCCAGATCTAGAGCATATCTTCTCGGATACCTCTCTGAGGAAGAAAAATGGGAGATGTTAGGAATATTCCTGATCAGTTCCGCATAAAATTCTTTAGGAATAACCCCCTCGGCCCATAAATAAGGATATGGAATGCTTTGCAATGGAATTGCTTGTATACGCGAAATAATTTGTTCTACCATTTCTTCCTCATTAAGTATCGGGAAGTTTCAAGGCGTCTTTGATTGCTTGTTTCATCGTCTCTTTGCCGATGAGGGCAATCGACTCAGTCAGAGGAATTTTTTTAGGGCACACTTTGGCGCAATTTTGCGCATTGCCGCATCCCGAGATCCCATCTTCATCCAAAAGAGCGCGAAGCCGCTCCGGTTTTTCATATTCCCCTCCGGGGTGGGCATTGAAAAGGCGGGCTTGCGATACAGGGGCCGGACCAATGAAGGGAGAGTGGTCGTTGACTTGCGGACAGCTCTCGCTGCAGCAGCCGCAGGTCATGCAAGTAGAAAGCACATAGAGGGCCTCTTGCACTTCCGGGCCCACTTTTTGCCCAAACTGCTTTGTCGTATCCCAAGTTCCATCGACAGAAACCCAGGCCCTTACTTTTTTGAGCGACTCAAACATCTTTGTCCGATCGACGCAAAGATCACGGACCAAAGGAAATTTCGTAAATGGCGCCAGTGTGATCGTCGTCGAGCAGCCCTCATTGATGATATCTTCAATCAGCGCCGTGCATGCTTGTCTTGGCCGGCCATTTACAAGCATCGAGCAAGAGCCGCACACTTCTTCGAGACAGCCCTGTTCCCAAGCAACGGGAGTCGTCGCTTTTCCTTCTTTATTGATAGGATTAGTTTGAATCGCCATGAGAGAGGAGATCACATTTGCAGAAGCGCTTCTTTCCAACTCGAACTCTTCCCAATACTGATTGCCGGGGACGCCGCGATAAATCCTAAGCGTATATTTTTCTTTATTCATAAGGGCAGCTGCATCTTGGCAGGAACATTTTTCAACGCAGGCTTCACTTTCTTCGCATGCGTATAATCTCTCTTTATCGGATCGAGATGGCGGATGTCAACGGGTTCATAGCTAATTTCCGGCTCGTCTTTTTCCGGATCGTAGGTTGCAATCGTCGTCTTGAGCCAATTCTCATCGTCTCGATTGGGAAATTCCGGCTTATAGTGCGCTCCTCGGAACTCATTGCGAAGAAGCGCTCCTTTGGCAATGACAAGGGCCACTTCAAGCATCGCTTTAAGCTGATGGGCGAACACATAGGTCTGATTGAGCACTGTCCCGGAGTCGCTGAGCTGGATGCGGCTGTAGCGCTCGCGCAGTTCCTTGATTTTTGCAATTGTCTCTTTAAGGCTTCCATTATCCCGCTTCACCGTCACATTGCGCACCATCCAATCGGCAAGCTCATCATGAAGGAGGTGCACATTTTCGCCTCCTTTTCTTCCCAACAGCTCTTTTTGGATATCCTCTTCTTGCAGAAGATCGCGCTCGAAAACGGCTTCGGGCACATCTGCATAGCCGCTTTTCAAGTTCTCCAGATAGCGAGGCACTTCGCAGCCAACAACGAGCCCGCTATAGATGCAGGCGAGAAGCGCGTTGGCCCCGAGTCGGTTTGCTCCATGATATTGGTAGTCGGATTCGCCGGCATTGAAACAGCCGGCAAGATTGGTCATGTGGCGATAGCGCTCAAAGCGGTCTGGATCATCGGCAGCAGGCCAATCGACCCAGGCCCCTCCCATCGTATAGTGGAAGGCAGGAAAGATCTTCATCGGTTTTTTTCTCGGGTCGTCTCCCGTAAATTTCTGATAGATTTCGAGCACCGACTCGAGTTTGTGGATCTTTTCTTTGGGAAGATGGGTCACATCGAGATAAACCTGCATCTTTCCTTCGACGCCGAGGCCGGCTTCGCAAACGCGCAAGACTTCTCTGGAGCCAATGTCGCGCGGCACAAGGTTGCCAATAGCGGGATACATCTCTTCGAGGAAATACCACGGCTCTCCGGTCTTTCCGCAAGGATGCGTCGATCCGTCGGGAAATTGAATTTGTTTGGAAGAGTTGCCGTAGACCCAGATGCGCCCCCCCTCGCCGCGGATCGATTCGGACATCAGCCTCATCTTGTCGATGCCGGGAATGGCCGTTGGATGGATCTGGACGAACTCCCCATTGGCATACTTCATCCCCTGCATGTAAAGGCGGCCGTTGGCAGCCCCCGTGCAAAAGGTGGAGTTGGTCGACTTCTTATAAAGAAACCCGATGCCTCCGGTGCAAAAAACTACCGCGTCCGCCTTGAGCACTTCGAGCTTCAAGTTAAAAAGGTCGTGCATGACAATGCCGCGCGAGCGCCCTTGAGAATCGAGAATGAGGCGCAAAAACTCATGATTTTCATACTTGACCACACGCCCTGCGGCCTCATAGCGGCGCACCTGTTCGTCGAGGGCATAAAGAAGCTGCTGGCCTGTGGAGGCGCCGCAAAAGGCTGTGCGGTGATAGAGGGTTCCCCCGAAGCGGCGGAAGTCGACATTTCCTTCCAAGGTCCGGTTGAAAGGGCAGCCGAACCGATCGAGCATCCGCAAAATGGAGGGCGCCGTTAAGCACATCTCCAAAACGGGGGGCTGATTGGCGAGAAAATCCCCGCCCTTGATTGTGTCGTAAGCATGAATGATGGGAGAGTCCTCTTCGCCTTTCAAGTTCACGGCGATATTGATGCCGCCCTGTGCGCAGACGGAGTGGGACCTTCGTACTTTTGTAACGGAGATCAGCTTGACGCTGCAGCCCTTTTCGCAGAGCTTCATCGTTGCGGCAAGGCCTGCGAGGCCGCCGCCGACAACGATCACTTCTTTTTTAGCCATTTATGTTCTCAAATTGATCCAATAGCTTCCCCAAATTGCCGCGAGCCCCAAAAATGAGAGGATCAGGATGCCCGCGAAAGAGACTTTCGTCATCGTCTTTTGCGCAGGAAATGCGAGGATTACTCCCCAAGTAATCAAAAATGTCCAAAAGCCGTTGAATGCATGAAATGCCGCGGCAAGAACAAAAATCGTGTAGAGGACTGACATGATCGGGCTTTTGAACGTATCGCGCACCGAGAGGAGCATCGCTTGTCCGGGCGAGCTTGCTGCCGCCAAAACCTGATTGGTTTTTAAAGAGAGATGCGAAAGGGACGCCTCTTCTTTCAACTCCGGTCCAGAATAGAGAGAAACTCCAAGCCTCTTTGCAAGCGAATAAAGTCCCTCGTCTTTTGTCACTTTCACAAGATAGTGCTGCCGGCCCTTCAACTCCACTTCTTCAGGAAAATTCAAAAAGCGCATCTGCACCACATGCAAAATGATTCCAAAGAGCAAAATCCACGAGGTGATCCTCTGCCAAGTATACGCATGATTGCGCCCATATTCATTTAAAGCCGGCCGGCTTCCATCGGATGATCTGGAGTTGGCTTTTGATGTGAGCGCTCTTTTGATCCCCCAAATGCCATGCACTAAAAGGGGAACTCCGATAAAAACCGTCTCGATCACCTGCAAATACGGGAGAGACTCAAGGGAGTTCACCAACTTTACAAAGCCATGTCCGTCATCGCCGATCCAAAGAGCTGCTTGCGAATTGACGAGAAGATGCTCTGCCAAATACAAAACAAGCCAAAGCCCCAGAAGAGAGTGGACCCGCCTCCAGATAAAGGCTGTGGGGATACGGCGACGGATAGATCCGTCCATAGGAAAGCCTCCTTCGAAATTTCCGTTTTAAAGGAGTGGGGAATTTTGACAAAGAAAGATTTAATCTAAAGAAGCGATTGCGTCAGCAGATTCTTGAATTTGCTTTATCTCTTCGAGAGAAAATCCTGTGACATTGGCAATGCCTTCCATTGCAAACCCGTAAGCTAAGAGATGTTTTGTAATAGCGATTCGGCCTTTCGCTTCGCCCTCTATGATCCCTTCAGCTCGGCCTTCTTCCCAATTTCCGTTGAGTAGAGTTCGGGAAGTACGGACCTCATCCCAATATTTGCAATAGACTTCTAGCTCTGTTTCGGAATAGCCGGCTTCTTCGCATAATGCGCAGGCTTCTTTGATTTCCGGAATAGCTAAGAGATCCTGATCGACCTGTTTCGTCTTTTCTCCAATTTCGGACAAAAAACGAATCCATAGCATTCGCAATCTTTTTTCTTTTTGATTCGACGGTTTAAATTTGGGCAATTCTAAGAAGACAAGCTCCAACCCTTCCAACTGTCGCTTAGGATTCTGAGCATTGACGATTTTGTAATGGTGATACCAGTCAAGAGTGCGTCGCTCAAAGATATCGTTCACAAGCCCGATTCCATAAACCGGACAGATAGATCGATAATCCTCCGCCTTGTAAAGCTGCTTTACATAAGCATGAGCCGTATTAAAAAGGAGGCGCTGCATAAATCCAAGCGTCCATTCCATCTGCATCTCAACAATGAAAATGCGTCCTTCGACATCTTTGCATTTGACATCGACGATAGAGCGCTTGAAAGTGGGAATTTGCGGTGCCTGCTTTGCAGAGAGATATTCAAGTTCCACGATTTGTTTATCTGGAGACAAAGGCAAAATGGCATTCAAAAAATTGCGTAAAAGATGAGGATGTTCGCCGAAGATTTTTTTAAACACAATGTCGGCTTTAGGATCAAGATATCGAGGCATGATCCACACAAGTTCGCTATCAACAGCATAGCAAACCATCTTCTTTTCTCGAATCGATTTTTGATTTGATCTTCTTGACTGCAAATTTTTGTGGTTACTAACCCGGCACTCAAACAGGTGACAATCGGCTGGCTGCGGCTTAGCCAAATCGACTCTTTCAGAATGGGTCGTGGCTACGCAGCACTGCCGCCATTCTGAAAGAG
>JAKBAE010000119.1 GCA_021809325.1 bacterium
GAAAAAATCGGGGTTAATATTAAATTCAATATTGACCCCGATTTTTTGTTCGATTTGAGGGAGCTTTAAATTCGGTTTTCGTGGGTAAGATTGAACCGGAACCAGTATAAACACGCTAACACAAACTCCGCACAATAACATGACATATGTTATCGTGCAAAAACCGTGTTATACCAATCCCCACCCTCCTTCTTCATACTGGTTTTGATTAACTTTTTGGCCAAGATCTTTAACGGATCGATGATCTTTTGACTACTCTCCGTGAGCCTACTGGTATATAGCGAAAGTTCGGTGCATCCCAAGAGAATGACCTCCTCGTCTTGAGCCGAGATGAGCGCCTGTAGTTGCGCCAAGACGTCTATTCCCTTAAGTATTTGAATGATAAGCTCATCCAACTCGCGCTGCACCGGCTGATTGGGATAGCGGCAAGGAAACTCTTTTGAATAAAGACTCAAGCGTCTTGAGGTCGATGTATTCAAGACCAAGGGAGTCGCAAAAGCAGGGATTTCCGCGCGAGCAAGCTGGGGCAAGCGAAGAAGATCTGTACTTTTTAGCTCTTGAGGTTCCAAGAAAGCGTGAAGTGTATTGCAAGCGATGCCAAGAGCAGCTGCGCCGGCTCTACGCAATTTTTGGAGACATGAGCGCAGTTCTCTACGAATTTGAGAAGCCTTTGCCTCTTCTGAAAGCATGTCAGAGAAGGGAAAGCTAATGAAAAGAATTTCTGGAAAGTCTTCGTCTTTCCAGCATCCATACTGCACTCTTGCGAAAGAAATAATATCTTTGAGCAGGGAAATACCCGCAATAGGGCCCGCCCCGCCTATGATCCCGATAGGCTTGGGTTTCATAACAACCTAAAATGTAGTGATAAAAAATCCATTCGCTAAAAAAGCAAACGGGACAAATATTTAAAAAATGAGAAATTAAGCCGAATGGCTATGATGAAAATGGAGAGAGAAAAAGGAAAAGCTAAACCAAACTGAACATAATTGTTTCATGTCGTTCTCCAAATACCCCAACTGGGATTTAGTCATTAATATAGCAGCCTAGACCATTAACAAACAAGTCCATGCTCTATTGTATGGGAGAGTCAAGAGATTTTGATAGTGACGAGCATTTCACTGAGATTCACTTACCAGCTTTGAATAGGTTAGGTCAATAGCCCCCACAGAGTCAAATACATACCCTTCTAATCCGGGGATGTGGGAGAAAATAAATTGGTCGCTGCAAATGGGAATAATGGGCATCTCGTCGAGCAAAATCTTCTCAGCCCGGGCGAGCAGCTCCACCCGACGGTTTGGATCCGCTTCTTGTTTTGCTTCTTGAATGACATCGGTATATGCAGGGTTTGTCCACTGAGAGTAGTTATTGATGTTCTTGGAGGTATAACGCTCGAGAAGCTCCAACGGATCTCCATAGAAGGGGGCGTCATACGAGCCCCCGCAAACCTCAAAGTTTCCTTTCGCCAGATTGGTCCGAAGCGAATTCCACTCTTCGAGCACAGGCTCCACCTGAATGCCGAAGAGCTCGCTCCATGTTTGGCTTAAATATTCAGCAAGCTGCTTGCGGTTCGCCTGCTGCGCATATTTGTAGACTAAAGGAGGCAAACCTTCCCTCTCGATCCCTAATTCCTTCAATCCCTTTTCAAAGAGCTCTTTTGCAAGGGCCCTGTCTTCCTCTAGAAACCCTGAGTCTTCTGCTCGTAGAAATACTTCCGGGATCGGCTTTAAAAGAGGGTTTCCCTCAAGAAGAATATGCGTAGTGATTTCTTTTCGATTCGCAGCCAATGCGAACGCTTTTCGAATGTCTTTTGAAGCAAGAAGAGGATGATCGACGTTTAAGAAAACCCAAAAAAGACGATGGACCGGGTGGGTTTGGGTTTGATTGCTTTGCCGCATCTCCTTGATCTGCTCAATAGTCATGGGGCAGAGCGGCACCCCAATCCAATCCAATAGGTTTTCTCGATAAAGTCGATAGACTGTAGAAAGGTCTTGGATGACAGAAACATCGATCCGGTCCAAATTGACCTTCTCTTGATTCCAAAAATAAGGATTTTTCTTTAGTGAAATCGTCTCCCCTTTTTCCCATCGATCGACAGTAAATGCCCCATTAAAGAGTTTGGGCTCTTTCAGGGATACATCTGCCATCGGAAAGCAGGTTGGCTGAGCGAGCAGCTTGAAAAGATAGGGCGAAGGATAGGCTAACTCTACTTCAAGAGTGTTTACATCAAGAGCCTTCACACCAACTGCGTCGAGAGAAACAAGGCCCTTTTTGGCTGCTTCTCCATTTTTGAGTAAATAGAGCAGCTCCGCTCTAGGACTCGTAGATGTTGGAGAGAGAAGAGCTTTCCAGCTCGCTTCATATTGGAATGCCGTGACCGGGCTACCGTCCGACCAGAGGTGCTCTCTCAAATGAAATGTATAATGGAGCTGATCTTCTGAAATATCTACCGAAACAGCCCCGGCCAACTCCGGGTTTCCCTGACTGTCTAAGCGAGTCAGACCCTCGTACAGGGCTTTTGCCAATCCAATGCCGCGTAAATAAATTGTTGTGTCTTGCGGGTGGATCGTTGGCAAATCCCCTTCCTGAAAATTAATTTGGATAGACTTCGGTTTCATCTCTCCACCTTCTTTTTGCTTACAGGCTGATAAAAAAATAAGAGGAAAGACAAGCACGCAAAGACGGATTTTTTCCCACATAGAGCTTCACTCATTTTCATTTTGGCAGGCGATGATACGCCTTCACCGGAATTATATCTATGAGATTGGCGCGGCTTAAATCAACACACCCTTCCGGGTCGAGATAGTAATTTCTTAATTGAGGCCGGATCGCCATGAGATGGGCATATTGAAACAAGGAAATCAGAGGCGCCTCTACCTCTAAGATCTCTTCAGCAAGCTTTTTCCAATTTGATTCAGGCGATTTAACTATTTTTCGATAGGAAAGATGCTGCCACTGAGAAAAATTCCACGATGAGTCCCCTTCCATTTTCGAGTAGTATTCCAAGGACTCAGACTCGATTGTATCTTGAAGCGTAATTGCAATCTGAAAATCCCGTTTTTCTAAATGATTGCGAAAATGGTTCCACCCCAACTCTAGGATTTCCACTTCAATCCCCAGCTCTTGCCAAACACTTTGGAGATAAAGGCCAAGGTCCTTTCGTCTAGGATGGTTTGAAATCATCAATTGCAAAGGAGGCGCTGTAGTCAACCCAAGCTCCGAAAGCCCTTCTTCCAGCCAACTTTTAGCCAGCTCAGGATGCCTTTTCAGTTTAAGCGGCTCGCAATGAAAGCAAACGTTTTGAGTAATGCGCTCATTATCAACTACTTGAGCAAGAGCTCTTCTTGCTTTGGAAGATTTCAAGATCGAATGTGTGGTATTGAAGTAAACCCTGCACTGCCTCTGTACAATCTTTTTTATTAGGTTCTGCTTTTGAAGCAACCGATCAATCTGATCTATGCTCAAAATGTTAAAAGGCTCGCCGATCCAATCCAGCATCCCGTCGGCATAGAGCTGGAAGATCTCTTCGACATCGCTCACCCATGTAATTTCAATGCGCTCAAAATAAATATTCTGCGCATCCCAAAAATAGGGGTTCTTTTCAAGGATCAGTTCCTGTTCGGTGAAGTCATGGATCAAAAAGGGGCCGTTGAACCATTTTGGCTCTCGATCGCCTCCAAAAAGGGGGAAAAACGAAGGCTGGGCGAGCTTGTATAAAAATTGAGGGTCGGGCCGCTCAAGCTCGATTTGCAGCGTCTCGGCATTCAATGCTCTCACTCCGAGCTCAGCGCCTTCATTTCTTGCATTCTTGATCAGAAAGAGGCGCTCGGGATGAGGGACCTGATTTCCGACTCCGCACTGTAAACTGTTTACAAAGTGGTCCGCTCGCACCTTTTCTCCATTGGACCACCTGGATGGACGGAGTGTAAAGGTATAGCAGCATCCGTCTGAAGAGATTGAAACGTCTTGCGCCGCAGCTAAAGAAGGCTCTCCAGTAGGATCAATCCGGGTCAACCCCTCAAAAATCAATCGATGCAAAACGCAGCAGCGGATATCGACGTTTGAATAGTGTGGATTGAGGCTTGGAGGAGGCCCTTCTTGAAAATTCAGGCGGAGAGTTCTTTCCCGTTTTGGAAATACGGGATGGCAAAATGATTCTTCGATCTGTTTTTTGCATGTGCCGAAATAGCAGCGATAATGAGTACCCTCAATCGATAATTGGGCGCACAGCTCCAGTTTATGTTCCCTCTCAATTTGCTGAAGCCGTTTTTGATGGGCCCAATCCCCTTTTGATTTGACAAGCGTAAAATGGTCCTTCTCGCTCTGATGAATAGAACACTCTTGCGGATCATCGAGGAGCTTGGAAAAGGCGGTGAAGAGGTCGGCCATCTTTTCAATCGGCAACACTAACCAGGCATCGTGGAAGTGAAGCGCATAAAAAAGGCGTTCGGCAAAGAGATCGAAATTGGCGCAGCGGTTAGCAAGGCAAAAATGGATCTCCTCGAACTGCTGCTGCTGCTTTTCCAAAAGCCCGCCATTGCAATCGCGAAACGTACCGATGACCGTTTCCAAGTTCTGCAAGATGTAGCGCCTCGCCCGAAGAAGCGTGCTGGAGGAGTGGAGCGCCGATGGCATCTGAATGGAAAACGCGCCGATTTCCCTTAAAAACGGGTGCTCGCGCTCATGGAGAAAATGGCAGCAGACACAGATCGGGTAGGGCAACCGATAGATCAGCTCTGCAAGGGAAACCGAGCGCTTCGGCAAAGCAAGGCAAAGCAAAAATTCAACGCACGAATCTGTCTGCTCAAGAAATTGGATAAAGAGATGCGGCAGATCGTTTTGATGATTCATCTCTTTTTCCAAAATCTGGATGCTTCGAAAGGCATCTTCTTTGTTATAAGGCCAAAAGCAATGGGTTAAACAAGATGCGCTTCTGAGTTGCTGAAGGAGAAGACTCTCTTTTTTTTTCAGCTCAAGAAGAGCAAAGTCCTTCCCTCTCAAACGGGACAGTTCCACAATCCAGATCAGATAAGGAAGGGTGGGGTGGCTCCAGGAGTGAAACGATTTGCCAATCACCTGAAAGCCGGGAAGAAATTCCGCGAGGATTTTTTTAAACGATTCTTTTTGTTGAAAAAGACCTTCCTTGAATGCCAAAACAACGCAAAGCCGATGGGATTGCCGAATTAATTTTAAAAAAAGCGGCTTTTGAAATTTTCTTTCTTCTAGCGCTAGCTCCATTTTTTTTTGCAAAAAATAGAGAGTGAGAAGGATTGCAGATGTACGCTTAGAGGCAAGATAGGGATTGCTCTCAAGAAATTTGGCATTCCAAATGAGCCGCTCATCAAAATGGCGCGGAAAACGTTCGACAAAATGGGCGGCTAATTCTTGCAGATGCTCCATGAGGGAATCGATCTTACTCGAAACCCTCATTTGGAAATAGCGAATTACTTTTTACCCTAGCTCTTCGCTAAGAACCTGCTCTCCAACAATTTTAGGCTTCCGTTTTCTCCAAAAATAGAGCGGCAGCCCGGCAAGAGTGATCAAGCCGGCAAAGGCAACCATCTTCAGTCCGGATGAATAAAGCGCCCAGCCGCAAAAGGAGAGGGCCGCGAGTCCC
The DNA here is from genome assembly GCA_021809325.1 of bacterium. Classification (GTDB taxonomy): domain Bacteria; phylum Chlamydiota; class Chlamydiia; order Chlamydiales; family SM23-39; genus JAKBAE01. The sequence goes on from JAKBAE010000119.1 coordinate 5,615, forward strand.
AACGCAATGTCTTTAGGATTTCTCCAAAAAAGCTTTAAAAAGCTTATGACGGAGAGCGCATAGATTAAGAGGAATGCCGTAACGGAGACGTCGATCATCAAATTAATTTGCTCAACGAGCCCTTTATTCATCGTCAGGACTAAGACCGGAATAATCCCCAGAGAGGAAGCGATAATCCCCCATTTTGGAGCCCCTCGAGAGTTGATTTGAGAAAAGCACTTTGGCAGGTGGCCGTCTTTCGAAGCTCCCAAGGCAATCTGTCCGCTTGTTAATACCCAAGCATTTAAGGTGCCAAGGCAAACGATCGATGCAGCAAGGGAGATCATTAGATACCAATTGCCGCCAAAAATGATTTGAGCGGCATCGGCAAAAGGGGCCTTTGAGCTCATGAGCATCTCTTTGGGAACGACGCCCTGGACAACGGCGCTGCTAAAAATATAGACAATTGCGACAAGCAGCGTTCCAACCACGAGGGCGCGAGGGATTGTTTTTTGTGGATTTTCAACCGACTCTGCGGGGGTTGTTGCCGATTCAACCCCGATAAATCCCCAAAGGGTTAAGAGCGCAGCTGCATTCATGACCCCAATCGTTGATCCTTCCGTCGGATTGAACGGGATAAAATGAGCTTTTTTCAAGAAAAAGAGACCTGCCAGTGGAACCAGCAATAAAGGAAGAAGCTTAAGCAGCGTAAATACAAATTCCATTTTTCCTGCCGAGCGGACGCCGTATAAGTTCAACCCGGTAATCGAAAGGAGAACAAAAATTTAGATCGGAA
>JAKBAE010000120.1 GCA_021809325.1 bacterium
TCAAACAGGTGACAATCGGCTGGCTGCGGCTTAGCCAAATCGACTCTTTCAGAATGGGTCGTGGCTACGCAGCACTGCCGCCATTCTGAAAGAGTCGATTTGGCGTTGCCTCGCTCACCCGATTGTCCCCTGTTTGGGTGCCGGGTTAGTAGCGGCGGGAAAAAAACCTGTAAATGAGCAGTTTCATCCCGTCTTCGATGAACATCCACACCACAGCGTAGATCCACAAGTATCCGATAAATTCCCAGGGTAGTTGATGGAGGAAAATGCCGAAACCGACGATCAGCGCCGCAAAAATCTGGGTGCCTAAAATGGCGAAAAAAAGGATGGGGGAAGGGAAGGGCTTCAAATAAAAAGCATTTCTGGTCCTTGCGATAAACAAGGTGAGGTGCCCTGCGATGGACAGCTTCAGGAAGATCAGCGTTTGCAGCTCGTCCATCGATAGGTTTAGATAGGTCTTTGCCAAGATCAACAAAAGAAACGACTCGAAAATGCCGATCAGGCCCAGGGCGGAGGAGACAGTGAGGACCCGCATCATGTTCCAGCGAACGGGCTTCTCATTGAGAAGTGTGTTGTCGTAGACAATCGTCATGATGGGCAGATCGTTGAGGAGCGCAAGCAGGATGATCATGATCGTTGTGATCGGATAGAAATTATAGATGAGGATGCAAAGCGTCATGAAGAACATGATCCGGATCGTTTCCGCAATCCGGTAGATCGAGTAGCTGTTCATTCTCTCGAAAATCCGCCTTGCCTCATTGATCGCATGGATGATGACGGAAAGGCCCGGCTCCGTCAGGACGAGAGAGGCTGCCGAGCGGGCCGCATCGGTTGCGCCGCTGACCGCGATCCCGACATCGGCTTGTTTGAGGGCAGGGGCGTCGTTCACCCCGTCGCCTGTCATGGCGACGATGTGTTTTTTTTCCTGCAGCAGTTTGACGATCTCATATTTATGCTCCGGAAAGACCTGGGCAAATCCGCTCATCTGATCGATCTTTTCGCCTAGCTGTTTAATATTATCCGCGGTGCTGATCTGATCTCCTAGCCCCAGTTTTTGCCCGATCTCTTTGGCGATGGCGAGATTGTCCCCCGTCAACATCTTGATCTGGATGCCGTGGGCTATTGCGTTGTCGATCGTCTCTTTGGAGTCTTCCCGAAGAGGGTCCGAAAGGGTTAAGAGGCCAAGGAAATGCCACACCTTCCCATCGCCGCTGCTCGCGACGCCTAGCGTCCGGTACCCTTTTTGGGCAAAGGAGTCGATGGCTTCTATCACTTGGCTTTTGAGAGTGTCGTCTTGGACGCACATGCTGAAAACGACCTGCGGCGCCCCTTTTGTGACAAAGAAGGTGTTTCCTTCCGGTGCGATGACGGTTGCTTCAGTCCGCTTGATCGTCGGATCGAACGGCTTAAAATGGGTTTGCCGATAGGGTTTGATTAGATCGGGCTGTTTTAATCCTTTCAGAACGGCCAAATCGATCGGGTCTTTATTTTCTTCTTTTGAGGCGAGCGCCGCGCAGATGAGAAGGGTTTGCGGGTTCCCATTTTGAAAGACGACCGGATCGCCTAGTTCGAGCCGGTTTTGGGTGAGCGTGCCTGTTTTGTCGCTGCAGAGGACGTCAATTCCGGCCATCTCTTCGATCGATTCGAGTTTAGTGACGATCGCTTTGAATTTGGATAGTCTCAGGGCGCCTAAAGCCATCGTGACAGACAAAACAGCCGGCATGGCGACAGGGATAGAGGCGATGATCAAGATGATGACAAATTGGACGAGATCGAGAAAAGAAGCGCCGCGCGCTAGCTGCACGCCGATTAAAATCAAAGCGAGGGCAAGGCTGAGATAGATTAAAAAGTGCCCAATGAGCAAGACCGCCTTTTGAAAGTGCGATACTGCCCCTGCTCCTTCGACGAGCTTGGCCGTTTTGCCGAAGAAAGTTTGCTTTCCCGTTGCAATGACGAGCGCTTGCATCTCTCCTTGCTTTGCAATCGATCCGGAATACACTAAATCGCCCGCCTTTTTGGAAACGGGCAGCGACTCTCCGGTCAGAGCCGATTGGTCTACGCTCAAGTAATCTCCCTCAAAGAGCTTGGCATCGGCGGGAATGATATTGCCCAACCGCAGCCGTACGATATCTCCCGGGACTACGTTTGCAGCTTCGATTTCTTTCCACGACCCGCCCCTCTTCACAAGGCTTTTCAACGCGAGATTTTTTTTGAGCGCTTCCACCGCATTGCCTGCTTGAAACTCTTCAAAAAAGCCGACGAGTCCGTTCACGATCAAAAGAATGAGGATAATGATGAGATTGGGCCAGTGGTGGAGGATGGCAGACAAGATCGCCGCAAACTCGATCATCCAAGGGATCGGTCCCCAGAAATAGGAGAGAAAATTGAGGATGGCCGACTTTTTTTTCTCTTCCAAGACGTTGGGCCCGCACTGCAAGAGCCTCTCTTTTGCAAGAGAGTCGCTAAGGCCCTCGCTTGACGATCCAAGCCTTTGAAACAGCTCGTCGAGAGAAAGAGCTTTGCACTCGTCTGCCGAGAGAAGACATGTTTTTACAGGTGCGTCCGGCATTCTCTTGCCACCTCCCATGCTTCTTGTGTGTGGATTAAAAGAATTTGTACTTTGGAAGACGGCATAGAGAGAACCGCATCCGTTTTATGTTCTTTTTCATTGAGCTCTAGATCCAGCTCGCATCCTAAAAATGAAAACTGTGCACAAACCCTCTTTCTTATAAGGGAAGCATTCTCGCCAATTCCCGCCGTAAAAACGAGGGCGTCGATCCCTTGCAAAGAGGCGATCATCGATCCGATGAGAGAATTGAGCCTGTGCAAATAGACATCCAGGGCAAGCGTTGCGCGCGGATCTTTATTTTCAAGCAAATCCCGCATGTCGCTTGAGATGCCGGAGACTCCTAAAAGCCCTGAATTTTCATAGAGCTCTTTTGAAATCTCTTGAGGCTTCTTATTTTTCTTCTCTAAAAGATAGAGGATGATCCCCGGATCGATAGATCCCGAGCGGGTGTCCATCATGAGTCCTTCCAGAGGGGTGAATCCCATGGTCGTATCAATGCTTTCTCCGTCTTTGACTGCGCAAAGAGAGGCGCCGGAGCCCAGATGGCAGATCACAAGCTTGGAGGCTTTTTGCGCCATCTCAGAGGCTCGCCCGGCGCAGTACTGGAAGCTGATCCCATGAAAACCATAGCGATAAATGCCCTCTTCTACCCAATGGTACGGCCCCGGATAGATGCGGGCGGCATCCGGCAAGGTATGGTGGAACGCCGTGTCGAAGACAGCTACTTGCACTGCGTTAGGAAAGCGTTTTTCCATAAACTCGATCCCCTCCAGCTCAAAGAGATTATGAAGCGGCGCGAGCTCGGAAAAAGAGCGGATCGCTTTTTTTATCTCCGCTGTGATGGCGGCGCTTTTTTTTAAACTCCCTCCGTGGACGACGCGATGGCCGACGGCATGGATCTCGGCTTTTGGAAAATGGGAGATCAGATATTCCAAAGCAGAAAAGGGATCTTTTTGCTCTAAAGGCTCGACATGGGACGCACCATCCTTTTTTTTGATTGAAAGGCGAGGGGCCTCAAATCCGTTTTTCCACTCGATGCGCCCTTCCCAGACAGAATCGTTTTGAAAGAGGGTGCACTTGATGCTGCTCGACCCGCAGTTTAGAACAAAAATGTTCATGATTTGTTGCCGCCCCATTTCCAGTTGCGGATCTCCGGCATATCAATCCCATATTTTTGCACATATTCTTTGTGCTCCAAAAGTTTTCCTTGCAGATGCTGTTTGGCGTAGGCCGCTTTGCCGGCAAGCTTGGGCAGGCGGTCGATCACATCTTCTGCAAGATGGAAGCGGTCGAGGTCGTTCATCACAACCATGTCGAAGGGAGTCGTCGTCGTCCCTTCTTCTTTGTAGCCGCGCACATGCATGTAGGGATAATCCGTTCTTCGGTACGTCAGCTTGTGGATGACGGAAGGATAGCCGTGAAAGGCAAAGATGACATGGACGTTTTTGGGGAATATCTGATCGAAGTCCCGATCAGAGAGGCCGTGCGGGTGCTCGCTTTGCGGCTGAAGCGTCATCAAATCCACGACGTTGACGACGCGGATTTTGAGGTCGGGAAAGTGCTCTCGCAAAATCTCTGTTGCGGCCAGCGTTTCAATGGTGGGGACGTCGCCTGCGCAAGCTAAAACGACATCCGGACTTCCATCTTGGTCATTGCTCGCCCATTGCCAGATCCCAAGGCCTGCAGTGCAGTGTTTGACAGCCTCTTCTATTGAAAGCCATTGAGGCTGCATCTGTTTTCCTGCGACGATGAGATTGATGTAGTTTCGCGATCGCAAGCAATGATCGGTCACGGAAAGGAGCGTATTGGCATCGGGAGGCAGGTAGATCCGGACGACGTCGGCCTTTTTATTCAAGATATGGTCGATAAAGCCCGGGTCCTGGTGGCTGAACCCGTTGTGGTCTTGGCGCCATACATGCGAGGTGAGAAGGTAGTTGAGAGACGCGATGGGACGGCGCCAGGGGATTTTCCGGCAGACCTTCAGCCACTTGGCATGCTGATTGAACATCGAGTCGACAATGTGGATAAAGGCTTCATAGCAAGAAAAGAGGCCGTGTCTTCCGGTAAGGAGATACCCTTCGAGCCACCCTTCGCAAAGATGCTCGCTGAGCACTTCCATCACTCTCCCTTCGGCTGAGATGTGGTCATCGGTCTTGTAAATTTCAGCAGAAGACATCCGCTCTGTGATGTCAAAAAGGGCTGTCAGCCGGTTCGATGCCGTCTCGTCGGGCCCAAAGATGCGGAAATTGCGCTCTTTCCAATTTAGCTTCATGACGTCGCGCAAAAACTGTCCCATGACACGGGTCGCTTCTGCGAAGCTAGTGCCGGGACTTTTTATCTCAACGGCGTATTGGCGGAAATCGGGCATCTTGAGATCGCGCAGCAAGAGCCCTCCGTTGGCATACGGGCTCGCTCCCATCCGCTTCTCTCCTTTGGGCGCGAGCTGGGCGATCTCTTCAATGAGCTTTCCGGAGCCATCAAAGAGCTCTTCCGGCTTGTAGCTTCTCATCCAAGCTTCTAAGATCTTGAGATGCTCCGGTTTTGAGGCAAGTTCGGACAGAGGCACTTGGTGTGCGCGCCAGGTTCCCTCTACAGGCAAGCCGTCGACGATTTTCGGACCCGTCCACCCTTTTGGCGTCCGGAAGATGATCATCGGCCAGATCGGCCGCTTTTGAAACCCATTCTTGCGGGCGGCTTCCTGGATCTCTTTAATCTCTTGGATGGCCCGGTCGAGAGTTTCAGCTAAAAGAGTGTGAACTTTCTCAGGATCGTCCCCCTCTACAAAATAAGGAGTATAGCCGTAGCCTCGAAAGAGCTGTTCTAATTCGCTCTTGGAAATCCTGGCCAGCACGGTCGGCTCGGCAATTTTGTATCCGTTGAGATGCAAAATGGGCAGTACGGCGCCGTCGTGGATTGGGTTGAGGAATTTATTGGAGTGCCAGCTTGCGGCAAGCGCTCCCGTCTCCGCTTCGCCGTCTCCCACGACGCAGGCCGCGATCAGGTCGGGATGATCGAAGACGGCGCCATAGGCGTGCGCTAAAGAGTAGCCAAGCTCTCCCCCTTCGTTGATGGAGCCGGGCGTTTCAGGAGCGACGTGGCTTGGGATGCCCCCGGGAAAGGAAAATTGTTTGAAAAGAGCTTTCATCCCATCTTCATCTTGGGAAATGGAAGGGTACAGTTCGCTATACGTCCCCTCTAAATAGGTATTCGCCACTAAAGCCGGCCCGCCATGGCCCGGCCCTGTGATGAAAATCATGTTGAGATCGTTCTTTTTGATGATCCGGTTGAGATGGACATAGAGAAAGTTTAGGCCCGGCGTCGTTCCCCAATGGCCTAAGAGCCTTGGCTTTACATGCTCGATTTGCAAGGGCTTCTTGAGAAGAGGATTGTCATAGAGATAGATTTGCCCGACGGACAGATAGTTGGCCGCCCGCCAGTAGGTGTTCATCTTGCGGATTTCATCCGATGTCAATTGATCCGACATGCAAATCCCTTGTAAGAATATGGATTTTCAATTTCAAAGATTTTTGAAAAGCCTTACAAATTGATGAAATCCTGTTTAATTTTTTTATCTAAAATCATGAGATTTATATCAAGCTTAGAAGGTGTCTGAGCCGAGTTTTCGAAACAGTCCTATGAACATATCTTTGACTAGCGACTAAAATCTTTATGTGGCATCGTATTTCCCTCATTTTAGCTGAAGGAGATGATGGGTAAATTTACAGGACTGAACGATC
>JAKBAE010000121.1 GCA_021809325.1 bacterium
TCCTGTCTTTTAGAGAGTGTCTTGTCGGATACGAATCGGAATAATCATGTAACTTTCGTAACATCATTCCGAGTTGAGAGAGCTGATCGTTATCTGGTTGATATAATGAGTGTCCTTGGATGAATGGCATGACCATCAAGACGGAATTTCGATCTGCAAAAATACATTCAGGAGCAATTCCAAGGTTATTTCCAATTTTCTGGGCTTGTATTTCGTTTTGGCGCGCTTCTTTTGGGTGATTTGGCGTTAAAGCCAAAAAACGCAGGACATATTGTTTGCCAATAGATTCAAAAGAGTAAACTTTGGCTCGAGTCAAGCCGCCATCAAGAGATTGAAATTGAGTATCTTCGTTCCAGTTGAAAAAGGGTCTAGCTTCCTGCAAGGCTTCTATTTGTACAGATTGGGCTTCTTTAAGAAGGTTTGAATATGAAAAGTTTTTGCAGTGGAGAGAAGCGCAAAATAAAATAATAAATAAAAAATATTTCAACATAATTTGTGTGTGGTAAATTTTTCTTCCGTTCGTCGGCGTGTTGTTTTTAAAAAACGATTGGAAATGCATTGTAGCATTTGCAAGGAATAAGATCTGTTAAAACTAACTTTTTGATTTCAAGGACTTTTTAGGGCTCCTTTGCTTTGCAGATCGTTTAGATGGCAAAGATGTCTTTTGTTCCGTAGGTGCAGGCGCTCCTCTCAACAAGCCTTCAGTACTTAGATCCTCATCAAGATCGGGCCAATGGACTCCATAGCCGCCACCACAAACTTTCCAGTTTGCCCTTTCTTTTGGAGTCGCTTTAAAGAGCTTTGGATACCAGCTCAAAGGGACAGAGATTGTTCGTCTATCTACGAGATCGACAACGAGTGAGTCTCTAGTAAAATAAACAGCTTCAACTCGTTCATCTCTTTTATATGCCAAAAGGTTCATGCCATTTTTTCAAAAGTTGTGTCGATATAATTCTATTTATCCGTTTCGATTTCTATAGGGTGAACATCAATAGAAGATGCCAATCCTAAGTAGTTTGCTTTAGAAATAACGGGCTTTTTACTTTCTTTTTCAAGCTGTTTTCTGGCATCTCCGGCGATTCTCCCTCCGGATTGAGCCGCTGCTTTATTCTCAATAAACCCTTGGGCATTTTGATTCACTGCTATCTCTTTTGTCGAAGCTTCCCCCAGCATGGAAAAAATAAGTTCCAGATCAGTCATGTGGTCTCTAAGATTTTCCTGTTTGAGCCCCTTGTGCTTCTTATAATCTGATGGGGTCATCCCGAATGTGGCCTTGGAGATTTCTGCTGTAAGAATTGCATAGTCTCTCTCCTGTTCGATTCCTCTATTTTCCCATTCGGTGGTTAGTTCTTCCCGAATGGCAATGCCACGTAGCCGCTTTTCAATCCAGTCATCAGGGTAACCTTTTGCTTTATATAAAGCGCGTGTCCGCTGAGTCGCGAGTTCTGGGTTTTCAATTTCCTGGATTCGTTCATAGCCCACCTTGGCTAGCCAGCGTTTGAAAGGCTCAGCTTTAGGAGAAGGAATAGATTGGATAATGCGCAGTAGAGTTTCAGTGTTCGCAGCATCGGTTCTGTACTTTTTCCCATCGCTCGACTCGAATTTCAGTTGTACCGTTTTTGAGTACAACTCATTAAAACCTTCTTTTTTAGACAGTTGTATCTTTAGGTTAGACCAATATCTTCTTGGATTTGGGCTGCCCGTTAACACTTCGACAATATCTATAATCGAAAAAAACCACTCGCCGTTATGGAAAACTCGACGAATCTGTTTGTCTTCAAAAACAACCAGCTTGCCCGTTGTGGGATCAATGGACCTGCCTTGCGATTTTACATTCATGGCCATCTCTATTTAGAAGATGATCCAGGGTACTCTCCCTATGAACAAATTGCAAGAAAGTGTTGGCGAGTTGTAAAAAAGTTGCAATCGGGTGCAATCTCTGGCAAGATATCGCCTCACTTCACGATCGATCTGTTTGATTGAGGGGATTGGATCTCATGTTGTTAGGTATCGCAAAGGGTCGCCGGAGATCGAATGGGGACGCATTCGTAATGCGAAGGTCGTCAGTTCGATTCTGGCTTCAGGCATTTCAGCTTACACCGATCCCAATAAATAAATTCATATTTGAGCGCGTCAAAGCACCCCAAATATGAATTTATTTGTTGGGATTGGTGTTAGACGGAGTGCAAGGCCAAAGTTCATTCGAATCGATTTGGCTGGGCCTCGCTCGGCCATAACATGTCAAACCTGACAGAGTGCGCTAGACAACGCTTGAGATTTAGACAAATTGGAGTTGGAACAAGAGGCTGGAAAAAAAATCCTTGGACCAGATCTCGATCTTTCGTTTGTCGCGAACGAAAACTTGAATGTCGTCGAGAGCCGCTTGAATATTGAGATGCGCAATTTTGTGCTCCAGCAATTCCAGTACAGACTTGGACGTGAGCGATTCTTTCCGCGTCCAATTGCCAGATTGCCGCATTCTCGCTTCCAGATGCGTTAAACGAAGGGGCGTTTTTTTAGCGACATACCAAACCAGATCGTACCAATCGCGCCCTTTGACCCTCACCTTGTATTCACGGAAAAGAAGAGCGTGCATTTTCCCTGCAAAAAGATCTTCCAACGTATAGGTTTTTACTGAGAATGGCAGAGGCGTGAGAAGCATCTTTGTTTCTGTCGAGAATTGCGGAGGCGGGTCTATATCCACCTCGACTTTTATTTTCATAACTTCATTGACATGCGTCATCTTCTTTTCTTTTTCAGAAAGTCCAATCTGAATGAATGTCTCAAGTGTATTTGTTTTTAAAAAAGCTGAATGAATCTTGGCGTCGGGATGTTTTATTTTCTGCTCTACCTTTGCGTTCAGGCCAGAAGCAATCAATTCATTTTGAATTGCAACGAGATAAGGGTGTAGATTGAAGCGGGGGTTCGGTTTTAGCAATGAGAAATCCAGATCTTCACTAAATCGATCTAATCCATAAAGAATACGGAGAGCTGTTCCTCCATAAAAAGCGCCGACCTCAAAAAATTTGGAACGCCATAAGCCCACCAATGCAATTTCCTGAATAATCTCATGCAAGGCATTCTCATAGTCATTTTTGCTTTTTGGATTATATCTGCTAACTAAATCTAAAATAAATTGATTCATAATTTCAGAAGCTTGTTGATTGATGAGTTTTTGTAAATGGATGCTATTTCTCGTAGCTTATCTTTGTTCAAAGATCGCAAAGACTGCTTGTCTATACGCAGTTCCTCAAGAAGATAAAACTCCAACTCTTCCAAAGAGAGTGATTTCTTGATTCTTGAAAGGACGTCGGCTAATGCCTTTTCTTTTGAAGCAATAAAAAAGCTTCCTTCACCGGCTATTTCCCTGCGCTCGATTCCGATACTGAATTTCTTTTTATCGATTGACCGATACTGAAACACGCCGATAGGCGTATCGAATGTTCTCGCTTTTCCAATAGTCAGGCTGGTGACGACCACCGCCCTTTCCGCGATCATTCCATAGCGAAAGAGGGCATATTCAAAAGAAACGCAGGAGGGGCCATAAATCAGGTTTGCGGCGACCTCCAGGCTAATGCTTCCTTTTCTCCACATTTCCCCGAACACGTAGAGTCCTTTTTTGACCCTAATCAGCTCCCCACTCTTCAACAAACGGCTAATTTTGGCCCTGGGGTAGTTGACATCAGCCGCCAAATAATTCATAAGTAATTGATAGTCAAATATTTCTCCAGATACTGCTCGGCGTAAATCCTGTAGAGACATCGACCTCCATCCTTTTTTCCCAAGATATCAAGCAGCTGCCAGTATGTCTAGAAAAAATAGACATACTGGCAGTTGCTAATCGGGGAATAAATCGCCCTTTTGAGCCGCTTTGACGCCTGCCCTCGAGCCCTACTCACCTCGAATATATACTGGTTCCGATTCAATCTTACCCAACGCAAACCGATTTCAGGGGCTTTAAATCGGTTTGCGTTGGGTAAGATTGAGCCGGAACCAGTATATGCTCGGGGGCCGGGCTTCGGCCGCATCAACTCAAAAATTGGTCGCCACAGAGCGCGTCGATCCGCAGGAGCTTTCACGCAGTCCTATAACCGATTCTTGGGGCTATTTTCGGTATACAAGCGGGCGCTCCGTATTGCAAAAATGTTGCAGTTGAGCGCAGCACATGGCAAAATAGCGCCAGCAAATTGACGCCAAAGTGGTTATGAAAGCAAGTCCCAAAATTTCTATTTACATTGCCGCTAGCATCGATGGGTATATCGCTCGTGAAGACAACAGCTTGGATTGGATGGATCGGGTAGGAGGCTTTGACGAAGATTACGGCTTTAAGCAGTTGCTGGATAGCATTGATACGCTGATCATTGGACGTAAAACTTATGATGTCGCTACGACTGTTTCAGATCCCTATCCGGGGAAAAGAGTGGTTGTGTTGAGCAATCGTTTAAAATCTGTCAAAGAGGGAATGGAGCTCTATAGCGGGGATCTTGTAGAGCTGATCTCAAAATTACACGCCCAAGGCGCGAAGCACATCTGGGTTGATGGCGGCGTGACCCTTTCTCAGTTTCTTGCATCCCAACTGGTTGATACCATGACCCTATCTATTATTCCTGTGATTTTAGGCGGAGGTCTCCCTCTTTTCAATCAGATCGGCAAAGAGATTTCTTGCCGCTTGACTTCTTCCCAATCGTATCCAAGCGGACTTGTCCAGATAAAGTACGAGATCGTCCAATCATAACGATCCTTGCGCAAAAACAGTATGGTAATCTCGACATGGGATAATGCCTCGCAAAGACAATCCTGTGTCTTGTATTCTCCAAGAATAAATTGCAGATCTATCCTAACGATTGGAGCGAAGCTGTATCTATTGCCATTTGTCATGAGGATCGAGAAATCGTCCAAGCCCTCTCATCACTTCTTTCTCAAGAAGAAAGAGGGTATGCAGTTTGTCTAGCCGCTGAACTGGGCTATCTGGAAATTCTTTATGCGCTTTTGCCCGAAGGGGGTGAGATTGCCGAAGAAGATCCTCTGCTAGCTGTTCGTTTGGCTCAATTTTACGACCACGCTCCGGTAGGACAATTTCTTTTAGGAGATGGGACTTTGTTATCCGAAGAGTCCCGTCAAATCGCCCGCCGGGAAATGCTGCAAAAGACACGAATAGAATTGGAAAACTTAAAAAGAGAGCTCTCCCAAATGCAATATAGAGCTCTTTGCGTTCAGCTTCTCGAGCAGTTTCCCGATCTATTCGAGTAGAACATCTGCCATTGCTCAGAAATCCGGCAATAGCCACAATAAGAGCATGATTGGAGAGTCTAGATGCCGGTAAAAGTGATCGATACATGCATTGACAAAGCTGAATTGACTTCTTTGGAGTTAAGAGGGCATATTTCTCTGGTTAAGGCTGTTGTAGATATTAAGCGAAATATCATAGTTGCAGGAGTCTCCATGCATTCCGATGCAGAAGCTTTACTTTTAGAGCAAGGCTCTGACCAAGCAGATCTTTGGGGGATCAATCTGTATCCCAAAAAGTCTCGGGATCAATGGATTGAGTTTGACTCTATGATCAACTTGCGGCCTTGGCAGGATAACGATTCTCGCGGAGTGGATGACCCGGCTATTCGTGAGCGAATTTGTGAAATCGTAGATTCGTTGGTGTTGGGTTAATGGCATCCGAACATTTAGAGGCCGCTGCAGAAAGCTGGCACAAATTTTCTCTTGAAGAGCAACTGGGAAATATCGGCAGTGAAGTAAGCCGTGCGATTCGAGCTAAGGAAGACCGGGAATACTACTGGGGCGCCATCTCGAGAGCTTTAGAACTTTTTTATCTAACAATTAATGATTTTAGATGGAGGGGGCGTTTGAAGGAGATCGTTCGGGCAAAGGAGCTTTTTTGCGCCGCTGCGTTGGGCGATCATCAATTTAAAACGACTTTGGAAGACTTAGATAAGTACTTTACCTATTTTGCGCTCTTGGCCCGAGTCCAAAAACTCAAGTAATCCCGTTTTCATACTCTTTAACTCGACTTTGTACATTTTTGACCGAGAGTTCGATGAGCAATTGGTTCAGATGACGTTATATTTTTGCAGACAGGCCTGCGAAGCGCCGGCTGCAAAAATATAACGTCGTATGGGCCAATTGCTTGAAGAAATCGAGGATTAAAAATGTACAAAGTCGAGTTTATACCATTGAGGCAGTTGCAAAACTCCCGCCTTCGTCGGGATTTTGAAAAAATTACTGGCACAAAACCTCAAAAATCAGATTTTTTTAAGTTCACCTCATCTCTTAGGCTCGATTTTTTCAAAA
>JAKBAE010000011.1 GCA_021809325.1 bacterium
TTTTGGATCGAGAAATTATTTCTCGATCCAAAAATCGCGGGCGTCCCGGTCTTCCTTGCGGAAGCGCTCGAAAAAGAGGCGCTTCGGTCTTCTTCCTAAAAGGACGAGCTCTTCGAGGGTGATGGGAAAGTCGGGGTCGATGCGGTGGATTTGCGGCACGTAGCCGATCCGATGGCGCTGCTCTTTCGGTTCTTCTCCAAAGATGCGGATGCTCCCTTTTTCCGGCTCGATCAGGCCCATGAGGAGTTTGAGAAGGGTGGTCTTTCCGCCGCCGTTCGGGCCGAAAAGGCCGATAAATTCCCCTTTTTCAATTTGGAGGTTGACCTGGTTCAGGATGAGGGCGGGGCCGCGGGAAAAACGCAACCGGTCAAGTTGTACGACAAAGGGGGTCATGGAAGGGGAGCCTCTTGGGGGGCAAGCATGTCCGCAAGCGAGCGCATCATTGAAAAATAGTCGCTGGAATAGGGATCGATGATTTGCAGGGGCATCTTGAGCTCTTTTGCGATGATTTGGATGCCTTTATTGTTATGCTGGGGAAGCGCCAGGGAAAGCGCAGGCGGCGCTTCCTTTACGCTCTCCAGCAGCCGCTCGAGGTATTTGGGGCGGGGGTCTTTTCCTTCGTATTCGACGGAGATTTGCTCTAGGCCATAGTCGCGGCAAAAATAACCGAAGGCCGGATGGGAGACGAGAAGAGAGCGGTTTTCTGCCGAATCGAGCAGCGCATGGATCGTTTCATCGAGAGTGTCGAGCTCGAGGAGAAGCTGCTGCAGGTTTTCTTCAAAATAGGCTTGATGGTCAGGAAATTCTTTTTTAAAGGCCTCCGCTATCGTCCGGGCTTGCTGTTTTGCTAGGCGGGGGCTGAGCCAGATATGGCGGTCTAGGGCATCCGAGCCGCAATGCTCGCAGCCGGCGCTATCGGGGATCTCAAGCAGCTCGATGCCGTCTCTGAGATCGACGATCCGTCCTTCTTTTGGAAAGACCGGAAGGAGGGGGCGCTCGAACGGCTCTCCAATAAGAAACCAGATCTGCGCCTCTTTCAAAGATTCTCTTTGCCGCGGTGTCGGCTCGAAGGTGTGCGCATTCATCGATTGTGGGACAATGGAGCGGACCTCAACTTCTTGTCCTCCGATCTTTTCGGCAAAATGCAAATAGGGGGCAATGCTGACCAGGGCAAGGGGCTTTGCCGGCTGGGAAGGGGATTTCCCGCAAGCAGCCAAAGCCGTTAAAAGAATAATAAACCCAACTCGAAGGAAATTCATGAACTTACTCGAGAGGATTATCTCATTTTTAGGGCTATCTTGACAAGTAGGCTTTACTACAGGTTCCTAAGAACCTGTACTAAATCGACTCGCCCCTCGTTTTATTACAAATTCCTAAGAGCTGTTTCTGTAGTTTTGCGGGAAAGTTCGGCGAGGGCTAAAGCGATCTTTCCCCCAGCAACTAAACCTCCGACCAAGCCCAGGGACACGACAGCCTGGCATCCGAATGGTGTTTCGGAGGCATCGCAAAGATCTGCCCGATAATTTAGTCCCTGGCTTGCGAATAAAATTAGCGCGATAGCCTCGACTCCTAAAACGGCAGTTCCGATCATGAAGCTAACTCCTTGAACGATAGCCTCGTTTCTGTGAGATCTAGAGGTGGGTTCCAAGTTCGGTCTCTTATGAAAAAGTGCGCGGCTATGTTAGGGAAGCAAGGTTTTTTTTCAAAGAATTTTTGGGTGGAGCAGCTCAACCATTCGAGAGAGTCCCCCGAGGAGCTCTTCCGGTGGGGTGAGGGAGATAGGGATCGGCTGTTTCAAATAGAGTAGGAAATGATCGATTGCTTTGGAGATATGGGTTATCGGCGAAATATTCGTGCAGTAGGGCGAAAGGACCGAAAAAGGGAGGTCTAGTGCTCTGAGGGCCTCTTCCATTTCGAGCTCGTTGAAGTTCATATCGCCCGAGCATAAGGTTGTCAGCTGCGGGTTGAATGTTTTTTTCAGGTAGCCGGCAAATTCGTAGCGGCTCGGTTTGTCCGGTTCGCCCGGGATATGCACATTGATGATCCGAAGAAGGTTTTGTTCAAAATCTTGGAAGAGCAAGTCTTGAACCGTTTGGTCGGGGACATGTCCGAAAATGCCGGAGGGGGTTTTGATATCGATCAGTTTTAATTTTTCTTTGCTGTAGACGACAGCCCTCTCTCCATCAAACAGGACCTCAAAATGGGCAGGGAGGCGAAGCTCTTCAATAAAAGCTTTGCTGCACTCTTGGAGGCAAAAAAGAGAGCGGGAGCGAAGCGCCATTGTACGGATTGTTTGCGCTACCCGTTGGTCGCGATAGGTGAGTTTTGTCCCTTCGATGTAGTAGTGCTCTTTTACGATTTGCGATCTTTTTAGGCCCTGCGTTTCAATCCAAGGCTCCACATAGAGCGCGTTAAGAACATTCCATGAGGCGATTTGGAGATCTTTCAGTGTCAGGCCGATAGGCAAATGGTCGGAAGGGAATTGCCATCTTTCGCGGAGTTCGCCAACGTAGCACCCCATGGGTTTTGGCAGGGATTCCATGGCACTCATTTTTTTTGAAAATGACGGAGAGAGTGGGATTCGAACCCACGGTACGCAGTTAACGCACACACGCTTTCCAAGCGTGCTCCTTAAGCCACTCGGACATCTCTCCGGAGAAAGTGGGCAATTTTAGCCGATCTTCCTATATGAAGCAATCCCAAATTAAAAATCCGGTTTGCCGGCAAAAGGGGATCTGCTATAATCCCACACTTCAAATCAGGGGTTTGTCGTTTTTCGATTCTTTTTTTGGGCTAATGTTGTTATATCAGCTCTTTATTCGGATAGGTTCGTATGAGATGTCCATTTTGCAGCCATGAAGAATCAAAGGTGACCGATTCCCGTGATGCGGTCGAGATCAATGCGATCCGCAGGCGGCGCGAGTGCTGCCAGTGCCTCCGCAGGTTCACGACATTTGAAACGATGGACCTGAGCTTGCAAGTGAAAAAGCGGGACGGGACCTATCAGGATTTTCAGCAGGAGAAATTGATTGCCGGAATGGACGCGGCCTGCCGGCATACAAGAGTGAGCCATGCGCAAGTGCAGTCGCTCGCTTTCAAAATCAAATCCGATTTAGTGGGGCGGGGAGTACGAGAGATTGCGAGCAAGGAGTTGGGAGAGATCGTCATGCAGCATTTACAAGCTCTTGACGTGATCGCCTATATCCGGTTTGCCTGTGTATACAAGCGCTTTAAAGATTTAGATGAACTGGTTGAGGCGATCCGCTCCATCGCCCCGCAAATCAGTTCAGAATATGAGGAACAGCAACATGCATCTGAAGAAAACTGATATAGCCAATTTTAAAAAGAGGCTGCTTGAGCTGCGAGAACAGATCTCGCAGACGCTGCAGCAGACCAATAAAGAAGTGACGCAGCCCGACCAGTCAAAGGGATACTCCCAGCATCAGGCAGATGAAGGGACGGACGATTTTGTAAAAAACATCAATCTCGAGGTTTCCAACAAGGAGACAAACCTCCTTCGGCAAATCGACCGCGCACTTGAAAAGATCGAAGAAAACACCTATGGGATTTGCGATTTGACAGGCGAAGAGATCCCCTTGAAGCGCCTTGAAGCGATCCCCTATGCAACGATGACTGTAAAAGCCCAGGACCAGTTTGAAAAAGGTATTATTCAGTAAACTTATTTTTTCCTTTTTGCTCGTTGCCCTTGATGCGGGATCGAAAGCGCTCGCTTTGCAGTGGGTCCCCCCACTGCAGATCGGAAGCTTTCCATTTGGCGGAATTGGGATCTTCGAGTTTCTTGGCGTCTCTTTTTCCCTCAATATGGTGGTAAACACCGGGATTGCCTGCGGGCTTTTCCCGGGCTTTCCCACTCTTCTTCTCGGCCTTCGCGTTTGCATTATCGCAGCTCTTTTTGCGTTTCTTTTTATCAGGCCATCGAAGTCAAGCGCCCCTCTTTGGCTGATTGCAGCAGGCGCGCTCGGCAATGTGATCGATATGATCCATTACGGCCATGTCATCGACTTTCTCCATTTCCGCTTTTTCGGCTGGTCCTTTCCGATTTTTAATCTGGCAGACAGCATGATTACGATCGGAGCTTTTCTTCTGTTTCTTTGGCCCAAACCGCGCGCTGTTTGTTCGGAGCAATAAGATGGACCCGGATGAGTATCAAGCGGCCAAATGGCTTAAAGTTCCTGTGCTTGCCGAACCGGAAGAATTTGCCCGTCTTTTCGAGAAGCTGAAGAACTTTCAGCTTTTTCATTTGGGGACGCCGGCTGAAATAGAGGCTCTTCGAATTGAGAAAGAGGCGTTTCTCGCATCGGTCGGCAATTGGACCGCCATGCTGCAGACAGGACGCGCTCCTGCGATGGCCGATTGCCGCTCGGTTTTGGCCGCTGCATTGACATCCGACCCCGGGGATCTCCGAATGCAAGCGCTACCGGACGGGCGCTATCTGGCGAAGATCAAGCGGCCGGTCATTCAAGTGCAAGCGCATTTTTTTACAGTCTCTTTGGAAGAAAAAAGAGTTCACTCAATGGTCTTTGGCAAGGAGAGCATTTTTTGGGGCGTCCAATTTTCCTATCCGCAGATCTTTATGGATGCAGGGGAGCCGAAAAAGGTTGATGCCTCTTTTGCCAACACCGCGCTCTTTCAGGAGATCCGCCGTTGGGCGCGCGATGAGACGCGGGCGACGCCGTTTTTGATCGGAGATGAGAGAGTAAACGCACCGATCCGTTTGGGGAAAAACTGCTTTTCTTGGATCTGCCGCCATCCCCAGCTTCTTCAATGCAAACTCGGAGTTGTCCATGCGCATTGAAGTTCTGACCATCGGAGACGAGGTGCTAGAGGGGCAAACCCTCAATACAAATGGCGCTTTTTTAGGCGGGCATCTCTTCGAGATGGGATACGCTATTCAAAAACTTTCCGTCCTTCCCGATGAGCCGGATGCGATCCGCGACGCCATGCACGAGGCGCTTGGCCGAGCGAACCTTGTAATTACGACGGGGGGCTTGGGTCCGACGATCGACGATTTAACGAAGGGCCTCGGCGCCGAATGCATGGGACGGCAGCTCAAGTTCGATTCTCATCTTTATGACGAGCTAAAAAAGCGGTATCCCGAATCGGACGCCTTGAAAAATCAGGCCCTCGTTCCGGAAGGGGCTATTCTTTTAAAAAATAAAATCGGGTCTGCGTCAGGGCTTTTGCTCCTCTCGGAAGAGGGATCGCTCCTTCTTCTTCCAGGCCCGCCAAGAGAGTTGGAGCCGATGTTCAAAGAGGAAGCCGCCCCCCTTTTGGAGCGCCATTTCCCGCCTGAAAACCCTTCGAAGACGCTGCGGCTTTCTCTTTGCGTAACAAACGAGCTTGATTTGGACCCAATGCTACGCTCGATCCGCTCGGCCCATCCCGATGCTGAAATCGGCATCTATCCCTCCTATGGAACTTTGCAAGTCCGCTTTCGGATTCAAGAAAGGTTCGAGAGGCTGGCGCTTTGGCAAAAGCAGATCCAAGAAGCATTTCCGACCCATTTCTTTTTTGAGCCAACTATCGCGGCAGCAGTGCATAAGCAGATGATCGAAAAGAAAAAGACGGTTGCTCTGGCAGAGTCTTGCACCGGCGGCGCGATTAGCCAGCGGCTGACAGCGATCGAGGGCGCGTCTACGTTTTTTCTCGGGTCTATGGTCGTCTATTCGAACGAGTGGAAGAAGCGCTTTTGCGGCGTTGAAGAATCCACGCTGCAAAGACACGGAGCTGTAAGCCGGGAAACGGTTATCGAGATGGCGCAAGGCCTTTTAGAAGAAACCAATGCCGATTTCGCCCTTGCCGTGTCAGGGATTGCCGGTCCAACAGGCGGCAGCGCCGAAAAACCGGTTGGCACCGTCTATCTTGCCCTCGCCCAAAAAGGCGAAAGCGTTGACGCAGGGAAGCTTCCCATCACTTTGCGCTCCAGGTCCAGCGTGATCGAATATGCAACGCAGAGTGCGCTTTGCGCTCTCTATCGTAAAATCGCCTACGGAGCAAAGAGTTTTTCATGAACGGATACCAACTTCTCGATAGCGGGCGAGGGCAAAAACTTGAGCGGTTTGGCGGCGCGACGCTTGTCCGTCCTTGTCCGCAAGCCATCTGGCTTCCCGAAAAGCCGCATGCCTGGAATGATGCCGATGCAATCTTTTCACGTGAAAAAGAGGATCGCTGGCAGTACAACAAAAAATTGCCGAAGAGTTGGATCGTTGAAATTGAAGCTGTCCGTTTTCAGGTGTCCCTAACCGACTTCGGACATCTAGGCGTTTTTCCGGAACATGCGTCTCTTTGGAGTGCGATGCGTTCTTGGATCCGCCCAAAGATGCGCGTCCTCAATCTTTTTGCTTATTCCGGAGGCGTCACCTTGGCCGCCGCTTTGGCGGGAGCCGAAGTTTGCCATCTCGATGCGTCAAAGGGGATGGTCGACTGGGCGCGGGAAAATGCTGCGATCAATGACCTGACAAAGGCGCCTATCCGATGGATCGTCGATGATGCGATCAAGTTTTTAAAAAGAGAGGCGAAAAGGGGCTCGTTTTATGACGGGATCGTCCTCGACCCCCCGACTTTTGGACGAGGAAGCCAGGGCGAGGTATTTAAGATCGAGCGCGATTTGCTGCCTCTTCTAGAATATTGCAAAGCAGTCCTTTCTTCCGATGCGAAGTTTTTGATCCTTTCTTGCCACACTCCCGGGCTGACTCCCATCGTATTAAATCAGGCGCTTGCCCAAGTTTTTGAGCCGGAAGGTATTGACTCGGGCGAGATGATCTTGGCGTCAGTAAATAGATTCTTCATTCCAAGCGGATCCTATGCAATCAAGACCTTCTGAAAAAATTACCAGCCTGCAAAACCCGCGGATCAAAGAAGTTGTCCGCCTGAGAGAGAGGCGAGCGCGAGAGGAGACGGGTCTATTTATCATTGAAGGATACCGCGAGCTTAAGCGGGCTGTCGATGCAGGAAGGAAGGTTTCTGCGATCTTTTATTGCCCTGAGCTTTTTTTAGGGGAAAACGAGACGGCGCTTTTGGAAAAGAGCCGAGCGGAGCTGCTCCTCTGTTCTCCTGAGGCGTTTGCGAAGATTTCGTATCGAGACAGGCCTGACGGTCTTCTCGGTGTAGCCCCGCAGAGCCATTTGTCATTGAGTGATTTACCCTCTTTTAAAAACCCATTTCTCGTGATCGCGGAGAGCATTGAAAAGCCCGGAAACTTGGGTACGATCCTCCGATCTTCCGATGCAGCTGGAGCCGATGCGGTGATCGTCTGCGACAAGACGACGGATATCCACAATCCGAACGTTGTCCGCTCGAGCGTCGGGACCCTTTTTACCCAGCCTGTAATTGAGGCGGGCAGTGAAGAGACGCTTCGCTTTTTGAAGAAAAATGGGATTCAAATCGTTGCAGCCACGCCGGATGCAACCCTTGAGTATACAAAAGCTGATTTTTCCGGGCCTGTGGCGATTGCCGTTGGGACGGAACAGCTCGGATTGAGCGCCGCATGGATGAAAGAGGCTGACTGTCAGGTGCGCATTCCAATGTTTGGAGTGGCCGATTCGCTAAACGTCGCCTCAGCAACAACCCTACTCCTTTATGAAGTCGTCAGACAGCGTTCTCTTCGTTGATAACCACATTCTTGTGGCAAACAAGCCGGCAGGGTTTTTGACGCAGCCGGACGGCTCTTCCACGCCCGATCTCGAAGCCGAGATGAAAGAATGGGTTAAAAGCGAATACCAAAAGCCCGGCGCTGTCTTTTTACACGCCGTCCATCGCCTCGATAAGCCCGTCAGCGGCCTGGTTCTCTTCGCCCGCACCAGCAAAGCGCTCTCGCGCCTCAATGAGCAAGTGAGGGAAGGTCGGATCAGGCGCATTTATTTCGCAGAGGTAGAAGGGATTGTGGCTGCAAACGAGGGGCGTCTCGAGCACTATTTGAGACATGGATCTCACTCGGCAATCCTCTCTACGAAAAACGACTTGGAAGCGAAGCTGGCCATCTTATCCTATTCGGTAGAGGGACGAAGTGAAAAAACTTCCTTCCTTCGCATTGAGCTTCATACAGGCCGCTATCATCAGATCCGCGCTCAATGCGCGGCCATTGGCCACCCCATTGTCGGCGACCATCGATATGGCGCGCAGGGGGCGCAGTCTATCCATCTTCACTGTATGAGTTTGCTTTTAATTCATCCGGTTACGAAAGAAGAACTTTCTTTTCTAGCGCCGCCTCCTTTCTAAAAAAATACCAAACTCTTTGATTCTAAGAGACGAAAATTTGCTTTTCGCAAGTTTTGAATAAATACTCCAATCCATAGATTGAAATAAATAATAGGGTTGATGTAAGGATAGTAGTAGAGAGGTGGTTATGAAAACTGTGCGTATCTTATCGGTAATTGCATTGGCAGCTTTCCTAATTTTCCAAGGGTTATTTTATCTCATGGAAATGGATGCTCCGGCAATACACGCTGCTATTGGCTTATTAGGCTTAACTTCAGGAGCTCTAATGTTTATTTCTTTGAGCCATTGGACAGACTTCCACAAGGAAAAAAAACGTTAAACTATAGGAGATTCAATGAAAACGGTTCGTGTTTTATCTGTTATCACATTAGCAGGTTATTTGGTTTTTCAAGGCTTGTACTATCTCGCTGAGATGTCAAGTCCTACATCGCATGCGGCAATCGGCCTGTTAGGATTGGCCTCCGGTGCTTTAATGTTCATTTCTTTGAGCCATTGGATCAATTTTCATAAAGAAGATTAAGATGAAATGGTTGATCGACGAACGATCTTGGGGCTTTCGCAGCAAGATCGTTTTTCGGTTATAATATTCTTGCAAGCCAAAAGGGGATTAGGATAGGTTCTTATCTTAAACTTTTGGGTTGTCATGGGAAATTCTCTTCATAAGTCGATCGATGATGCGGTAAAGGCAGCAGAAAAGCTCCGAGAGCCTGAAGCTCTGGCTTTTATCGAACAAGCTTCGCAGATGATTGCGGGCGCTTATCAGGCTCGGAACAAGCTGATCGTTGCGGGCAATGGCGGCAGCCTTTGCGATGCGATGCATTTTGCAGAAGAGATGACAGGTCAGTTTCGTTGGAAAAGACCTGCTTTGCCGGCGATTGCCTTGAGCGATCCCGCGCACATTAGCTGTGTTGGCAACGACTTTGGTTTTGACGAAGTTTTTGCCCGCGGCGTCGAAGCTTTCGGAAATGAAGGGGATGTGCTTGTTGTCCTCTCGACGAGCGGCAATTCGATCAATATTTTGCACGCTGTGAAAAAAGCGAAAGAAAAGAAAATGAAATCGATCGCTTTTTTAGGGAAAACAGGCGGCGTTGTCCGCGGTTTGTGCGACCTTGAGTGGGTTGTTTCAGGTTTTCCGTATTCTGACCGGATCCAGGAAGCGCATATGGCAGCAATTCACATCGTGATTGAGATGGTCGAACAAAAGTTGTTCTCTTCGCCTTATGCGGCTGTTTGATCGCCTTTTTCAGGAAGCAGGCGAGGGAAGATTCGCCAAGGCAGCGGCTCTGAGGCCTTTAAGCGGGCTTTGGGCAGCCGGAGCTCTGCTCAAAAATGAACTCTATTCACGCAAATGGCTGCCTATTCAGCGGCTTGAGATTCCTGTTGTCAGTATCGGGGGAATAGCGGCAGGCGGCAGCGGAAAAACCCCGCTAGTCCAGCTCCTTGCGAAATCGTTGAAACCCTTTGGCGAGATTGCAATCCTATCTCGCGGCTATCGCGCAAAAGAGAGCGGCCTTGTCCTTGGCGATGAGCTTCAAATGCTCAAAAACCGCTTGGGAGGCAGTCTCTATTACGCAGGCAAACAGCGGGCGAATTTAGGAAAAAAGGCGCTTAAAGATGGAGCCAGGCTCGCTCTTCTCGATGACGGGTTTCAGTATCGGCGGCTTTATCGCGATTTTGATCTCATTGTCCTCGAGGCGTCTAATCCTTACGGCTATGAGGCATTTATCCCAAGAGGGCTTTTGCGCGACTCTCCCAAAGAGCTGTGCCGGGCCGATGCCGTCTTTTTGAATGGGGAGGGTGAGGTAGATCTCTCTTTCTTAACGGATGCTCCTGTGATCCGAGTCAAGCCGAAAATACGCCGCGTTCTTGATCTCGAAGCACAGCGGAGCGTCTCATTAAAGGGTGTTCCCATAGGGGCGTTTTGCGCAATTGCAAGGCCTAAAAAATTTTTTACTTCTTTAGCCGAAACCGGGGCCGAGTGCCTGGAGAGCTGGTTTCTGGCCGACCATGCTAAACCGGATAAAACTCATTTGGAGAGCTTTGCTAAAAGATGCAAGAGGCGCGGGGCTAAAGCGCTTGTCTGTACGGAGAAGGACGCCGTCAAGCTGCAAGGAATTCATTTGCCCCTGCCGCTTTGTTATTTGGAGATCGATCTCGAAATTGTTTCGAATCGGGGGGCATGGGAATCTTTGATTGAAAAAATCGCTTCGAAAATGAATAATTAAGCCGTTTAATATTGGATATAGATGAGCGGGCAACTAAAAATTACTCTTCCCAAGCTCGGCGAGAGCATCGTCAGTGCAACGGTGGTGCAATGGTTCAAAAAAGTGGGCGACAGCATCGCTCTCGATGAGCCTCTTTTGGAAGTGTCAACAGATAAGATCAATAGCGAGATCCCTTCGCCCGCAGCCGGCACTCTGCTGGAAATCCTGGCTAAACCCGGACAAGAACTTCAAGTTGGCGAGACTCTAGCCATCTTATCTACAAGCGCATCGGCAATTGAAACTCCTAAGCCCGCTGCCTCCGCCCCCTCTTCGCAACAAGGCATTTCTCAAGAAGAAGTTTTAACCCCGGCCGTATTGCGCCTCCTTCAGGAGAAGGGGATTGCGTTGGGAGAGATCGGTAAGATTCCCCATACCGGCCAAAATGGGCGGCTGACGAAGCGCGACGTTGAAGAGTATGCAGCGGCAAGCCATCAGCAAAAGCACTGTCCGTTGGCTGCCGGAGGACAAGAGCGCGTTAAGATGACGCCTCTTCGCAAAGCGATTGCGGACAATATGGTTCGCTCGTTTTATGAAGCTCCCCATGCCTCGCTGATCACCGAGATTGATGTGACTGCAGTTGTACGGCTCATCAAAGAACATAAGGATTCGTTTTATCATAAGACGGGTGCAAAGCTGACTGTCACCAGTTTTGCAGCACGGGCCATCGCGAGAGCTGTGCAAGCCTATCCGCTCATTAACGCTTCTTTGGATGAAGATACGATCGTGATGAAGCGCTTTGTGAATCTGGGCGTCGCCGTCAGCGTAGATCAAGGCGTGATGGTGCCTGTCATCCGCAACTGCCAGACGCTCTCTATCGCAGAGATCTCGCAAAAAATCGGGGATCTTGCAAACAAAGCCCGTACCCATTCGCTTTCTCCCGACGATGTGTTGGAGGGCTCGATCACCATGACGAATTTCGGGATGACGGGGACCTTGATCGGCGTTCCCATCATCCGCTATCCGGAAGTGGCGATCGTGGGACTTGGCGCCATTACGAAACAGGTCAAGGCGATGGCTGATGATTCCATCGCAATCCGTTCCGTTATGATGGTTTCCCTCACTTTCGATCATCGGGTTTTAGACGGCCTTTACGGCTGCGGCTTTTTGAGCGAGCTCAAAAAGCATTTCGAAGAAGATCTTTCACTCTAGTGCACCTTTTCATAAAGAATTGAGATAATTTCGAGCGTGAAAGCTCCCCAGGATCGACGATCACAAAGTACCTAGTATTAATTCAATACAAGGTACTTTGTGATCGTCGATCCTAGAGGCTTTGACGCCGAAATTTCTTCAAGAATTTTTGTCGTGGACTTCTAAAATAAAAACATTCGATTTTATTTCTTTTATTCGTTAGATTTCGTTTTTTAATTGGCGGTAATATGTTGCGGACAAGTGTTTGTTTAAACATGATCGTTAGAAACGAAAGAAAGGTAATCCTTCGCTGTCTTGAATCAGTAAAACCAATGATTCATTCCTGGTTGATCATAGATACAGGATCGACGGACGGTACACAGGACCTCATTTGCAATTTCATGAAAAACATTCCGGGCGGGTTGTATGAGCGTCCATGGGTCAATTTCTCAGTAAATCGAAACGAAGCATTGTCTCTTGCGAAACAACACTCGCAGGCTGACTACCTGCTTTTTATCGACGCAGATGAAAAACTCCAATTTTCTGAAAGATTTGTGATGCCTGATTGGGGCGCTGATGCTTATTTAGGTATTGTACGGCTCGCAAGCGGCTCGGAATTTTCCCGAGTATTTCTCATTAAAAGAACCCTCAATTGCTATTGGCGCGGAGTGGTTCATGAAGAATTGGTCTGCCGAAAGAAAAAGGGGATAGAAGTTTTGCGCGATCCAATCATCTATTCGATAGGAGATGGAAACCGCTCGAGGGACCGATACCGCTATTTTAAAGATGCAAAAGACCTTGAGGCTTCTCTTGCTCAAGATCCCGACAATACGCGGATCATTTTTTTGCTTGCCCAATGCTATCTTGGTGCGCACGCTTTTGAAAAAGCCATGCAGCTCTATCGCAAGAGGGTAGAGATGGGGAGTGGCTTTGAAGGAGAGATCTATCTTTCTCTCTATGCGATTGCCCAAATCGAAAGGATTTGTAAAAAAGAAGCAGCCTTTTGGGTTTCCAGCTATTGGGAAGCATTTAAATATTACCCACATCGGGCAGAGCCCCTTTTTTGGATCAATACCCATTACCTTGCTATCAGCGATTATAACACTGGCTATGAGCTGGCTAAAAAAGCCCAGTACATTTCCTACCCCGATGATGATTTGCCTATTGAACGCTGGATCTATGAGTACGGCCTCTTCATGCAGCTTTCCGATTTTTGTTATTTTCTCGGCAAACGCCAAGAGGCAAAAGAGGCCCTCGATCAACTTCTCGAATATCCTTTGCCGTCAGCCGTGCGTCGAACGGCTGAAGAGAAGTTAAAAAAGCTGTATAATTAAATTGTTTGATATTAATGCTAGTATTTACTAGGTTTGTTTCTTGTAATATCGAGGTGTTATGAATAATAATAAATCTATATGCTTGAATATGATAGTAAGAAATGAGAGTCCGGTGATGCGGAGGTGTTTGAAGTCGGTCAAATCCTTGATTGACTACTGGGTGATCGTTGACACAGGGTCTGATGATGGGACGCAGGAGATCATCTCCGATGAGATGCAGGGAATTCCCGGAGTGCTGTATGAGCGCCCTTGGGTTGACTTTTCCCACAATCGGACAGAGGCGTTAGATTTAGCTAAGGGCAAAGGAGATTATGTGCTCTTGATCGATGCCGATGAAGAAGTCGTCATGGCCGAGGGATTTGAACTGCCTGAGTTGACTGAGCAACTTTATCTGGTCGATGTTCATCTCGGGCTATTGTCCGCCTATCGGGAATTATTTATTAACAACCATCTCGACTGGTACTGGGTAGGTGTTTTGCATGAGCAGATCTGTTGTAAAACTCCATTAAATTCCTATGGGACGATTCAGGGAATTCGCAATGTCTCCCACCCGGATGGCTGCCGCTCCCTCGATCCGCAAAAGTTCTTAAAAGAGCTTGAGATTTTAAAAAGGGGGTTGGAAAAAGAGCCAAAAAACAGCCGCTACATGTTTTATCTCGCACAAACGCAAGCTGCTTGCGGGCATTGGAAAGAGGCTCGCGAGTCTTATACAAAACGAGCTGAAATGAGCGGTTGGGATATGGAAGCTTATCAGTCGCTCTATCGAATCGGATTGCTGGAGGAGATGTTGCAGTATCCTCCATTCAAGGTGATCGAATCTTATCAAAGGGCTAACCGGTTTTTACCGATCCGGGCCGAACCAATTTTCAGAATAGCCTACCAGTATTATTTTTTGGGAAATTTTAGGGAGGCAAAACGAATCGCAGCGATTGGATGTACGCTCAAAATCCCCGATGCACGGCATGCTTTTTACATTGAGCCGTTTATCTATGAAAGCTGGATGGCTAAGCTATTTGCAGACTGCTGCTTTGATCTCGGCGAAGAAAACGAAGCTTTGCAAGGTTATTTGAAAATTAAAGATGCTCCGAGCTTGTCAAAAGAAGCAAAGGACGAGATTAAAATAAAAATTGTTGAGTTGAGAGATAGGCTAAATCAATCTTCTGGTCTTAATACGTTTCGAAAGAGCAATTTTTCAAAAAAAATTCAATTTTAATAATGGAGATAAAAATGAGTAAAAAGGTGACGATATGTTTGAATATGATTGTTCGAAATGAGGAAAGAGTCATCAAGAGATGCTTGGAATCGGTCAAGCCGCTCATTGATTATTGGGTGATTGTCGATACCGGATCGGAAGACCGGACGCAGGAGATCATTCGAGAAACCTTAAAAGACATCCCGGGCGAGCTGCATGAGCGGCCCTGGGTCAATTTTGCCAAAAATCGGACTGAGGCGTTTCTTTTAGCAAAAAATAAGGGGGACTTATCTCTTTTAATCGATGCAGATGAAATGGTTGTAATTGAAAAAGATTTTGTGTTTCCAGATGCAACCCAGCAAGCATATCTTGCAGAGGTTCATTACGAGAGAGCCATCTTTCATCGGGAGCTTTTCATTAACAACCAACTAGATTGGTATTGGGAAGGGCTTCTTCATGAGCAAATATACTGCAAACAGAAGCTTGAGAGGATTACGATTGCCAAAAAGATTTACAATCTCTCGCGGCCCGATGGGAACCGGTCTTTGAATCCGAAAAAATATGAGAAGGATATCGAGGTATTGCAAAAGGCTTTGCTTGAAGATCCGAACAACCCCCGGCACATGTTCTATCTTGCCCAAAGCTATGCTTGCAACCAAGACTGGGAGATGGCCAGCAAGACCTATCTCAAACGCTCGCAAATGCAAGGATGGAACCAGGAGGTTTATTATTCGCTTTATGCAAATGGCTATATGATGGAAAGGATGGGCAAAGACCCTTATGAAACAATTGATGCCTATGCGAAAGCCTATCAATTCCGCCCTTCTCGCGTAGAGCCCCTTTTCCGGATTGCGTGTCTGTATTTCCACTGCAAGCAGTATGCTCTTGCCAAGATCATTGCGAAATTTGGGATGGAGTTCCCCCTTTCAAAGGATAGTATGTTTGTTGAGCCGGGGCTTTACCAGTTTGGAGTGAGGTTGCTCTATGCCGATTGCTGCAGGGCTCTCGATGAGAGGGAAGAGGCAATCCGGGAGTATGAAAAAATATCCAGGATCAAAGATGTGCCGGACGAGGTGCTCGCTGATATCGGGCAGCATATTATTCAATTGAAATTGCGGCCTCCCAAAGAATTGGCCCTCGAGAGCGTTCCCTATACTTAAAATCCGGGGTTACCGGCGAAAGAATAGAGATGTTCCGACTTGATCACATCCATTTGGACTGTATCAAAGGCGTGCAGCAGCTGGATCAGGTCATTTTGCGAAACGGCGACCCCATCATTGCCGAGAAAACGGCAGCGCCACTGTTCAATGCAAAATGTCTCCGGCTGCCCTTCAGGCCAAACCCGCACACCGCGGTTTGTGATCATCTTCAGCCTGAGGGGGCCGATGGCGATGTGCGAAATACGGGAGAAGAAATGCTCTAAAGGCGGTTTATGGTAGATGAAGATGTCAATGCCGAGAAGTTTTCTCTCTTCCAAAGACCCTTCCGTAAGAGGAGGGGGAGGAAGGTGGGGTAGGACTTTGTAAGTTACGGGAGATAATTGCTGGGGCTGCTTTCCCAAATTTGCCGCTACTGCTTTTGCGAATTCCTTCGTCCCGACCTTTTCCCGGCTGACGCCCTCTTTGTAGATGTCGTAGGTATGGATTCCCTCTTCGAGGGTGCAAAGCCAGGCATTGTGGATCGCCTCTGCAACTTTTTCTTGTCCGATATGGACCAGCATTTGGATGGCCCCGAGAAGCAGTCCTGACGGATTGGCCACGTTTTGTCCGGCTCTTCTGGGCGCTGACCCATGGATCGCTTCGAACATCGCGCCATGGTCGCCAATGTTAGCAGAGCCGGCCAGGCCCACCGATCCTGCAATCTGCGCTGCAACGTCGGAGAGGATGTCCCCATAGAGGTTCGGCATGACCAACACATCGAAAATCTCCGGCGTATCCGCTAATTTCGCAGCCCCGATATCAACGATCCAGTGCTCGTTCACAATATCCGGATATTCCTTCGCAATCTCGTCAAAGACCTTATGGAAGAGGCCGTCGGAAAACTTCATGATGTTATCTTTCATGAAGAGCGTCACCTTTTTCCTTCCATGCCGCTTTGCGTATTCAAATGCATACCGGACGATTTTTTCCGAACCTTGGCGGGAGATCAATTTGAGGGATTGGCATACGTTGGGCGTCTGGCGGTATTCGAGGCCGGCATAGAGGTCCTCCTCGTTTTCCCGAACGATGACGACATCCATTCCGGGGTGTTTGGTGTCGACGAAAGGAAAGTATGAGACGCAGGGGCGCACGTTGGCATAGAGGCCGAGCGTTGTGCGGACGGTGACGTTAAGGCTTTTAAATCCACCTCCTTGCGGAGTGGTGATAGGGGCTTTTAGGAAGGCTTTTGTGTGCCGGAGAATCTCCCAAGTCTTTGGGTCCATCCCGGTGGGAAAGCCTTTCAAGTACATTTTTTCGCCAATCTCAACCTCATGCAGCTCAAGCTGGGCGGCCGCGGCATCTAATATAAAGAGGGTTGCATCCATGATTTCAGGGCCGATGCCGTCCCCTTTTGCGATCGCCACTGGCGTTTTCATCTTTTTCTCCGGTATAACTGCCTCTTTAGCCTAGACAATTTTTCCCAAGAGATCAAGAATTGATCTCATGATCCCCGAGCTTCTCAAGAAACAAAAGAGCTATCTCGAACCCTATTTTCAGCATCTCGACACCGCCCTAGTGGAGGAGGTTGTCGGGCTTTTGCAAGAATGCCGGGGTGCCATGATCTTCTCGGGAGTTGGGAAAAGCGGCTATGTAGCAAAAAAAACGGTCTCAACCCTCCTCTCCATAGGCATCCGCTCATTTTTTCTCGACCCGATGCAAGCCCTCCACGGCGATCTAGGCTTGGTAGGCGGCCCCGATCTATTCATCTCGTTTAGTAAAAGCGGCGAATCGCAAGAGCTGATCGACTTGATGCCCTATATCCGTTTGAGAGGGGCCAAAAGCATCGCCATCGTGTCCAACGAGCGCTCCAGGCTTGCCCGTCTTTCGGACACCTTTATTTGCCTCCCCTTAGAACGGGAACTTTGCCCTTTCGATGTTGCGCCGACGACATCGACAGCCGTCCAGCTCCTCTTTGGAGACCTGCTCGCCGTAGCTCTTATGCAATCTAGAAAGATCCCCTTGGAACAGTTCTCCCAAAACCATCCCGGCGGGCTAATTGGAAGGCGGATCTTTCTCAAGGCAAACGATCTAATGCTCAAGGATAGCGCGCTCCCGCTTTGCCATCCCGGCGACCGGTTGATTGAGGTGCTTCATGAGCTTTCATCCAAGCGCTGCGGATGCCTCCTTGTCACAGACCGGGAGAAAAAACTTCTCGGCATCTTCACGGACGGCGACTTGCGAAGAGCGCTTCAAGCGAAGGGAGGCTCTGCCTTGGAGCTGCATCTCCAAGAGCTGATGAGCCCGTATCCCAAAACGATTTCACCGGACCTCCTTGCCCTCGACGCCTTGCGCTGTATGGAGGAAGATCCCGCCCGGCTCATGACCGTCCTGCCTGTACTTGAGCAGGGGAGTGTCGTCGGCCTTCTCCGAATGCACGACATCTTGCAGGCGGGGTTGTCTTAAAGGGGCTCCGCCCCTTGAACCCCGCCAAGGGAACAAGTCCCCTTGGAACCCCTTTTTGCTTTTTTTCCTGCGGGCGCAGGAAAAAAACACAAAGGAGTCCAGAGGGGCTTGCCCCTTTGGCGGGGATTTTAAGGGGCGGAGCCCCTTTAAGTTAACTAAAGATTGCGTGCTGGAGCAGGTAGACGCCCATTCCAAAGAGATAGCTGATCAGGGCGACGAGGCTTGATCGTTTGAGATACCAGACGAAGGAGACCTTCTCCATTCCCATGAAGGCGACGCCTGCGGCTGATCCGATGATCAGGATGCTGCCGCCCGTGCCGGCGCAATAGGCGAGCATCTGCCAGAAGCTCGAGTCCATCGGGTAGGATTCGAGGCTATACATTCCCATGCCTGCGGCGACAAGCGGCACGTTGTCGATGACGGCGGAGAGGAGGCCGATGATCGTTGCTATCGCGGCGAGATTCCCGATCGTCTGGTCGAGGAACACAGCCAAATCGCGCAGGATGCCGATCGCGTCAAGGGAGCCGATGCAAAGCAGGATCCCAAAGAAGAAGAGAATTCCCGAGGTGTCGATCTTTGTCAGGATGTGCGGCACAAGAAGATGGGCCCTTCGCTCATATTTGTAGTGCATCAAGTCCGTGATGACCCAGAGGGCTCCGAGCGCGACCAAAATGCTCATAAAGGGGGGCAGGCCGGTCAGAGCTTTGAAGATAGGGACGAATACAAGACCGCCAAGGCCGCACCAGAAGATGATGCGGGCTCCCGGCTCCGGCTCTTCTTGTTGCGCCTTTGCCACGATATTCGCATAGCGGCCTTTGAGGTTCCAGCCGATGATGGCGAGGGCGAGAACAAAGGAAAGAAAGCTGGGGATAAAAAGAGATTTCATCACCATGGCCGTGCTGATATTTCCATTGATCCAAAGCATGGTTGTCGTCACGTCGCCGATCGGCGTCCAGGCGCCGCCGGCATTGGCGGCAATGACGATCATCGCGCCAAGGGCAAGGCGTTCATTACGGTCAGATACCAGCTTGCGAAGAAGCGAGATCATTACGATGGTTGTCGTCAGGTTGTCTAGGACGGCAGAGAGGAAAAAGGCGACAAGGCCCATGATCCAGAGAAGCTTTTTTTTCGAGCTTGTCTGGATGACGTCCGTAATGATCCTGAACCCTTTATGGGAATCGATTAGCTCTACAAGGGTCATTGCGCCCAAGAGAAAGAAGATGATCTGGCTGACGTTCCCAAGGTGCTCGATAAGACGCGTTGTGCTCTCCGTCAGAGCGGATCCTTTGATGAGAAAGAGAAACATCCAGGTAAAAACGGCCATGAGAAGGGCCGAGGCGGTTTTGTTGATCTTGATCGAGTGCTCAAAAATAATGGCGAGATACCCGATTGCAAACACGAGAACGATGATGAGATGGCCGGCTGTTTCTCCAAGCATGAGTGAACCTTTTTTTTCGACTAGAGTAGCGAGTCGAGGGGATTATTGCCAGAGGTCTATCCAAAGATGGCTTGCTGAAGCAAGTAGACGCCCATTCCAAAGAGATAGCTGATGAGGGCGACGAGGCTGAATTTTTTTAAATACCAGATAAAGGAAACTTTTTCCATTCCCATGTAGGCTACTCCTGCGGCCGATCCGATGATTAGAATGCTGCCGCCGGTTCCTGCGCAATAGGCGATCATCATCCATAAGCTCGAATCCATTGGGTAGGATTCAATGCTATACATTCCCATGCTTGCTGCGACGAGGGGGACGTTGTCGACAACGGCGGAAAAGAGGCCGATGATCGTTGCTATCGCGGCGAGATTCCCGATCGTTTGATTGAAGAAATCGGCGAGCTCGCGCAAGATGCCGATCGCTTCAAGAGATCCGATGCAAAGCAGGATCCCAAAGAAAAAGAGAACCCCCGAAGTGTCGATTTTTGTCAGGACGTGCGGTACGAGAAGGTGGGCCCTTCGCTCGTATTTATAGTGCATCAAATCCGTAATGACCCAGAGAGCGCCGAGCGCGACCAGGATGCTCATAAAGGGCGGCAGCCCGGTTATTGTTTTGAAAATTGGGACGAATACAAGCCCTCCAAAGCCGCACCAGAAGATGAGTCGGGCTCCTGGCTCAGGCTCTTCTTGCTGCGCCTTTTCCACAATATGGGCAAAGCGACCTTTCAGGTTCCATCCGGTGATGGCCAGGGCCAGCAAACAGGAGAGAAAACTGGGGAGGAAAAGAGATTTCATCACCGCAGCCGTACTGATATTTCCGTTGATCCAAAGCATGGTTGTTGTCACATCGCCGATCGGGGTCCAGGCGCCGCCCGCATTGGCAGCGATGACCATCACGGCACCGAGAGCGAGGCGCTCGTTCCGCTCAGGCACAAGCTTGCGGAGAAGAGAGATCAAAACGATCGGCGTCGTCAAATTGTCTAAGACGGCTGAGAGAAAAAATGCGACGAGCCCCATGATCCAGAGCAGTTTTCTTTTCGAACCTGTCTGGATGACGTCGGTGACGATCCTGAAGCCCTTATGGGAATCAATCAGCTCTACAAGGGTCATTGCGCCTAGGAGAAAAAAAATGATTTGGCTGACGCTTCCAAGATGTTCGATAAGCCGGAAAGTGCTTTCGGTTAAGGTAGATCCTTTGATGAGGAATAAAAACATCCAGGTGAAAACCGCCATAAGAAGGGCTGAGGCGGTTTTGTTGATCTTGATCGAGTTCTCAAAAATGATGGCGAGATATCCGATGGCAAAAACAAGGATGATCAACAGGTGGCCGGCTGACTCTCCCATCAACGATTTCCTTTATGTAGTGGAGAAAAAAAAGACTCCGCAGCTCAAACGCTGCGGAGTCTTGGGAAAATAACGAGTCTAGATTAGATATCGAGTCTCAAGGTGAGAGAGAATCCATTCAAAGAGAGATTCCCGCGGCTGACCGTATCGCTCTGGATGATTGGATTCGGGTTGTCGCTGGTTCCGTAGATTCTTCTCATGTTGAACTGATCCCACCACTCATGGAATTCATAAGCGGCTGCGACCTGGATGCGGTATTTATCTTTATTGAAATACTTGTCCCAGGCGATACCGAGCTGGATTTCCATATTCGGTACGTTCTGATAGAAGTCTTCGCCTATGTCGTAGCCTTTGCTATTTACTCCGTTGCCCATGGCGACGGTTTGATCGATTTCGAACTTACCAAAGAGCAGCGATGCTGCGATGTTGCCGAACAGGCTCCATCCTTTGCCGACGATCCAGTCAGTCATGATGCCTGCTCTTGCTCCAAAGCCCCAGAAATCGTTGCTTCCGTGGTGTACTGTGCCATTAAGCGCATTGAAGTTTCCTCCGTAGTGGACAGAAAAGTGCTGGTCGATCCAGGCAGCTCTCACGCCAAAATGAGGGTTCAAGATTAAATAGCGGCTTACATGGTAAGGCTTGCCGAGCTTTGCATCGAGTGTATTGTAGTGGGCTTTCCAAACAGCGCTAAGCGACTGCCAGGAAGTGCTTGATGCAAACGGCGGGATCCAAAGAGGGATCAGGATGCCGGCATTTTCTGCTGAATAGCTCTTATAGTTCGTGATATTGAGCCAAGTCCAGTCAAACTCCAGATTCCAAGCATCGTGATTGACGTAGAATCCCAGTCCGACCCGAATTCCGGGGTTGTAGTCCCAGTCGCTGTCATCAGTAGAAAAGTTTAATACTTCTCCGGCAACGATTGGGTAGTTTGCTCCGGATGCATTATTCAAACCGAATGCCATGCCGTCTTGTTTAGCCTGGAGCGCCAATCCTGCAACAGTTACATAAAAATCTCTTGGGCAGTTTAGGTCCACATCCATAGGGTAAGCAAATGCGAAAGGGCCTGGCTTCGGCTCTTCGCAGCATACGTTTGGTTTTTGATCGCAAGGCCCTCGAGGCATTGTTTCTCTTGGCTCGCAAGATGCCGAGGCTCTGGTGGGTAGAGCATACGCGCTTGTTGCGGCAAATGCCAGCGCCGCCGTTCCCAACACACGGCTCAAGGAAAGGTTCCAATTCATAGTAACGGTCTCCATAGGTTCATGTATTCGAAGAGGTTAATCTTCTGTAAAAAAGAATCCGCCTCACCTGCAGCATGTAAATCCTGCTTCGAGACCCTATGCCTTGGGGATGCAGTTTCTCTAAGGCCAGACCATAGAGATTTCACAAGAATCTTGGCAATAAAATTTTTTTTATACATAGAAAAATGGCAAGAAATCGGAGGGGGTACAGAAAATGGAAAGATGTTTGATGGAATTTTTGTGAATTTATCCGTCTGATTAACAGTGTATTGCGAGGTGTAAAATACGCGGCGCTTGCAGAAAAGTAGCTTCCTGACATATATTTTCATCTTCGTTACGACAACAACCTGAACGGGTTGAGGAAACGAAAAAGAGTGCCGAGAGTGCTCTAGTTGTTTTGACAGTGGAAGAAGAGAAGAGTAAGTAAGGAACGCTTGTGCGTGGAGTGATCAAAAGTTGCTCCCGCAACAAAACAAAAATTATTTCAAGATAAATTCAATGAGAATTTGATCTTGGTTCAGATCGAATGCTGACGGCGTGGATGAGGCATGCAAGTCGAACGGTATGGGGGCAACTCCATATAGTGGCGCAAGGGTTAGTAATACATGGATAATCTGCCTCCGACCTCGGAATAACGGCTGGAAACGGCCGCTAACACCGGATGAGGCTGGGCAAGGCATCTTGCCTTAGTCAAAGCGGGGGACCGAAAGGCCTCGCAGTTGGAGAGGAGTCCATGGGATATCAGCTAGTTGGTAGGGTAACGGCCTACCAAGGCTAAGACGTCTAGGCGGATTGAGAGATTGACCGCCAACACTGGGACTGAGACACTGCCCAGACACCTACGGGTGGCTGCAGTCGAGAATCTTTCGCAATGGGCGCAAGCCTGACGAAGCGACGCCGTGTGAGCGAAGAAGGCCTTCGGGTTGTAAAGCTCTTTCGCTAGGGAACAAGAAAGGTGTATTAATAACACACCGATTTGAGGGTACTTGGTAAAGAAGCACCGGCTAACTCCGTGCCAGCAGCTGCGGTAATACGGAGGGTGCAAGCATTGATCGGAATTACTGGGCGTAAAGGGCGCGTAGGCGGCTGGATAAGTCAGATGTGAAATTCCACGGCTCAACCGTGGAGCTGCATTTGAAACTGTCTAGCTTGAGCGTAGTTAGGGAAAACGGAATTCCACATGTAGCGGTGAAATGCGTAGATATGTGGAGGAACACCGGTGGTGAAGACGGTTTTCTGGGCTATTGCTGACGCTGAGGCGCGAAAGCTAGGGGAGCAAACAGGATTAGATACCCTGGTAGTCCTAGCCGTAAACGATGCATACTAGATGTAGGAAGGCTCAACCCTTTCTGTATCGGAGCTAACGCGTTAAGTATGCCGCCTGGGGAGTACGCTCGCAAGGGTGAAACTCAAAAGAATTGACGGGGGCCCGCACAAGCAGTGGAGCATGTGGTTTAATTCGATGCAACGCGAAGAACCTTACCCAGGCTCGAAATGTAGAGAAAAACAGCAGAAATGTTGCGTCCCGAAAGGGGCTCTATATAGGTGCTGCATGGCTGTCGTCAGCTCGTGCCGTGAGGTGTTGGGTTAAGTCCCGCAACGAGCGCAACCCTTATTGTCAGTTGCCAACGCGTAATGGCGGGGACTCTGGCAAGACTGCCTAGGTTAACTAGGAGGAAGGTGAGGATGACGTCAAGTCCGCATGGCCTTTATGTCTGGGGCTACACACGTGCTACAATGGTCGGTACAGAAGGCAGCGAAGCCGCGAGGCGGAGCAAATCCGAAAAACCGATCTCAGTTCAGATTGCAGTCTGCAACTCGGCTGCATGAAGTTGGAATTGCTAGTAATGGCGTGTCAGCAATAGCGCCGTGAATACGTTCCCGGGCCTTGTACACACCGCCCGTCACATCATGGAAGTTGGTTTTACCCGAAGTCACTGACTCGACCGCAAGGGGAGAGGTGCCTAAGGTAAGGCCGATGACTGGGATGAAGTCGTAACAAGGTAGCCCTATCGGAAGGTGGGGCTGGATCACCTCCTTTAAGGACAAGGAACGATTGGTTTAACCAATCGAATCCAGGTTGAGACAAGCGTCTCCTCTTACTCTTTTCTTTTTCCATTGTCAAGCCAGTCTATTGGGGGCTTAGCTCATTTGGTAGAGCATCTGATTTGCATTCAGAGGGTGAGGAGTTCGAGTCTCCTAGCCTCCATTACGCGGTTATAGCTCAGTTGGTTAGAGCGCGACACTGATAATGTCGAGGTCCCAAGTTCAAATCTTGGTAACCGCACACATTGGGGCGCTCACTAAAGAGCAACGCAATGCCTAGAGCAAAGAAGCTATCTTGAAAATCTAGTGAATACAGGCAAATAGCATATACCGCGCATAGGAAGATTTAGTGAATTAGGCTTTAACAAGACAAAAGCACTAAACGGAACGAAGCGTGGTACTATTACTGCAATATATATATGAGAAACAAGCAGACAATTTAAAACGGCGCATGAGAATGTACTATGTAACAGTAGTACATAAGGCGTGGCTACATAAATAGAATGATGTAGTCAAGTTAATAAGGGCTGCTGGTGAATGCCTAGGCATCGAAAGGCGATGAAGGACGCGAAACCTGCGAAAAGCTCCGGTGAGCTGGAAATAGCATTGACCCGGAGGTATCCGAATGGGGCAACCCAGTGGGACGAAACTCCCACTGCCTACACCTGAATACATAGGGTGTACGGCGCGAAACCCGCTGAAGTGAAACATCTCAGTAAGCGGAGGAAAAGAAATCAATGAGATTCCCTTAGTAGCGGCGAGCGAAACGGGAATAGCCCAAACCCGAAAATTCATTTTCGGGGGTTGCAGGGCCAGTCATAAATTCTTCGGAATTCTAGCGGAAGCTTCTGGAAAGCAGCGCGACACAGGGTGATAGCCCCGTACGCGAAAGAATGATGAAGACAGATTGGTACCTAAGTAGGGCCGGACACGTGAAACCCGGTCTGAATCAGGGGGGCCCGCCCTCCAAGGCTAAATACTCGTCGATGACCGATAGTGAACCAGTACCGCGAGGGAAAGGTGAAAAGAACCCCTGTTAGGGGAGTGAAATAGAACCTGAAACCAGCAGCTTACAAACGGTCGGAGGCCTATGGCCCTTTTAGGGCAATGGCTGACGGCGTGCCTTTTGCATGATGAGCCAGCGAGTTAGGCTTTATGGCAAGGTTAAGGAACTTACGTTCCGGAGCCGTAGCGAAAGCGAGTGTGAATAGCGCGATTAGTCATAAGGTCTAGACACGAAACCAAGTGATCTATCCATGGTCAGGTTGAAGCTGGGGTAAAACCCAGTGGAGGACCGAACCAGTAACTGTTGAAAAAGTTTTGGATGAACTGTGGATAGGGGTGAAAGGCCAATCAAACTTGGAAATATCTTGTTCTCTCCGAAATAACTTTAGGGTTAGTCTCGACAATCCCTCCTTCGGGGGTAGAGCACTGGATCCACGCGGGGGCCTACCGGCCTACCAAAGGGAACCAAACTCCGAATACTGAAGGAGCAGTCGGGAAATAGACAGTGGGGGATAAGCTTCATTGTCAAAAGGGGAACAGCCCAGATCGTCGATTAAGGTCCCAAATTCTAGTCTAAGTGAGTAAGGAAGTAGAGTTTCAAAAACAGTTGGGATGTTGGCTTAGAGGCAGCCATCATTTAAAGAGTGCGTAACAGCTCACCAATCGAGAGACTCTGCGCCGATAATATCCGGGACTAAAGACTAGAGCCGAAATCACGGGTGCATCCAGCAATGGATGCGCGGTAGGAGAGCGTAGTATGTGCGTCGAAGGTATACCGAGAGGAGTGCTGGAGCGCATACTAGTGAAGATGCATGGCATAAGTAAACGATAAAGGAGGTGAAAATCCTCCTCGCCGAAAACCTAAGGTTTCCAGGGTAAAGCTCGTCTTCCCTGGGTTAGCCGGCCCCTAAGTCCAGGCGGAAACGCGTAGGCGATGGGAAGCAGGTTAAATATTCCTGCGCTGCCTAAGTCTTAAGGCAATGAGGTGACAAAGTAAGTAAAGCGTGCGGTCGATTGGAAGTGACCGTTCGGATACGAGACCGGCTGGTAGGTAAACCCGCCAGCGTAACGTTAGATATCCGACAAGGGGAACCTTCGGGGGAACCGATGACGTAGAGCGATGCTTTCAAGAAACAACCTCTAGCTGACGATGGCAACCGTACCAAAACCGACACAGGTGGGTGGGAAGAATATTCTCAGGCGCGCGAGAGAACTCACGTTAAGGAACTCTGCAAACTAGCCTCGTAACTTCGGGAGAAGAGGCGCCATGAGGGGTGATAGAGTACATTTAGAGCCCCCCGTGGCCGCAGTGAAAGGGCCCAGGCGACTGTTTAGCAAAAACACAGCACTCTGCGAATTCGTCTAAGAAGACGTATAGGGTGTGATACCTGCCCAATGCCGAAAGGTCAAAAGGAGGTGTTAGCCGCAAGGCGAAGCACTGAATTTAAGCCCCGGTGAATGGCGGCCGTAACTATAACGGTCCTAAGGTAGCGAAATTCCTTGTCGGGTAAGTTCCGACCTGCACGAATGGTGTAACGATCTGGGCGCTGTCTCAACGAGAGACTCGGTGAAATTGTAGTAGCAGTGAAGATGCTGTTTACCCGCTATAAGACGGAAAGACCCCGTGAACCTTTACTGTACTCTGATATGGGCTTTTGACTTGTCATGTGTAGGATAGCCAGGAGGCTTTGAAGTCGTGTCGTCAGGCACGATGGAGCCAACGGTGAAATACTGGTCTTGATAAGTTGAAAATCTAACAATGCTCCATGAAACTGGAGGTTGGACAGTGTCAGACGGGCAGTTTTACTGGGGCGGTATCCTCCTAAAGAGTAACGGAGGAGTCCAAAGCTTGCCTCATCGTGGTTGGTAATCACGAATCGAGCGTAAAAGTAGAAGGCAGGTTGACTGCGAGACCAACAAGTCGAGCAGGTACGAAAGTAGGGTTTAGTGATCCGGCGGTAGAAAGTGGAATCGCCGTCGCTCAACGGATAAAAGGTACTCCGGGGATAACAGGCTTATCGCCACCAAGAGTTCATATCGACGTGGCGGTTTGGCACCTCGATGTCGACTCATCGCATCCTGGGGCTGGAGAAGGTCCCAAGGGTTTGGCTGTTCGCCAATTAAAGCGGTACGCGAGTTGGGTTCAAAACGTCGTGAGACAGTTTGGTCCCTATCTGTAGCGGGCGTAGGAATTTTGAGAGGAGCTGCTTCTAGTACGAGAGGACCGAAGTGGACGAACCAATGGTGTGCTGGTTGTCTCGCCAGAGGCATAGCCAGGTAGCTATGTTCGGAAAGGATAAGCGTTGAAAGCATCTAAACGCCAAGCCTCCCTCAAGATAAGAATTCCCTATGAGACCCCCGGGAGATTACCGGGTTGATAGGTTGGGTGTGTAAGTGCAGTAATGCATTAAGCTAACCAATACTAATCGGTCCACTGACTTGATTACTTTTTTTTACCTATGGGCATGTGTAGCAGAGATGCTAGACAAGCCCATGGGCGTAGCGACGCACAAATCATGCGTCGTTTTAAATTGTCAGCCGTTTGGCTGTATTCACAAATTTTTCTGGTGGCCATAGAGAGGGGGAAACACCTGATCCCATCCCGAACTCAGCAGTTAAGCCCTTCGTCGCCGATGGTACTATGCGCAAGAGTATGGAAGAGTAGGTAGCTGCCAGTTTTTTTCACAGCCCGTGAAGAGTAATCTTCACGGGCTTTTTTTTTGTTATGCGATGTTTGCTCCTAAGAAGACGAGTTGAGCATTGTAGTAAATATCTGCAAAGCTTTGAGAAACAGATGGATTGGAGTAGCGAGCTATATCTGCTTGCACTGCGTCTGTTATCATTTTTTCGTCGATCCCTGCTGGTAAGCTAAGTCCTATTTGCTTCAAACCTGAGATAGCGACATAGAGAGGGCCGCTGAGCATCCCATGATTGAGCTCCGAGCCATTTAGTTGGATCGAGCCGTCTCCGGTAGAGACGATTCCATCAGCGCCCATATTTGTCACAAGACGATAGAGCACGTTTTTTGCATCTTCGAGAATGTTTAGCGTATCTTCGCCGATCAGTAGATATTCTCCCAAACGCATTAAAATCCGAGTCGACTCAGCATCGAGATCGCTTGCGGAATACGGTCCTAGCGATCCTTTATTTTTTCCTGATACCCATCCATTATTCGCCGCTAAATCGACGATATACTGCATGCTATTTCGAGCGGCATTTTTGAGGCGCTCGGTTGTATTTGGATCACTTGTTCCAAGGAATTTGATCATCATTGCAAATGTTGATGGATCGAAATAGTCAGAGAAGGGTAAATCGT
Organism: bacterium; assembly: GCA_021809325.1. Classification (GTDB taxonomy): domain Bacteria; phylum Chlamydiota; class Chlamydiia; order Chlamydiales; family SM23-39; genus JAKBAE01. The sequence goes on from JAKBAE010000011.1 coordinate 28,142, forward strand.
GACCCTAGCAGTCAGGAGTGATAGCAGGATCGTACGATTTGCCATTAAACGAGAAGCTTCCTACGTCGTAATTTGCCAGAGCTCGAATCGCTTGCAATGTGAGATCTTGGATGGTCATCGATTTATAGAGTGGAGGGTTTGCCGGATCGTCGTTTGGATCAGTGGCGCTTAGGTTCCATCCTTTGCTATCTGCATCCAAAAGAGATCGGATGATATCTTCATCGGCATCAGATGCAGAGTTTGCATCGCTTTCGTTTTGATATCGGCCATTTAATTCAGGCAGCCACCCCATTAGTCCGAACCGCTCTTTTGGATGCGTGGGATAAGGAACAATCGAATTGTTGCAGCAATGAAAATAGGCATTGAGAAGACCCTGGAAGATTTCCTTAGAATCATCGTCTCCCGCCTCAACAGCGTTGCGCATAAGATAACCAAATGCTTCGGATACCGTTTGTGTGCTCGGATCTCCCTGAGTTCCTTTAGAGATCGGGAAGACCATTTTGACCTCATTGATCGTAACCGATTTTATGCTGTAGCCTTCTTTTTCCAAGATTGAAATGTTTGGTTTGTTTATTTTAATTATTTGTTTTTTTCTCATTTTATAGCCTTTTGTTTATTTCAATTCTGAATATGCTGATTTTATTTTTACTATAAAGAAATATTCTTTTTTAGCAACAGAGCTGATCTTTTTTGATTTTATTTACAAAATTGCACCAAAACTTTATGAGAAGATCAAAGCTTAGAATGCGTCCCAAAAGACGCTATTGCAAGAAGGAGTGCAAAATGAAGCATTGTAACGCTGTGGATGTCATCGCCGCCGTCTTATTATTGATCGGGGGTATTAACTGGGGATTGGTCGGGTTATTCGACTTTGATCTAATTGGAGCGATCTTTGGAGATGTCATCTCTAGGATTATTTTCGTACTTGTTGGAATTTCAGCGATTTACCGCATTGTGTGCTGGGCTCGCTGCAAAAGTTGCAAGTAATTCTTTTAGACGCCCTGTTTTCCTACAGGGCGTCAATCTAGTACAGCTTTTCAAAAGTATTTAAAATAATTATCTCACCACCGGATATAGCTTTCGCAGTTTAATCCGAGCCTCTGCAGTAGTGAACCTCCAATCGCATATCACCGTTTCTTCATT
>JAKBAE010000122.1 GCA_021809325.1 bacterium
TTGCCTTGCTCTCTTTTTGTTCTTCCAAATGACATTATAGAGCAAGGCGTGTCTTTTCTAAATTTTTTTGTGCTTTCCTTAAAACCCCACTTCGTCAGAGTTTTGCAACTGCCTCAATGGTATTACTTCGCAGGAGCATGCGGTGGCGCACCACTATCTGTAATTAAACGGTATATTGAACAGCAAGAGTCTCCTCAAGCTTAAAAGGCGCAATTCATCTCGGCCCTAAAGGACCGAGTTTTCTCGCGTCCTTGAGATAAAGACCGTCAACTCCTAAAAAAAATGATTGAAGAAGACTTCAAAAAAAGAGATCTACAAACTCTTCGCGTTGAAGAGGGCATTCCACTGGAGTGCGAGCCCCTGCCAAGTATACTTCTCCACGGCCTTGCCTAATAAGGCCCGCTCTTTGAGAGAAATTTTTTCTGCCGAATCCATCGCCCGAAGCAATAGCGGAAGATATTCTTCTAGCTTTTGGCATTTATATCCGGATCGAACCGTATGCTTTAGAGCCGATCCTTCTAAGATGACAGGAACCGCCCCTGATTGCTGCGCGCGGAGCGCTGTGATGCAAAACGTCTCCGGCTTGATGCATGGATAGGTCCAAAAGGAAGCTTTTGCATAGGCACAATTGAGCTCTTCATGGCCGACCAGTCCATGCTCTTTAACACCCGGTAGACGCTCTAATGCCTCTCGCGCCCAGCGCTCTTCAAAAGGAGTGAGAAGCCCCCAATGCTGCCAGCCATAGTAAATATCAAGCGTTGCTTGAGGAAAACGCTTTTTCAAATGCGGCCAGATGTGTAAGAGGAACACGAGCCCGCGTCCATAATTCGATCCATAGATGCAAGAATAGGGATTTTCTCTCGGAGATAGAGGGGGAACCTGCTTTAGCTCGATCCCATTGCCAAAGATCTTGGTAAAGCGGGCAAAGGACGGCACAGTAGAAATCCACTGCTCCCTTTGCCACTCCGAGAGCCACAGCACATCGTCGAACCCTTCGGAAGAAGCGATTCCTTCAAGGGTATCATGCGGCCAAAGGTAGACTTTTTTCGCGAGTCTCTTTTCTTTCAAAAACGAGCCGATCCCCGGCCAGCGCCAGCAAATCGCGATATCGAACTGCTGACTTTCCGCAGCCTCGAGCGAGACATAACGCGGGTTGGCTCCCTCCTTCGCATGGACTGATCCGGAAGGGACATCGGCAAAGACCTGCACAATATGGCCGAGATTAGCCAGCTCTTTTGCCATGTAGATCACCGCTTCTTCGGACCCGGTTATACCGGACCGGATCGAATCCGGGTCCCATTGAGGACATCCTTCGGACCTAAAAGTATAGATTCCAATTTTCATCCTAGTTCTCCTTTTTCAGCAACTTGCGGATTTCTTCGGGAAGGGCTTCAATCGCACGATTTGCTTCCTTTATTCTCTGGATCTTTAGAGCGCATACCGCAAACTGGTAAAGAAGCCCGTGTTCATAAATCCAGCTCTTTTGCAAAAATAGATCCGCCGGGCGAGGGATCGTCAACGCAAACTCGGAGAGCACATAACCGAGAACATAGTTTTCGTCTTGGATCATCCTTTCGGCAAGATCAAAGAGAGGCTCCGCCCTATTGGGAAAACAGTGGTAAGCCTTGAGATAGCTTTCTATCACCTTTTCGAGGCAATCGCCCCTTTTCTCCTGCAAAGCGGCAATCCGGTAGAGAGAATAAAAAACCTCTTGAGGCTCTCCTCCCATTGCAGATCTCTTCTCATATAGTCTAAGCGCTTCCTCACTCTCTCCAAAAGACTCAACCGCTCTGGCCAAATGAAGTAGAATTTTCCCATTTGCCGGATCTCTTTGGAGAGCCTCCTTCAGCTTGCGTTTTTCCTTCAGTGGGTTTTTCCCCATCTTCGAGAGAACACAGCCGCTAAGGAGCTGGCTTGTTTTTGCCCGGGGCGAAAAGAGGTCCTGGGGAAAAAGATCCCCTCCTCTCCAGTCAAGTCCGGAGCGGAGCAAGAAGGGCCTTCGCCAATCAACCCCATCCGCGCGGCAAACTGCATCGTAGCGGTCCTTTTTCAAAGCCCCAAAACCGTCTTTCTCCTTCACTACCAGCTTTTCATCCGGAGAGATCCAAAGGAGATAGTCGCCCTGATTCTTTGCAAGAGAAAGCAGCTCTTGAGTTGTTGGCTGCGAGGTCGCCCAAGGACTTTGATAAACTTTTCCCTTAATTCCTTTCAGCTCTTGGAGGGCCAAATCCAAAGTCTCGTCCGTTGAAGCGGCTTCGATCAAAACATAGCTTTGAATCCAAGGACGGACCGATTGAAGAGAGGCCTGTATTGTCTCCGCATCATCCTTCAAAATCATACTTAAAGATATTGTTGTTGCCATAAGGCGCCTCCGAAAATTGAGTAGGCGCTTCTAAATGGGTCGAACATCTTTAGCGCTCGATTTTTTTCCATGTTGATGCGGATCTGTTCGGGAAGATCCTCAATGGCTAGCAGCTTCTCAATTGCATCATAGCTCTCGGAGATTCTTCCGATGCGCCATGCGCACTCGGCAAGAAGAGCAAGACGTCCAAACCGATAGAGATCTGCATCCACGCGGAAATATTGTTTGGGGGAAGGAAGAGAAAGAACTGATTTCAGAAGAAGATAGCTCATCACGTGGTTTTCCCGCTTTCTCAAATAGTCAGCGAGATAAGCATAGCTCTCGGCCCGATCAGGCGAGACCAGGTGGGCCTGTTTAAAACTCTCAAGCACATCCTTTGCCGGCCTATCGAGCCTCCCCTTCAAAAATGCGCTGCGCAAAAGACAATAGTAGATCTCGTATTGAGCTCCCCCGATAGAGACCTTCTTTTCATACAATTCAAGCGCTTTTGTTTGATTCCCTAGCTTTTCATTAGCATGGGCTAAATGCAAAAACATCGTGGGATCGTTTTGCATAAGCCGGATTTCCTCATTAAGTCTTTCTCGATCCGGGGGGTGCGAAACAAGCCTGGCGCCTTCAAGAACTTTTGCCTCCGGCATTTGTCCTGGACAATAGATATTCTCATGGACCACTCCTTGCCAATGCCAGCCAAGGCCTTGTTTTACCAACAAGATCCGCAGCGATTCGCAATGCTCCATACGGTGATAAGCGTAATAGCAGGGAGCCTCCAAAGGGGGAAATGCGAAGCTGCTAAAAGAAAATTCCTGATCCGCATCCAAAAAAAGGAGATAATCCCCTTTTCCTTGCGCCAGGCGCATCGCCATATTACGGTTGTTCCCTCCACCGAGATCTTCTCTCTCATAAAGCTCGCCCGGCACTCCTCGAAGAGAGTCGTATACCATTCGCTGCGTCCCATCGGCAGATCCCACATCGACAATGGCCCAGGAATCGATATACGGCCTAACTGAGGCAAGGCTTTTTTGAATCACTTTACTAGCGTTCTTCACAACCATATTAAGACAAATCATAAAACCAACCTTTATTATAAAAGCAAAAACAGAACATAATAAAATGCGAATTAAAATCAAAGCAAAAGCAAGTTTGATTTTTTCTCTATCGGATGATTTTTGACAAAAAAACGCCTATCCCATTTGATATTACTCTTTTTTAAGATCAGGAGTTCGACATGAATTGGATTGCGGCTGCACTCACACTAACAATCATCTCTTATGAATCTTTCGAAAAGGGCGATCCAACTGCGCTGTCCCAGTTGAAAAGAGCTCTTTTGGAAGAGGGGATTGTCGGAATCAAGGGAATCCCCATGCTTCAAGAAAATGTAGAGCGTTTCATCGAAAGCGCAAGAGCATTCTCAGCTCTTCCCGAGTCGGTTAAAAATACTTACGCCCCCAATCGGGAAAGAGGGGATCTTTTCCTTGGCTATGAAGAAGGAAAAGAGCGTTTTCAAAGAGCTGATGGCACATGGGTCGTCGACAACCTAAAAGTCTCTTATTATGCTTTTGTCCCCGATCATTGCAGCAATATTTGGCCTCAAAAGCTTTGGTTTAAAACACCCTTTCTCAAGCTCGGCACCCTGATGAGCGAGATGGGCGAAAAAGTGATGAGGGCCATCGAGCTGACCGGCCCTGCTACCGGCGTAGAGACGGCAGAAAATAAAGTCGGCCGAATGCTCTATTACAAAAACAGCGAAGAGGGCATAGAGAATAATCCGTACTGGTGCGGCGCTCATTTTGACCACGGCCTTTTTACCTCGCTTCTTCCTGCACTCTATTTCCGGGACGGATCCCCGGTGCCTGAGCCGGAAGATGCCGGGCTCTTTGTTAGAAAATCAGATGGAGAGGACTTTCAAAAAGTGGAGGCATCCGGTTTGGATCTCATGCTTTTTCAAGTGGGCGAATTTGGCCAGCTTCTTTCCAACGACCAAATCTTTGCTACGGAGCACCGGGTTCATAAGGCAAAAGGAGCCGTCGAGAGATACACAATGGCTCTCTTTTTTGAGCCGCCGCTCGATACCCTCGTCCACTCTACGTCGACTCTTACCCACGATGCCCGCTATGAGGGGTGCCCCGGCAGCGCTTGCACATACCAGACATGGCACGAGAACTCTTTCAAACGCTACCTGGCAAAGTAATACCATTTATCCCCACAAGGAACTACCTAACAGCCAGATAGTTAAAAAATCAACCCAATCAACTATATCAAAAATCCTAAAAATGATATACTCCAACATGTCAAAATGAGGCATCATGAAGGACGAAATTCTCAAGTCTCTCTACGATTGGAACCCCTGGATCGAGGGAGAGTTCCCCGTTGAACTTGCAGGATTTCCACGCAATTATTTCTTGGACCCCTATCTCCAAATCCCCGAAGTGAAAATCCTGGAAGGCGCAAGGCGGGTCGGAAAAAGCACGCTGTTTTACCAAATTATCGAAAAATTATCCAAACACGATAAACACGTCCTATACATCAATTTTGAAGACGAAATCCTAAAGAAATACACACTGCAAGAAATTCTGCAATGCTATCACGACATTGCCCCGCTAAAAAATCTCTTTATAGATGAAATTCAAAACTGCAAGGATTGGGTTTCCTTCATAAGAAAAGCATATGACCGAAAGGAAATTCCTCAAATTTGGATCAGCGGATCTAATTCTTCTTTCATTAAAAAAGAATTTTCCACCCTTTTGACAGGCAGAAACATCACAATCAAAATTTACCCCCTATCATTTGAAGAATATTTGCATTTCAAAGATATCAAAGATACAAAACCTCCATTTTCTTCGAAAAAAGAAACTCTTATAAAAAATCACCTTACACAATATCTTGAAATCGGAACCTTTCCCGCGGTTGTTTTGCGCCCCGTCCTCCAGAAGGAACTGCTAATCAATTATTTTGAAGATTTCATATATAAAGACATCGCCTCTCGACATGAGGTAAATTTAATGAAAATCAAAGAGTTAGGTATCTATTTGGCAACGAATAGCGCTAAATCTTTTAGCTATAGAGGTTGCGCAAAAGCATTAGGCATGCACCCTCAGACCATCATGGATTACTGCTCTTACTTTTATGAGATATTTCTTTTTAGTGAGTTATATAAATTTGATTATTCCTTGAAAAATCAAATTGGTAGCGACAAGAAAGTTTATATTGCAGACACAGGGTTAGCAAACGCTATTTCGTTCCGGTTCTCCGAAGATACTGGAAGAGTACTCGAAAATATGGTTCACAATGAACTCAAACGGCGTGAAAAAGAAATTTATTTTCATAAGCAACAATATGAATGCGATTTCCTCATCAAAACAGATTTAAAAATTTCATGCGCCATCCAGGTGACAAAAACTCTCGCAGATCCAGATGTAAAAAAACGGGAAGTTCGCGGACTACTAGAGGCAATGCATGTTCATCAATTGGAAGAAGGCACCATCCTCACAATGGACGAAAAAAGCGTAGAAGAAATTCATGAAGGGCGAAAGATTTCTATTCTTCCCGCCTGGAAATGGCTTCTTACAGACACGCCAGTAAAATAATCGAGATGAGCAGAGCTTGGGAGCAAGATAGCAAAATGGCTCAAAAGGGCGATTTTGCTGGACGTTCCAGTTTTGCAACTGCCTCACCTATTTATACCGCGCTCCGTCAGGTTTTGGGAATTTGTACTCGCTGCGGCTGCGCCAAATCGATCCTCTTCACTCGCCTTGCACGGAGTGCAAGGCCAACGTTCATTCAGATCGATTTTGCTTTGCCTCGCTGCTCTGTACTGGACAAAAAATAAATTCATGCCGTGCAACCAGCTGGTTCTAAACACGTAAAACACGAAAATAGTCGCCTGAATTTTCTCAGATTCCATCTCCCAAAAATCGCTCTGCGGATCAGATT
>JAKBAE010000123.1 GCA_021809325.1 bacterium
TCATCCTGCACATCATGCCGCTTGCGATCATGCAAATCCTGTTCCTTTTTGAAGACTAAAAAGACTTTATGCACGTTCAAAAAAACCAATCATGCAGATCTTGTCAAGAAGTCAGAGATAGGCTCATATAATTTTAATGCATAATGTTTATTTTAGTTTTCCAATTTACCCCCTACCGAGAGCCTCTCTCAGAAAACAATTGAAAAATGAAGGAAAAAACCCTCATCATGTCTGCCATGATCTCTCAAGACGCACCTACTCCCATGATGGCGCAATGGCACGCCTGCAAAGCGCAAGCAAAAGACGCGCTTCTCCTCTTTCGCCTGGGCGACTTCTACGAAGCGTTCCACCAAGACGCGAATATCATCTCGAAAGAGCTAAACCTCACGCTGACGCAAAGGCAAAACATCCCGATGTGCGGCGTCCCTTTCCATGCCGCCGATCAATACATCGACAAGCTGATTGCTAAAGGACACAAAGTCGCCATTGCCGAGCAGACGGAAGATCCGAAATCGGTCAAAGGGCTGGTCAAGCGAGAGATCGTCCGGATCGTCACGCCCGGCACGCTCGTCCAGTCGCAGCTCATCCAAGAGAAGAAAAACAACTACATTGCATCGCTCGTCCTTCTTGGAAAAGTCTTCGGCGTTGCTTTTCTCGACTTGACGACGGGAGAGTTCCGCACGCTCGAATTGGAAAAGGAACAAGATCTCATCGACCTTCTCTACCGCCTGCGCCCCGCTGAATTCATCGTCCCGCGCAAGTTCAAGACGGCCCGCCCAACGTTTTTTCAGGACCTCTCCAACGCCTTTTCGCTCCTTGCCAGCGAGCTCGACGACTGGCGCTTTGATCCGGAAAGTTCTTTGAAGGCGCTTCTCTCTCATTTTCGCATTGCAAGCCTCGACACGTTCGGACTCTTTGGGCTAAACGCTGCGATCTCAGCTTCCGGCTCGCTTCTTTCCTACCTCAAAGATGACCTCTCCCTTTGCCTTGAACATGTCACGGCCCTCCAAAACGAGGCCCTATCCCAGTTTCTCTCGATCGACCGCTCGACGATGCGCCATCTCGAACTGATCGAATCACTCAGCGACAGCGCGCAAAAAAACAGCCTGCTCGATCTCATCGACCACACTTCAACGCCGATGGGCGGCCGCCTTCTTTGCCAATGGCTCAAGGCACCTCTCCTTTCTGTCCCAAAAATCGTAGAAAGGCAAGATGCCATCGGAGTCCTTCTCGCCCATCCCGACCCCGCCAAGCGCCTCCGCCAGCTCTTTGAAAGGGTCCGGGACCTCGAGCGGCTCATCGCCAAGACATGCGCCCGCTATGCCAGCCCGCGCGATCTGTGGTCCCTTGGCTTGTCGCTCTCGCATCTGCCTGCCATTGCACTGGAACTTGCATCCCTCCCCTCGCCTGCGCTGCAGCCCCCTCTTCCCGATGTCTCGCAAATTGCAGAGAGGATCTGCAGTTCCCTGCAAGAAAATCCGCCCCTTCGGATCAGCGACGGAGATCTCTTCCGGGAAAAAGTCAACGCCGAGCTCGACGATCTCCGCGCCCTCAGCCAAGGCGGGGTCGCTTGGATGTCCCGCTACCAAAATGAGCTGCGGGAGCGGACGGGGATCAAAACGCTCAAAGTGGGCTATACAAAAGCGTTTGGCTACTACATCGAGGTGAGCCGCAGCAAAGGCGAAAATGTTCCGGAAGAGTTTCAGCGCAGACAAACCCTCGTCAATGCAGAGCGTTTTGTGACAGAAGAGCTCAAGCGCTTTGAGCACCAAATCTTGACGGCAGACGCCAGAGCGAAAGCACTCGAAGCGGAGCTCTTCGAAGAGCTGCGCGCAAAAGCTGCAACTGAGAGCAGCAAGATCACAGCGATCGCCAAAGCAATCGCACGGATTGACGCGCTTCTCTCGCTAGCGATTGCCGCTAAAGAAAACCGATGGAGCCGCCCCGAGCTCGATGAGAGCGATGCACTGCACATCGAAGACGGACGACATCCGGTGATTGAGCGCTCGATCGGCTCTTCGAACTTTATCCCCAACGACACGCATCTGGATGCGTCGCGCCAGCTCATGCTGATCACCGGCCCCAATATGGCCGGAAAATCGACCTACATCCGCCAAGTCGCCCTGATCGCAATCCTCGCGCAGATGGGCTCCTATGTGCCTGCAAGCCGGGCCCGGCTCGGCATCATCGACAAGCTCTTTTCCCGCATCGGCGCGAGCGACGATCTCGCCCGCGGGCAGTCTACTTTCATGGTGGAGATGAGCGAGACGGCCAACATCCTGCACAACGCCACCTCGCGATCGCTCGTCATCCTCGATGAGATCGGCCGGGGCACAAGCACCTATGACGGCATCTCGATCGCCTGGTCGGTTGCCCACTACCTCCTCGCAACCTCGGACAAAAAGGCCAAAACCCTGTTTGCCACCCACTATTGGGAGCTGACCCGACTCGATCAGGAGTTTAAAACAGCCCTCAACGTCCATGTCGCCGTCCAAGAAGAGCCGGGCGGCATCGTCTTCCTTCGCAAGATCGTCCCCGGGAGCACCGACCGGAGCTACGGCATCCATGTAGCCAAGCTCGCCGGCCTCCCCTACGCCGTCATCCGTAAGGCGGAAGAGATGCTTAAGACTCTCGAAAAGCCAAGAGAAGCCCATCCTAAAAAGAAGATGATTGAAGAGCTGCCCCTCTTTACCTCTCCTCTCATTGATGAGCTGCGGCGGATCGATCCGAATACCCTCACCCCGCTCGAAGCTCTGCAGATCCTGGCGGACCTGCAGAAAAAAGCGTCTCTGATTTAAGTTTAAGGCTTTTGTTCAGCCTCTTTAACTACAGCTTGGACAGCGTTCTTAACTTTTCCAAAAATCTTTTCATAACCTTTAATAGTTTTCTCATGATCGCTTACGTGCTTCTTACACGTATTTAGATCCTCTTGCAATTGCGCAATATTCTTTTCTAAGCCCTGCTTGTCTGTGTTTAGACCGTTGTTAATCGCTTTTTGCCCATCGACTTCACCTTGAAGCGAGTTTTTATCCATTGTGCATTGGTTAGTCGTCCTGCTTAGTTCGCCTTCCAATCTAGCATAGTCATTAGTTATAGCTCTCCAAGTCACCTTTAACCTATCAATCTCTCTCTGCTTAAAATCACATTTCTCCCAAACATCAGTTGCTTTTATTAATGCTGGCATAAGATCAGTGCTAACGGTATCAGATGAAGCATCTATGCAGCCTTGGAGAAGTCCCTGCCAGTCTGCAAAGTTGTCTAGCTGATATTCTGCAGCTTGCAATTCACCAGAACAAAATTCAAAGTTTGCCTTAGCAATCACTCGAGCCGCTTCAGTCGCTCCGAATTGCTCGTTTATCTGAGCAAAATTCGACGCACATCTTTCGTTTTCCGAGTTCACATTTTTAAAGTTAAGCTGAAGCTCACTCAGATCACTTTCTAATTGTCCCTTCTGTTGACTCAAAATAGAAACCTGCTGACTCAAATCAGAGATTTGTTGATTCATATAATAAATAATAGCGATGGGAATACTGCATAGAAAGGCTGCCGAAAATACATTAATCATTTTTTCAACGGTTGCGGAACTTGGCATCTGAATAGGAGTGAATCCAAACCAGGATTCACTTGCCGGGTTCGGCTTAAAAGGGGGCAATTTAGAAACAGGCATTTAGAACTCCTACATAAAAGAGCGGATATTTTATTCCCGGATTCCGTTTTTTGTCAAAAGTAAGAACAAGAGAAAAAAACTCCATTTTCGAGTTAAACTCGACTTTGTACATTTTTGACCCTCGTTTTCTTCAAGCAATTGGCCCATATGGCTTTATACTTTTTCAGCCGGCGCTTCACAGGCCTGTCTGAAAAAGCATAAAACCATCTGAACCAATTGCTTATCAAACTCTCGGTCAAAAATGCACAAAGTCGAGTTAAAGAAAAAGGAGTAGAATTGATACCATTGAGATATGCCCTTCGATTCCCGCGATCTCGCGCTCTATCCCCAAGACCCCGGCGTCTATTTGATGAAAGACGCTCAAGGCAAGGTGCTCTATATCGGCAAGGCGAAAAACCTGCGCAGCCGCTTAAAGCAATATTTTGCCCAAAGCGACGAGCGCGAAATGGTCCCGTACCTTGTCGCGCAAATCGAGTCGATCGACACGATCGTAGCGCTTACCGAAAAGGACGCGCTGCTTTTGGAAAACAACCTGATCAAGCGCCACCAGCCGAAGTACAACGTCCTCCTCAAAGACGACAAAACATTTATTAGCCTCCTAGTTACAAAACACAAATGGCCGATGCTTCAACTTATACGCAGCAAAGGCCAGCCAAAAAAATCCGAGGGAGCAACTTTTGGCCCCTACACCAATGCCCTTGCCGCCAGACAGACTTACGATCTGCTCTTGCAGCTTTTCCCTCTTCGCCAATGCTCCGATGCAGAGCTGGCCAGCCGCAAAAGGCCCTGCCTCCTCTACGAGATCAAAAAGTGCTCGGCCCCCTGCGTAAATCTCTGCACTGAAGAGGAGTATCAGGGATATGTAGAGGCGGCCGTGCGCCTCTTAAAAGGGCAGGACAAAGAGGTTGTCAAAGAGCTTCGAGCCGCGATGGAAGATGCCTCATCAAAGCTAGAATTTGAAAAAGCCGACGCCCTATTTAAAACAATCCGGCAAATTGAACATGTTACAACAGTCCAGCATGTGGAGAGCGCTTTTGCCAAGGACTGCGACGTCTTGGGCCTTTGGCGCCAAGCCGGCGGCGTGCTGATTGCCCTCTTGCAGTTTCGTGAGGGAAAAATCATAGGATCGCAGCACTTCAGCTTTCATCTCATCGCATCTGACGACGAAGAGATATTTGAGACGTTTCTTCTTCAGCACTATAGGCTCTTAAAAAACCCGCCGGAAGAGATTTTGCTCCCCCTCCCCCTTCCCAACCTCTCTCTTCTCGAAGAAATTTTGAGCGAATCGCATGGAAAAAAAATTACTCTCGCCAACCCAAAAAAAGGGAAAAAGCGCGATCTTCTCGAGATGGCCCAAAAAAATGCCAAGGCCCTCTTTGCCCGAGAGCAAGACGAGCGCTCGCTGAGGGAAAAAATGCTCCTCGATTTGCAAGAGACCCTCGAGCTCACCCGTTTTCCAAGGAGGATCGAATGTTTCGACACCTCCCACATCTCGGGCACAAACCCGGTCGCAAGCCTCTGCTGCTTTACAAATGGAGAAAGGGATAAAGGCCGCACGAAGCTCTTTCGGATCAAAGAAAGCAGCTCAGAAGATTACGGCTCGATGAGAGAAGCGCTTTTGCGCCATTTCACCCGAGAAAAGGAGAAAGGGGATTTTTGCGACCTGCTCGTCGTCGACGGCGGCAAGGGGCAGCTCAATCTTGCACTGCAAGTCTTTCAAGAGCTCGGCATCGCCTCGATTGATGTAATCGGCCTTGCCAAAGAAAGCGCCCGCCACGATAAAGGATTGACCCAAGAAAAGATCTTCCTCCCACACCGGCCTGATCCTATCCTCGTCAACCCGCGCTCTCCCATGCTATTTCTCTTGCAGCAGATCCGAGACGAGGCGCATCGCCTCGCGATCAGCTACCACAGAAAACGGCGGACCAAGTCTACCCTTGCAAGCGAGATTGACCAGCTGCCGGGCATCGGCCCGATCAAACGGCGCCGCCTGCTCAGCTATTATGGGAGCGTCCGCGCCTTGAGAGCTGCTTCCAAAGAATCGCTCTCTCAGGTCGCTGGTCTCACGAAAAAAGATATCGAGCGGATTTGGGAATTCATTAATTCCTAACCTTTAATAAAATTTCTGTTTTTCATTTTTACTTAACAAAGAACATGCTATAAGTACTACCCAAAAATCCGAATATCGAGGCCATTCACATTTTGACCAGGACACCTGCAAAGTTAAAGTAACTAGATAAAATGAGGCAGTTGCAAAACTCGGGCACACAGAAAAATCGATGATTTTGAGCCAGTTTGCCAGCCGCGAAGCGGCCGAAGCCCTGCCCCCGAGCACATACTCGAGGTGAGTAGGGCTCGGGGGCAGGGTGGCAAAATGGCTCAAAAGGGCGATTTTGCTGGGTGTCCCAGTTTTGCAACTGCCTCAAATTACAGGATATGTAAGATCAGGCAGTGGAGTAGGGGTGGATCCCCACCCCCCTCATCAAACCGGACAGGCGGGTTTCCCGCATCCGGCTTCCTCTATAATCTTTCGCCTTAGGCTTTCACAAACACTTTCTTGGTGAGCA
>JAKBAE010000124.1 GCA_021809325.1 bacterium
CTGCTTATCATGCCGCTTGCGATCATGCTCATCCTGTCCTTCTCTATGAACAAGGCATGTCAAGAAATTCTTCGTGCAATCGCCCTGGACGCAGACTCAACTTTAGGAATTTTTGATTGTCGATTTCTTCGAGCAATTGGCCCATATGTCTTTGTTTTTTCCCTGCGGACGCAGGAAAAAAACAAAAGGGGTTCCAAGGGGACTTGTTCCCTTGGCGGGGATTTTAAGGGGCGGAGCCCCTTCCATACCTGGCGGGGCAGTTTCCAAATTTTCCGAGAAAATAGTGCAAGATCCCCATACATCCGGCACGGTAGCGCTTTGCTTTAGCGGATCGTTTTGGATCTTTTTTATTGCAAAGGAAGAGAAGGCTTTCTTGGAGGGTTTTTAGGATAGCCAGTTTGAAGCATTTGGCGATTTGGGGCCCGACGATGGTGCGGTAGAGCGCCCTTTTTTCGGCGCCTTGCCGGTTGCGGGAGAGATAGAGCAGCCTGTTCCTCCACCAGAAGTAGTGCATATGGGGCTTTCCTCCGGTGAAGGAGGCGGAGACCTTATGCCAGAGCTTTGCCTGCGGCGCCGTCCAGATTTGGAGGCCATGGTTTTTTGCCCGGGTGCAAAAATCGCTCTCTTCCCAGAGGAGAAAATAGCTTTTTTCCAGAAGGCCGATCTTCTCGGGGACGCTTCTATGCATCAAGAGGGCGCAGCCGCATACGTAGTCCGCTTGCTGCATCTCTTCAAAAGAGCCGTCGTCGGTTTTGCCGAAGGCATAGGACTCGAACTCTGCCTTGGATGGGCTCCAGTAGCCGCCGAGATGATCGATTTTATTCTTTTCGTCGTAGCGGTAGATTTTGGCCCCGAAGATCTTTCCTTCCGGTTTGGCTTTTGCGGCAGCTAAGAGGCGCTGGATCAAATCGGGGGCTACGACAGTGTCGTTGTTGAGAAGAAAAATCCATTCGAACGATTTTGTCAGCGCCCAGCTGATGCCGGCGTTATTGCCGCCGGCGAAGCCGAGATTTTCTTTCGTCTCTAGGATAGGCACTTCGGGAAAGGCTTCGCGGATGGCTGCAACCGAGTCGTCCGTCGATCCGTTGTCGATGACAAGCGTTGCGAATTTAGGGGAGGGGAGCGCTTGCCCGAGTGAAGAGAGGCACTCGAGGGTGTCTTTTTTGCCGTTCCAGTTCAGGATGAGGATGACGATTTTAGGAAAGCGCATTTTTGGTGTAACACTCCCATGCCGCGCTCCGGTACATCTTGGCTGCAGCCGCAGGGTCGGAGGCGCCTGTGATGCCGCGGCCGACGATGATCACATCGGTCTTTCTCCGGCAGATCGCATCTTCTACGGTTGTGTAGCGCTGGCCTAGCGCATCTTTTCCCTCGTGCAGCTGGATCCCCGGAGTGAAATGGACCATCCCCGGATGCTCGCTGAGCTTTTTTTGCGAGATGAATCCCATGACAAAATCCATGTGCGCCTCACCCATCTCCACCGCTTTTTTTGCGTATTGGGCGTCCGTCATCGCGCCGGCGGAGCTCATCTCCGCAAGGAGGAGAAGCCCCCGCCCGAGCGGTTTTCCCACCTGCTTCAGCCCCTCGATGATCCCGGGGCCGGGCAGCACATGCGCATTGGTCAAGTCGGCCCACTCGGCGATCCGGTAGATCCCTTTTTCGTATTGGAGCGAAACGGTGTTGCCGATATCTGCAAACTTGCGGTCTTCGAAAAGCAAAAACTGATGCCGGTGGGAGAGCCGTTTTAACTCGTCGTTGAGCTTTGGCGTATAGTCTTCCAAGATGTCGATATGGGTTTTTAGGACGCAGATCTCCGGGCCGATTTGTTCTGCGAGGGAGAGGAGGTCGTCTTTTTTTGTGGCGTCGATAGCAACGCAGAGGTTCGATTGCTTTTGCTCCATGACCTTGAAGAGCTTTTGCGCTACCGGGTGCAAGGTGAGGTTGGCCCGTTTGAAATAACTCAGCATACCCGGTGTTCCTTCAAAAACGCTTTCATGCTCGAGGCTAAAGAAGCGGTGATTTTTCCTTCTTCTTCCAGGACCGTTGTGATTTCCGGAAGAGTAAAGATAGGGTAGGTGTGGATCCCCTTTTTTTCAAGCGCTTCGATGCCGCCTTGGCAGCGATCGACTAAGACGATGGCTTCTTCCACGATCAGGCCGTCTTCGCGAATCTCTTCGGCGCTCTTCAGCAAGCTCGAGCCTGAGGTGATCACATCTTCTAAAATTAGGCAGTGCTGCCCCGCTTGGTAGACCCCTTCGAGGATGCGCCCTGTCCCGTGCGTCTTTCTTTCTTTTCGCAAGAGTACCATCGGCACATGGTGTCGAATCGAGACGGCCGCCGCAAACGGGATGGCAGTATAGGGTACGCCGCAGAGATAATCGAATTGAAGGGGTTTCATTTTTTCGCAGAAGGCGTCCGCGATGGCGATGAGAATTTCAGGGAATGAGACGCTTCGCCTGAGATCGAGATAAAAGGGCGATTGGATGCCGCTTTTTAGAGTGAAAGAACCAAACTGCACAGCTCCAATCTCAAAGAGGGAGAGAATGAGGCTTCGCTTTGTCATTGACTTTGCTCCAATGGTATCTTAAGGCCAAAAAAGGGTCCCACATCATCCCTGTCGCACTCATCGCGATGCCCGCTCCGCTAGAGAGCAGCTCGTCAAAATGCTCGCTTTTTACGACGCCTCCGCAGCCGAGAAGCTCCAAATCGAGCTTTTCTTTTCGGATGATGGAAGAGGCCGCCTGTAAAAATTCAGCCGCCTGTTTCCGGATCGGGGCCCCGCAAACGCCGCTCGAGCTCCGATGCGGGCCAAGCGCGGGGTTTCCGCTTTGATCGACAACGTGGTATGAGACTGAGTTGATCCCGCAGATGGCCCGGGCGCCGGCGCGCGCCGCGGCCTCCAGCGCATCGCGAAGGGAGTCTCTCGACGGAAATACCCCGGTTTTCAAAATCAGGGGGATCGGGTGGACTGCCCGGGCAATCGCGTGGGCGAATTCATAGACCGCATCGGGGTTTGTGTAGAGCTGTCCTTCCGCCTTGCCCACATTCGGACAAGAGAGGTTCGCCTCGATGAGCTTCGCTCCCGCTGCTTTGGCAAGCTCTGCCGCGCGCACAAAATCTTGGACGAAGCTGACGCCTTGGTTCGGGGTGCCGACGATTGAGACGATCATGGCTTGGCCCTCTAAGAGCGAACGGTTTGCCCGGTCGATGTCTTCGAGAAGGTACTCGGGCGATCTCGATGGCATCCCGAACGAGTTGGTCAACATCAAATTGTCTACGCTTTTCGGCTCTTCGCAAACAACGGCCGACTCTCCCGAGGATGTTACGTAGACCATGTTCGGCAGCTCATGGCCCGGGTGGGCAAAGCTGCGGATCGTCTTATAGGTGAGAAGATCGAAGCCAAGTTTTGCTGCCAAAGAAATCCATCGCGCATTCAGGAGGGGGCCTGCCGGGATGCCGAGGGGAGAGTTGAGCTTTACTCCTAGAAAATCGATTTGACGCTCTACTTTCGGCCTGTTGGGGATCGGCGCGTCAAAGAAGGGGCCGTCTGTTGCGTTCTCAAGATAGGTTTTCGAGATGTCGTAGATGGGGGGATGGGCAGGAAACCATTCGGGTATGCGCATGCGCCAATCGTAGCGGAAATAGAGAAATTCGAAACCAACTTTTTGGTTGCCCCATAGGTTCTTGCCGCTGTCTTTGCGAAAGCGGTCCCCCGTCTTAAAAAGGTAGTAATAATTTCTTTAACTCTGTAGGATCTCTCTTCTTTAAAGAGAGGTAGAACATGTTTGGTTATCAGTTTTCGACTTGCAAAGAGTTGGCGGCGATCGGCTCTTGCTTGCTTTTGGCTTTATCAACGGCAGATGCGGGAGCTCCCGCGCCGAAACAAAATTACGTCCCTATCGTTCTTGTCGATAGTTCAGGACTGAATACGCCGCAGAGCATCTATTTTGTAGCCCACGCTCTGGACCCTTCCGGGCTTCCCTGCTATTTGGTCCCTGACGCGAGCGGGATCTGCCAATACGTTTATCCTACTACCTCCGGGACTCCGGGTTCTGCCGATCCTTCGATTTCTAAGTCATTAAAAGATTTGCCTCCGGCGACCGGGACCGGTCAAACAGACCCTTCCTATTTGATTTATCTTCCAATCTGTTCTTCCGCCAGGGGCTATCTATCGGTTGATATCCCCATGTACTTGCCCACGCAATTCAATAATGCCCGTGGAGTGCTCGATATCAACGACCCTTCTCAGACCTCGATACAGGATTCGAACTATTATACTTGGTATCAAGACTTTGAGTTCGGGCTTGTCTATAATAACGGAAACGTTGCCACCGGAGCGAACCTTGCAAGCCAAATCTTTTTAAACCTTTCCTGGGTCGATTTTTTTTCCTTGCCCATGAAACTCGAAGTATTCAGCTATCCTACAAATCAAGCCATACAGGGAATCGCTACCTTTGTTTCGGGGTATGACCCTACTCTTTCTAGAGATACGCTGATGGCCAATATTCAATCCGTGTTGAAAGCCGCTGACTCCGCCGGCGGGACTACATGGAGCAATCTTTCGGTCCCCTACTATCAAAATCAGTACTCCAATGCAACTCCGGAGGGATATGTAAGGATTTTGGCAGCCAAAAATAGCATTGCGCTTAAAAGCAGCCTGCAATTTCAAGGAGCGGCGACAGGTGCGTCGCAAACCTTTTTCCCGGATGACTATGCCTCTAATACCATTTATGGACCGACCGGAAGCACCAATTTCTTCTCCGCCCTTTATAACTACTACGGTGGAAACACATTAACGACGCAGATATTTCCGGCCGGAGGGGTGCCGAGTTTTGTGTATACTTATCAGATCAGCTCTACAGGGGCATCTTCTCTTCAGTTTACCTATACAGGGACGACCCCGCCTTATGGGCCGACCCCTACATCTCCCATCACGCTGGATTTGAGCACTCTTACAACGGAAGAGCTGCTCAGCGGCTCGACATGGCCGTTTCAGCCCTCTAACGCCACGGTTGCTGTAACCAATGAGCTATCAAAACTGATCAGCGCCCTATTTACAATTGGATCGCTTCCTCTCAACACCGGCCAATTGACAGCTACGCCTCCGACGGACTTGAATTGCACCGGGTATCAGAGCGCGCCTACGTTTGTAAATAATAACTGCGGTTTTGCGACGATAGCGCCTCGGTCGGGACAGACGGACAGTTATTTTCACAATCCTGCTCCGCTCAATCCGCAGCCGCCTACTTTTACATTTTCAAAAGGCCCTTGGTATAACGTGTACGACACCGCTGTTCATCAATATCAAATCAAAAATCAAGACATTCCGAATAATCCATCTTATGGATTGGGGTATGGATACGATTATGATGACCTATTGAACATGGCAGGGTTGATCAATCCTCTTGTCCAAGATCAATATGCGTCTCCCGCTTCTAACGGAACGCCTTCCTTGCCAAACGCCTATGTTGTAGTCACGCTGGGAAACCTCACGGGGACGCCTGTTTTGAACATCAACAACGATACGTATACGACGAACCAAATGGGTTATAATAGTTATGAAATCATCCCCTATACCATCCACCTAGGGCCTTTGTCGGCAGATACGACGATGGTTGTGAACTTCATTTGGTTTGATGGAACCCAAACGCACACAACGCCTGCGCCTACGAGCGGGACAACAGCGATTGCGAATTTGGTGGCTGATGCCAACCATCCGTTCCAGGTTCAGTTTAAGTATAATGACGTCACCTATACGTATACGATCAATTTGCTACGCCAGGTAGTAACCCCCTCCTCTCCGACGAATCCATATTCAGCAACAGATGTGTCTTTGATAAACGGGATTACATTTCAGTTGCAGACGGGGAATATTATCCAGATCAATAGTGCGTCCACTGCTCCTGCCTGGCCGGGATAGGTTCAAAAATAAAACTCTTCGAGATCAGCGATTCGCATCGCTGATCCCGAACCATCTCCGCTTTATATACTGGTTCCGGCTCAATCTTACCCAACGCAAACCGATTTAAAGCCCCTGAAATCGAAGAAAAAATCGGGGTTAATATTAAATTCAATATTGACCCCGATTTTTTGTTCGATTTGAGGGAGCTTTAAATTCGGTT
>JAKBAE010000125.1 GCA_021809325.1 bacterium
GGTTGCAGGGCTTCCCTGCATCATGCATATCATGTGCGATCCTCCCGCGAAGCGGATCCTGTTTTTCTTTTCAAGCAAGTTATCGTGCAATCGCCCTGGCCCGGCTCCCAAGTTGGGTTCCGGGCGAGGTGTATTGTCTTATAATCAGCAATTAAGCTCGCATATTGTTGTTGATCGCCGATTCGAAACCGATTTCGCCTGAGTCGCCAGTCAACATAGATGTAAAGGCGTTCTCATAGGTTTTAATGTATCCGGCGATTTGCTGCATTTCTGCTCCAACCATACTAGACTGTGCAGTGAGAGGACTCGAAAGAGCGCCTAAGCTGTTTACGATCTTATTTTCTTGAGGAGTAAAGCCGCCTTGGTTGGGATTATTCGGATTTACATCCGAAGGCTCGAACTCGTTGAAAGAGGTCGCCAAGCCATTGTAATCACCAGCTTCATATTGGTCTTCGATTGTATAGTTTTGAACGCTTCCTGGTGGAAGATTAGCATCTGCTCCGGTCTGTGTATTAATATATATGCCGTTTGTTTGTTTGTAATAAGTATTTCCTGAATTATCGACATATAAATCGCCACTGCAATAAACGGGAGTTACGCCTCCTGACCCCATAACAGGTTGCTTATTTACCAGAATTGGGTTTCCATTGGAGTCTACTTTTTGGCCTTGGGCATTTACGTACTCGCCATTCGAGTCAACATACATCGCTTGGTTATTGGGATATGTGGCTTGTGGCGGATTATCGCCCATTGCCTGGCAATTATAAATGCTATTAAATTGTGTATTGATGGTGGTCATGGTGTCAGAGTCAAAAGGCGTTTGGTTCATTTCATCTTGCAGTTCATGAAGCTGATCCATCCACGCTTCAGCGCTATCCGCATCCCAGCCGTCCGTTGCACCGTTATTCCACTCGGTGGTGAGCGTGTTCAATTGCGCCGTTTCATCAGTAAGCTTTTTGGAAAGGTTTCCTTCCGCATCGATATCGATGATTGAAGAAGATGAGAGCAAGAGAAGCAGTACGAGGAGTGCGGCATATATATTGGATCCGCAGCCATTCAGCATGTCTCCAAGGATTGCCGATTGGGCTGCATCGATGGATGAGATGGTAGACGGTTCCGTCATGTAATCATACCACTGCTGATTGATCTGTTCTTGAGTAGGAGGAGGAGAATTTGCTAGGACCCCTGCTTCTTGGGCAGCTTCAGCGCGCGCAGCGTTAGAGATCGGGTCTTCTCCGGGGAAAAGCTCATCAATATAGAGCTGAGCTTCTACAGCAGAGCCCCCATTTGCGACAATCTCTTCCATCGTAATATCGACGCATTCGGCTACCAGCGTTTTTCCGGATTTATCCTGAATGGATAAGAGGGTATTTGCAAACTGGTCAAATTGGTCCGTATTATAAGCGCCTGAGTCCGCGTTGGCGCAGAGGTCGGATAGGTAGAGCGTAAACATAACCGCGCCGTTTGGATTGTCAGGATTATCCTTCATCCACTCGAGTTCGAGATATGTTTTAGAGTAAACATCGTTTCCGCTGCCGCCGAGATTGTAGGGATCTAAAAATGAATTCGGAGCACTTGGGTTGAAGGGAGGCCATGAATCTGGACCAAAAGGATTCGCTTTAGGAGTATTGTTGTTATATTGCTCGACATACGAATTCCATGTAGCGTCCGCATCTGCATTAGTTTGTTCCTCGGAAGGTACATTTGCCGGATCAATAGATGGGCCGCCGTTTTGAGAGATCCATTCGAGAATCAAAGTTCCTCGATCAGAACATTTATCAGTAGCTCGGTCGTTTAAATAATAGTAAGCTTGAAGGCTGTAAATATAAGCTGCAGGAGTCCCATTTGGTGTTTCGTAAGTAAAAAAATCTACCCAGGCGCCGCCATTATAGTCTTTAGTAGACCATTCTTGCCTGTCTTGTTTTAGGTGGGGATTTTGATAGAGAAAATCTCCGGCAAAAAGGCAAGTTAAGCAAAACATTGCCGTTCCATCATCATTTGGAAGCTTCAAAGCGTTTTTATCATACGTCATCAGCATTCCGAGATTAGAAAAGACCTGGAGATTTTGAATGCCTTGAGTCAAATCATTTCTAAGCTTTATTGGGCGATCGTCAGCGCCTTTGCCACCGGTAGGAATATCACTGATACATTGTTGGGCTAGCGTTTTAAATCCTGGCGAAGCATTGCTCGCATTGATTAGTCGCTGGAGACGGTTTGTTGTTATTGTTACTGAATACTTATCATTCATATTGGGAGGCTTTTCAAACATTGAGAGTTGATTAAGGATCTCGCATTCGATTAGAAGAGCAACGCACAAGCCGGCGATTTCAATGTCTGCCCAAATAGGGCTTAATGTCTTTGGGTCCCAGCTGCTATCTTGGGTTGATGCGGTAGCTGTAGTTGTAGGATCTAAAGCGCCTGTATTTTGAACTGAAGATGACATTAATTATCCGCCTTGTTTAAAGATTTATATATTATTCCTTAACACTAATTTTATCATATTAGAATTTCTTTGGCAATTGGTAAATATCTTGTTAAGACGCAAGTTGCTGTTTGTTAGGTTTTTGAGGGATATTGGATTTATATTTGTGCGTAAGTTGTTGGTGGCGAGTTTCTTAGTTCGATTAGATGGCTGTTTTACGCAAGTGCCAACGGATGGTCTTTCGCAACCCATTGTCCATTAGGGTGTTAGGAGACCACCCCAGGTCTTTCTTGATTTTCCCGGTATCGATCGCATAGCGGAAGTCATGTCCGGGCCTGTCTGAAACATGCCGGACAAGGTCATGATAGCCCCTGAGAGGGTAGCCTGTTTCATCGGATAGGATCCTTAAGAGCCTTTCGAGCAAAAGAAGGTTGGTCAGTTCCTCCCCTCCTCCTATATCATAGGTTTCCCCCTGCCTGCCATGGCAGAGGATGCGCCAAATGGCCTCGGCATGGTCATCGACATAGAGCCAGTCGCGTATGTTGGCCCCGCGGCCATAGACGGGCAGGGGCTTTCCTTCCAGGGCATGGCAGATCATGAGGGGGATGAACTTCTCCCGGTTTTGGCCGGGGCCGTAGTTATTGCTGCAGTGGGAGATCGTGGTCGAAATCCCATAGGTGCGGGCAAAGGCGCGGACGAGATGGTCCGAGGCGGCTTTTGAAGCTGCGTAAGGGGAATTCGGCCGATAGGGGGACATTTCGGAAAAGGCGCCGCTTTCTCCCAAAGAGCCGTATACTTCATCCGTAGAAATATGATGGAAATGGATATCGGGGAGCTTGCGGACAGCTTCGAGAAGCGTTAAGGTCCCTTGCACGTTGGTCTCAATAAAAGGGCGGGCGGAGGCGATGCTTCTATCGACATGCGTTTCGGCGGCAAAATGGACAACCGCATCGATCTCATGGGTTTCCAGCAGCTCTTCGACGAGCTTTTGATTGAGGATATCCCCTTGGATGAAGCGGTAGCGGGGATGGTCTTCTAAAGATTTCAGAAGTTTTAAATCAGCGGCATAGGTCAATTTGTCGAGGTTCACAATGCGCCCCTCGAATTCGGGCAGCCGGATCAGCCAGCGGATGAAGGCCGATCCAATGAACCCGGCGCCGCCGGTGATGAGAATGCGGTCTAATTTACGCATTGCGGTCCCGCTCGGATAGGATCGGGCTTTTTGACGGCCAGGGAATAGCAAAGCTAGGGTCGTCCCAGCGGATGGTACATTCGGTTGCCGGATCGTAGGGGGCGCTCACCTTATAAGAGACGCAGGCCGACTCGCTGAGCGTGCAGTAGCCATGCGCAAATCCGACGGGGATGAAGAGCTGCCAATGGTTTTCATCGCTCAACTCCACGGCCTCCCACTGCCCATACGTAGCAGAGTTTGGCCGGATGTCGACGGCGACATCCCAGATCGCTCCGGAGATGGCCGTGACAAGCTTGGCCTGGCCGGGCGTCTTCTGATAATGGAGGCCCCGGATTACCCCTTTTTTTGAGAAGGCGGCGTTATCCTGCACGAAAGGGGTGGAAATGCCCAAGCGCTCGTAAGCATCTTTGCGGTACGTTTCGAAAAAATAGCCCCGCGCGTCCTCAAAGCAGCGCGGTTTGACAAGCAAAAGCCCATCTAAGCGTAAGGGGATGGCTTCCATGAGATCATCCTTTGATTGCAATCACGGAGGCGTTCCGCCCGGCATTCTTTTCTCTTCGATGAGAGAAGTAGTCTTCGCTTGCGCAGTAAGAGCAGATGCCGGCAATTTCGATCTTTTCAGGCTTTACCCCGGCTTTCGTGAGCTGCATTTTTGCGATTTCCCAAAGATCAAAATAGTGCGGTTTTACCTGAAAGGTCCAAAACTCCTCCGGCAGCTCTTTTTTGTAGTTCGTAAATTCGGCGTGGTCGGGGCCAAGAGAAGGGGAGATGCAGACGATCAGGTCGGCCGGGTTCGAGCCGATCTCCTCTTGCAGAGCTTTTACGACATGAGAGTAAATATTTTGCACATTGCCGCGCCAGCCCGAATGGGCGATTGCAATGGCTTGGTGCTTTGGGTCATAAAAGAAGCCAATCTGGCAGTCCGCATGCGTAGCGCAAAGGCCTAAATCCTTTTCCGTCGTAAATAGGGCGTCGGCCTGATGGGTGGTTTCCCAATTTGAAGACGTAACCCGGGAGACGCCTATTCCGTGCGACGAATGGGGGACGACGAGGCGGCCGATCCCTAGCGCCTTGGCGATCCTATTTCGGTTTTCTTTCACTTTATCCGGATGGTCGCCGACGCTCATCGAAGTATTGAGAGAGGCATATGCCCCTTCGCTGACCCCGCCTTTGCGGCTGAAAACGCCGTGGACAATCTGGGGATACGGTTCGAGCCGGTCGAATTCCAGCCAGGACAGATTTTCTTTAGATGGGTGCATAGGCCTCTAAGTTGTTTCAGAAAATTCCCGTTTTTTTTAATCTTATTGCACATCGCCATTTTGTGGAATGGGAGATGCGATAGTATGGCAGCTCTTGAACCTACCCCTCCCAAGCTGAAGCTAGGCATTGGGATCACGTTGGTCGCTTATCTTTTTTTTGCCTTTGCCAGCTCGCTTGTCTGGCAATTTAAAGGCCGGTTTCCGACTATTCAGATTATTTTTATCCAGAACATCGTCAGCTTAATCTGCATCTCGCCGATCGCTTTGCGGAAGGGAGTCGGCCGTCTGGCAACCAAAGAGCTTCCTCTGCATTTGCTGCGCGATTTTTTCGGGGTCGGCAGTTTTTTTCTCTATTTTCTCGCCATCCGCTATTTGAACCTCGTCGATGCCGCCACTCTCAATTATTCAGCGCCTTTTTTTGTTCCTTTCGTCTGGCGCATCTGGAAAAACGAAAAGATTGACTCCCACATCTGGTGGTCGATCATCGTCGGGTTTATTGGTGTTGCCATCATGCTCAACCCCTCGCGACAGATCTTCCAGCTCGGCTTTGTCTATGGCCTTTTTGCCGGGATCTCTTCATCGATCGCCCTCGTGGCCGTCCGGGTGCTGAATTTAAAAAAAGAGCCGATGAGCCGCACCCTTTTTTACTACTTTAGCTTCGGCTCGCTCATCAGCCTGCCTTTCGCATGGGCCGTCTGGGTCCGTCCGGTGGGAATGGAATGGGTTCTGGCCTCGGGTATCGGCGTCACGACGGCAATCGGACAGATCTTGCTTACCATCGCATATCGCTACGGCACAGCTTCGTACCTATCTCCTCTTTGCTATGCCACGATCATTTACAACGCCCTCATCGCCTACTTTGTCTTCAGCACCGACCTCGGATGGAGGTCCCTCGTCGGCGCTATCTTGATCATCATCGGCGGAACTCTGACCTACCTGCTCAAGAAAAAGCCGATTACCGTCATCCATACCTTTGTCAGCCCCCAAGGGAAGAACAAGCCGCCGTTGTGATTATACCAATCCCAACAAATAAATTCATATTTGAGCGCGTCAAAGCGCCGCAAATCGACGATCGCAAGTGGTATTGTATCAGGACGCCTGCAAAGTCGAGCGAGGACAGGATGATCAAGATCGCAAGCGGCAAGATAGGCAGGATAAATTTATTTCCTTTTGGGTTGCAGGGCT
>JAKBAE010000126.1 GCA_021809325.1 bacterium
TGACCCACCCAGTTTCCTACATGGTTTTAGGCTTTTGCCATGGTTAACTCCTTTCAATTAACAAGTTCAGCCAAGCTTTGCTTGGCGCACAGATAAGCAAGATGCAGGGAAGCCCTGCAACCCAAAAGGAAATAAATTTATCCTGCCTATCTTGCCGCTTGCGATCTTGATCATCCTGTCCTCGCTCGACTTTGCAGGCGTCCTGACATTTTGACCAAGGAAATGAAATACCATGCTAAATTGTATCAAAGGCACACTCGTAGATATCCATGGAGAAATCTCAATACAGTGCCCCCAGATAAAATTAGATAGCTACGCCGGATGGAATAGGCTTCCTGCAAATATATTTCTCTTCAAAAAAAAGCCGGGCGAAACTTGGATAGATCACAGCCATTCCAATCAAATAGCTCTAGAAAAGACTGGCGCCCTTCTGAAAAAATGCCGCATGCTTAAAAATGGACACAAGATTTCGGAACTCTTTTTGCTGGTTGTTCTTTGTTCTGACTCACAATCAAAGCTCAATGAACTATCCTACAAAAATAATAGAGAACTCCCCCCAAACCCCCTTTATTTAGCGATTGCCATGAAAAATTGTAATCACAAAAATGGAGACTGTTTCAACGAGTTTTGAACAACCATCAACATATAGCGCTTCCACTTGAGAGGCACCCAAAAGGGCTGATTCAAAGCCCCTCGGATCGACGACCGCAAGTGGCATTGTATTGATTAATACGTGAGATAACTGCGATCGTCGATTTTCAGCAGCTTTGACGCAGCCAAACTACACGTTATTTTTGATAAATGGTATTACCCACGAAAACCGAATTTAAAGCTCCCTCAAATCGAACAAAAAATCGGGGTCAATATTGAATTTAATATTGACCCCGATTTTTTCTTCGATTTCAGGGGCTTTAAATCGGTTTGCGTTGGGTAAGATTGAATCGGAACCAGTATACTTACCTTGAACGGATGAAAAGCGAGAGCGGCTCCCGGTAGCCGAATTGGGTTTGCAAGAGATCCTGTAGTTTGCTTTCTGCGTCGGAGAGGAGCTGCAGCTCCTCTTCTTCAGGGAGAGACTTCAAATCCAGGGCTACTTCCAGCCGCTTTCCTTTGGCGACGGAAACGCTCGCTCCACTCACCTGGGCCGGATAGTTTTTCTTGAAACACTCTTCAATGGCCAGCCTGACGATCTTCGAATCGATCGTTGCTCTACCCGATTCCATCTGCAGCGCGAGGTAGCGCCCCCGCCCAATCCCATGAAATCCCCAGAGAAAAAAAAGCCCGATCACGCCAAAACCCGCAGCCGTCCAATAGAGAGCATCGGGAGTATTGTTCAAACAGTCGAGCACCGCCTGCATCCAGTCTGATCTCCTCACCAAAAGCAAAGAGACAAAGCTCAGACCGAAAAAGGCGAGCACGACAAGCAAATGGAGCGCCGAGGCAACTGCTTCACGCAGACGCATAGTTAAAAAGTCTCTTCATACGTTTCTTCATTCTG
This sequence comes from bacterium, assembly GCA_021809325.1. Taxonomy (GTDB): domain Bacteria; phylum Chlamydiota; class Chlamydiia; order Chlamydiales; family SM23-39; genus JAKBAE01. Next base: position 1,499 of record JAKBAE010000126.1, read on the forward strand.
CGGCTCCTCTTCCTCTTCGCGCTGGGCGAGGATCAAGTCCTTAAAAATGACGTGGACGCTAGAAACATGAAGCCCGCTCCATTGCGTCACCTCTTCCACAATCTTCGACTGGATCTCTTCAGCCTTTTCAGGAATAGAAAACCCGTAGGCGATGTTGATCTCTACCTTTACCAGGACAGAGTGCTGCTTTTGGTCCTGCTCGACATGGATTCCTTTGACCCTCTCCACCTCGCGTCCAAGAAGACTGTCAAACAGGTCTCCCTCTAAAAGGCCAATCCCTTCAATTTTAGAAAGGCACTGTAAAACAATTGCTTGAAACACCCTCGACTCGATATCTCGGATGAAGACGGTGTCGGGCAAATTCAATTCTTTAGCATCTAGCTTTTCGTACATTTAGATCCCCTAGATTCACTTGACACTAGAGAATACCCTAATTTTCAGTTTCCTACAATCTTGCTGTGAAATCGCAGGGAGAGTACCATACAAGAATAACTAAAAAGCAGTTGTTATTATGAGCCCTACCATGATCCTCATCTCTTCGCTCGCCATCGGCTCGATTTCGGGGTATCTTGCCAGCCGAAAAGGGCGCAACCCCTACGCCTGGTTTGCGATTGGATTCATCTTCGGTCTGCTCGGGGTCCTGGCCCTTTTTATCATCTCGGCGCCGGGCAAGAAATCCTCGAAAACCCCTGTTGCAAAACCCACTCCCCGTCCCTTTATTGATGGGCCGATCGACAGGTTCTGGTACTACTTGGATGAAGAGCGGATAAGCCAAGGCCCCATGAGCCATAATGCCCTGACTCAAGCATGGCAAAATGGATCCATCGGATCGAGCACCTTCGTTTGGCACGAAGACCTCAACACTTGGATGCCGCTGCAAGAATTAATCAAATTTAGAGGATAGAGGGAATTGCAAAACTCCCTCTCTCTCAAAAGATTTCTACCAGCTCGCTTTGAAAACACCCGGGAGCAGCCCTTGGTGGGCCATTTCACGGAAACAGAGGCGCGAGAGGTTAAAGAGGCGCAAATGTCCACGCGAGCGTCCGGTGAACTGACAGCGGTTGCGCAGGCGGACTCGGGAAGAATTTTTTGGCATCTTGTTCAGGGCGTCGACGGCAGCCATGCGCTCGTCTTCACTCTTATTCATATCGAGAATGACGTTTTTGAGATGCTGGCGCTTTTCTTTTTTTGTCTGCACCAGACGCTCTCGTCTCTTCTGTTTTGCGATCGCAGATTTTGTTGCCATTGAAAATTTTCCTCTACTTCTTGCGTGCCGGACCCTTCTGCCGCTGTTTGCGGTTCGGGTCCTTTTTGTTGATTACATATACTCGGCCGCGGCGGCGTACCACCTGGTCGCCCTTGGAGGCGTCGGCCTTGATCGAAGCTCTTACTTTCATCGATTTCTCTCGGTTTGAAAGGCATACCTTATACCTTTTTTCCCTATTTCCAGACAATCTGAAAAAATTGGGGTAGCCAATTTCTCCCTGCCTAGGGTATAGTTATGCTACAAATTTTCCCATTTTGAAAGGATGAAAAATGAAACGCACTTACCAACCGAGCAAACTCAAGCGCAAGAAAACCCATGGATTCCGGGTCCGGATGAAGACAGCCGGGGGGCGAAAAGTCCTCAGCCGCCGCCGCAGGGCAGGGCGCAAATCGATCGCCGCCTAACTTTCCCGAAAAGCTCCCGGTTGACCGCCCGCTCTGAATTCAGGCGCCTATCCAAACAGGGCCACCGATTGGTAGGCCAGACGATTTGCATCGACTGGCTCCAAACGAACCGGCCCCGGACGCGCCTAGGATTGACGGTATCCGCCCGCTATGGCGCTGCGCATGAGCGCAACCTCTTTAAGCGCCGCATCCGCGAAGCGTTTCGAACCTCTTATCCAAACCTTCCTACCTCGCTCGACATCAATGTCGTGCCTCGGCAGCGAGCTAAATCAGCGTCGTATGTCGAACTCTCTTCCGAGCTGCTCCGCCTGATTAGGAAAATTCATGTCTCTCCTCAATAAAGAACAAGAAATCGCGGTGCGCGCCACGGAAGGGCGGGTGCTGGTTTTGGCCGGGGCCGGCAGCGGAAAAACACGCGTGATCGCCTACCGCATCGCCCATCTTGTCGGAATGGGAAAGAGCCCCGAATCGATCCTTGGCCTCACCTTCACGAACAAGGCGGCGGCAGAGATGCGCCAGAGGGTCGAAGAGCTGATCGGCCCCGCGGCTGCAAAAAAGGTGACCTTGAGCACTTTTCATAGCTTTTGCATGCAAGTGCTGCGCCGTGAAATCAACCATCTCGGCTATACGCGCGACTTCAGCCTGTACGACGAGAGAGATCTGCGGCGCCTCATCACCCAGATGGCGCGGGAGATGCTGCAGCACGAAGGACAGCTCCCTTCTCTTGAGCCTACCTTTGCCGCCCTTGCAAAGGCCTCGCAAGGGACCGAGGGGGAAGAAGAAGAGACGTGGCACGACACCTTTTCGCAAGAGATCCACACCCGCCTTCACTCGACGCTTCGCGCTTATAATGCGGTGAGCTTCGACAGCTTAATTACGCTGACCATCCAGCTTTTCGTCGAGCATCCGGCCGTACTCGATCGCTATCAAGAGCGCTACCGCTACCTGATGATCGACGAATATCAAGACACGAACCCGGCGCAGTTCAAACTAGCCGAGCTCTTAGCAGCGAAGTATTCAAACCTGTGCGTTGTCGGCGACGACGACCAGTCGATCTACGGCTGGCGGGGCGCCGAAGTGAAAAACATCTTGCATTTCAAAGCGGACAATACCATCAAGCTTGAGCAAAACTACCGCTCGACCGCTTCTATCTTGAATGCAGCCAATGCCGTGATCGCGAACAACAAAAGCCGCCACGCCAAAAGTCTTTGGAGCGCAAAATCGGACTCCGACCCGCTTGAAGTATTCCATGCGCCGACCGACGCTCTGGAAGCACAATCGGTCATCGACCGTTTGATCCGCCTCAAAGAATCGGGGATGAAATGGAAAGAGATGGCGATCCTCTACCGCTCGAACTCGCTGTCGCGCCAATTCGAACTGTCTCTTTTGCAAGCTCCCTGGCAAAAAGACGGAAAATGGATGCGGGGCATCCCGTACGAGATTTTCGGCGGCCTCGAGTTTTCCGAGAGAAGCGAGATTAAAGATCTTCTCGCCTATCTACGCCTGATCGCCAACCCGAAGGACACGGAAGCGCTTCTTCGGATCGTCAATGTGCCGCGCCGCGGCATCTCGGACGCTTTTCTCGACGAGGCGACCAAATATAACCGGACCAAAGAGACCCCTCTCTTTCAAGTCTTAGAAGAAATTGCCCACGGCTCCCTCGCACTGGGAGCGCCTCGAGCGCAAAGCGCCGTTCGCTCGTTTGTGGACTTGGTCCATCGACAAAGAAGTGCTTTTAAAGCCGGCTCCCTTTCCGAGGCCCTCGCTTCCTTCATTGAAGAGATCGGCTATAAAAAAGCGATCGAAGAAGAGGTCAAAAGCGAGAAAATGCGGCAATTCAAATGGGAAAACGTGCAAGAGTGCATCAATGCGCTAGGCCAATACGAGCTGGAAGGCGAAGGGGAAAAGAGCCTGCAGGACTTCATCGCGAATACCACCCTCATCCGGCAGCATCCGAAGACGCAAAAAAAGGGGGGCGAAGACAAGGTGCAGCTCATGACCCTTCATAGTGCAAAAGGACTCGAGTTCCCCGCTTGCTTTCTTGTCGGTCTTGAAGACCACATCCTTCCGCATGAAAAGAGCGCATTGCAAACAGGCATCGAAGAGGAGCGGCGCCTCTTTTACGTCGGCATAACCCGTGCGCAGAGGCATCTCACGCTCAGTATGGCCAGCTCTAGGCTCCGAATGGGAAAATATGTCCCGACAAACCCGTCGCGCTTTCTCTACGAGATCCCAAAAGAGCTCCTCAAACCGGTCTCCTACAAACTGCTATGAAGCCGACCCTCATCTACCGCCACCGGCGCGAAAATCTCGCCAAATGTTCATTGACTCCCCTCATGGAACGAGACGATTTCCGCTTTCTGACCTATCCAACAGATCCATTGCCTGATCTCTCAGGCTACCTCGCCCTCCAAGTCGGCGCGCCGCCGCTGACAAGGGAGGACGCCGGCTACGGCCTTTTCTTAATCGACGCAACATGGCGCCTCGCGGCTGTCATGGAAAGAGCTTGTCCCAATATCGAAAAGCGGAGCTTGCCTTCTCACTTTCGCACCGCCTATCCACGCAGGCAGACCGGCTGCCTTGATCCCGCATGCGGCCTTGCCTCAATCGAAGCGATTTACCTCGCCCGCCTGATCCTCGGCAGTCCCGTTGACGGGATCCTGGATCAGTATTATTGGCGAGATGAGTTCCTACGTCTCAATATCGATTAACTGGTAAAGATTGAAATGGCCGAGGAGCCTATCTCTGACTTCTTGATAAGATCTGCATGATTGGTTTTTTTGAACGTGCATAAAGTCTTTTTAGTCTTCAAAAAGGAACAGTGGAGTAGGGGTGGATCCCCACCCCCCTCATCAAACCGGACAGGCGGGTTTCCCGCATCCGGC
>JAKBAE010000127.1 GCA_021809325.1 bacterium
CGTCTGCCGGCTGAGCGCGAAGCTAATAGCGCCAAAAGCCTCTTTCTCCGTACATCCGGAGGCAAGCAAAAGGCGCTGCAGATGCTGATGATAGACGCCGCCTATGCTGGCAAAGACCTTTTTGCGATGCAAATAATAAAGAAGCGCCTCTTGATGGACGTTTTCAAAAGTGATCAAAGAGACGTTCGGCAAGCGAAGCGAGTTCGCAAATAAAACCTTAGCTCCCGAAACGGCTTGGAGAACTCCTTCTTCCAGCCGGCTCTTGAGCCTTGCCGTCTCTAAACCTAGCGTGTCCATGGATAGCATGGCCTGCTGCGCCGCCGCACTCAGGGCCGTCAACGACGGCACATCGCAGCTTCCGCCTAAAGCGGGCAGGGCGAACGGCGCCGGAGCTTTTGCAAAAAGGGCGCCCGAGCTTTTAAGCCCGTGCATGCGGTCTCCCGCAAAAGTCAGATAATCTCCGGCCATCTCCAGCGGCAGCTTGCCTGCGCAATAGGTCGCATCGACATGGAATAGGACATCCTTTTCCCGGCAGATCCGGGCAATTTCTTCTATCGGCTGGATCACGCCGGTCAGCCCTTGCGCCTGACTGATGCTCACCAAGGCCGTGCGCGGATCGATCGCCGCTTCGAGCCGTTTGAGATCGACGCATCCATCCGCCCCTGCCGGGATGATGTCCGCATAGCAACCCATCTCTTCGAGCTTTTTTAGGCCATGCAAGAGCGGCGCATCTTCAAGACAGCTTGCGATATAACGGGTCTTTCCCTCTTTGCGCGAAACTTCGAGATAGAGAAAATCTAAAAGCTGCCGGATGGCATCGGCTCCCGACGAGGCAAAATAAAAGCGGTCTTCTTCTTTCGCCCCGACGAAGTCATAGAGGGCCTGCACCCTGCCGTCCAGAGCAAGGGCCTGCTCGCTGCCCTTTTGATGGGGAGCAAACGAAGCCCCCCACTCAGTTTCTAGATAAGGCTGCATCCTTTCGAGGGCGCTCGAGCAAGGCTTTGTCGCCGAATGGTTGTCAAAATAGGCGCTCATGCTCTCCGTCTTTAAATTCGTATACGATTGATTTGCCGGTCGCAAGCTCGAGCTTTAAAACTTCTTCTTTCGAAAGGCCGTCTAGTTCCATGACGATGGAGCGGAGCGAATTGCCGTGGGCGCAGACAAAGACATTTTTTCCGGCATTGAGCTCAGGCAAAATTTTCTCGCGGAAATAGGGCAGCGTCCTTTTGGCCGTCATCGCCAGGCTCTCTCCCTCCGGCGGGGCCGTATCAAAGCTCCTTCGCCAGATATGGACCTGCTCTGCGCCGAACTCTTTTGCCATCTCCGCCTTGTTCATCCCCTGCAAATGCCCATACATCCTCTCGTTCAGCTCCCAAGCCATGAATACAGGGATCGTCTCTTCTTTTGTCTTAGGGCTGTGGATGCCCCCCCACTCTTCCAGCTTGCCCTGGCCGGGATGCTGAAACACAGGGATCTTGCCGCTCTCGTGCTGCAGCATGGCCACAGCAAGCGTCATGTGCGAGCGGATCAAAGTCGAGGTGAAAATGAGATCGATCGGGATTGAACGGATTTCTTTCCCACCCTCGATCGACTCTTGGATCCCTTTTTCGCTCAAAGGGATGTCGACCCACCCGGTAAATAAATTTCTTTCATTCCACGCCGACTGGCCGTGGCGCATCAAAATGAGTTTTGCCATAGGCCCGCAATTTTAACTAATTAAAGCTATCCAAGTAAAGCTACTTTCAGTAAACTCTTGGGCCATGTCAGAAAAACGTCTAGCTAAAGCTCTTGCCGCCGCCGGGATCGCCTCCCGGAGAGCCTCCGAGGAGCTGATTTTTGAAGGGCGCGTCAAAGTCAACGGCGCCGTCGTCCTTACGCCTCAGACGCGGATCGACTGGTCTAAAGACCGGGTCACCGTCGATGAAGAGGAAGTAAAAGGCGAAGAATCAAAATTTTATTACATGCTGAACAAGCCCCCCGGGTTTATCTGCTCCAGCGTCCGCCCCGGCAACAAACGGATCGCCCTCGATTTGATCCCGAACCGGACCGCGCGGCTCTTTACCGTCGGACGCCTCGACAAAGACTCTTGCGGGCTGCTCCTCGTCACAAACGACGGCACATTTTCCAACCAAGTGATCCACCCGTCTTCAAACATCGTCAAGGAATACCTTGTCAAAACCGTGCAGGAGATCAGCGCCGACAACTTGAAAACACTCTCTTCCGGCGCACGGGTAGACAGGGGATGGGTCCGCCCCAAATCGGTCAAAAAAGTTCGGAGCGGCAATCTCAAGATTTGCATCAAAGAGGGCAAAAAGCACGAAGTGCGCATTCTCTGCGAAAGAGCTGGGCTCGACATCATCGAGCTGAGGCGGATCCGGATCGGGTCGCTTCTCCTAGGCAAACTGCAGGAAGGGGAATGCCGGGCTCTTTCCAAAAGGGATCGGGAACTGATATTTGTTGCTTTTTAAAGCTGCCGAGATATACCGTGCGTAGGAAAGTTTTGTGAATTTCGACTCAGCGAGGCAAAGTAAAATCGATCTGAATGAGGGAGACCATTGCACTCCGTGCAAGGCGAACGAAGAAGATCGATTTTGCGAAGCCGCAGCGAGTCCAAATTTACAAAACCTGACGGAGCGCGGTATAATCATTACATCAAAATTTTGCCTGCTATGCTGAACATTGCCAAGCTCTTCGGCAAGTCTCCTTTCGCGCCGCTGCAAACCCATATGGACCGGGTGGCAAGCTGCGTTGGCCAACTTCCATCTCTCTTCAAAGCCATCGGCGATGGGGATGAAAAAGCGCTTTTAAAAGCGGCGGAGCAGATTTCGCGGCTGGAGCATGAAGCCGATCTAACCAAAAACGACATCCGCACCCATCTGCCCAAAAGCCTGTTTTTGCCGGTCGACCGGAGCGCTTTGCTGGAAATCCTCTCTCTTCAAGACTCACTTGCCGACCAAGCCCAAAGAATGGCTCAACTGGCCTGTCTCTACCCTTTGCCTATGCTGGAGGAGCTCCGGGATGGCTTTGTCCGGTTTTGCCAAAAGAATGTCGAAGCGTTTTGGTTGGCAAGGGAAGTTGTCAAAGAACTCGACGAGCTGCTCGAGTGTTCCTTTGGCGGGATTGAAGCCGAGAAGGTCAAGGGGATGGTTGATCAGATCGCCTTTTTCGAATATGAAGCGGACCAAATTGAGTATATGTTAAAACGATCGATCTACCAAGCCGGGGAGCAAATGGCGCAGGCGGCCTTTCATCTCTGGCTGGCCTTAATCGCAGAGATATCGAAACTCTCCCACCTGGCGGAAAAGCTGGGCAACAGGATAAGGATGCTGCTCGAGCTGCAATGATGATGGAAACCCATACCTTGCTCGCCTTTTTGACGCTCCTGCTAGGCTTTTACATGGCCTGGAACATCGGCGCCAACGACGTCGCCAATGCGATGGGCACCTCTGTCGGCTCAAAAGCGCTTACGCTGAAAAAAGCGGTCTTTCTCGCAGCGATCCTCGAGTTTTCGGGAGCATTTTTTGTTGGCTCGAGCGTCTCCGAGACGATCCAGCATGGGATCATCAACCCCTCGCTCTTCGTTGGGGCGCCTCAAGATTTTGTCCTCGGCATGCTGGGCTCGCTTTTGGCTACGGGAATCCTTTTGCAGCTCGCCTCGTATTTTGGATTGCCGATTTCAACGACCCATGCGATTGTGGGCGCGGTCCTTGGGTTCGGCCTCATTGCAGGAGGACCGGATGCAGTGCAGTGGCATGTCATCTGGGAGATCGCCGCGAGCTGGGTCCTCTCCCCATTTCTCAGCGCAATTGTCTCCTACTTGATTTTCAGCCTCATCCAGCGCAAAATTTTTTACGCCCTCGATCCTTTGGCCGCATCCAAACGGCTTGCGCCCTTCTTTGTCTTTCTCTGTTTTTCCGTTTTGAGCTGGAGCCTTTTATCCGGCGGCCTTGTCGACCTCCATTTCAACGTATCCCTTCCCGGTTCGATCGGCCTTGCCCTCGCCTGTGCAGGCACGGCCTCCTTCATCACCTATTGGCTTGTCCAAAAACCGGCTAGGATCACTTTGCGCTCGGCCAGCGATTTCCTTCCGGAACAAGCCGTCGGGCTGGAAAAGGCCATGCACCACCTGCAAAGGGTGTACCTTTCGAACAGCAATAACGCCATCCGGGAAAAGGTCTCCGCCGCTCTCGCGCAAGTCCGCGATTTGGCGATGCAGGCAAAAAAAAGCGCCCCTTTCACTAGTTCGACAACGCAATACCAAGGCGTGGAAAAGATCTTTGTCTCCTTGCAAATCCTGAGCGCCTGCCTTGTCGCATTCGCCCATGGGGCCAACGACGTCGCCAATGCGATCGGGCCGGTCAACGCCGTTCTTGTCGCGCTGAAGAGCAATTCGATCGGCGCACAGACACTCGTCCCTCCTTGGCTTTTGGCCCTAGGCGGCGCGGGGATCGTCCTTGGCCTTGCGACATGGGGCTGGCGCGTCATCGAGACGATCGGCAGCAAAATTACCGAGCTGACGCCGACAAGGGGCTTTTCGGCCGAGTTCGGCGCTGCCGCCACAATCTTAGCCGCATCTAAGCTCGGCCTTCCCATCTCTACGACGCATGCGCTGGTCGGCGCTGTCTTCGGAGTTGGAATGGCAAGGGGCCTGCAAGCCCTCAACTTGAAAACGCTCCTAGACATCCTTGTTTCGTGGCTGGTAACGATCCCCCTTTGCGCCCTTTTCAGCGTCGCTATCTTCACCTTTCTTCGCTGGGTTTTTTAAAAAAATTATTGCATTTGATGCGGCTAGGAGTAGAATAAAAATCCATTCTCTTTGGATTTTTATGAAAAAACTCCTGACGCTTCTCTCTCTTCTAACCGTCTCTCTTTATCCTCAAGAAGGGGGCCGGCCGTGTCTCGACTATCAACTTTATGGGGAAGTTCTCTTTTTACAGCCGAATGGAAGCAGCCTCTGTTATGCCGTGGAAGCGATCCCAAAGAACTACAAACTTCCCAATCCTTTGCTCGAAGCCAATTGGTTTGCCCATGAGATCAGCCCATCTTATTACCCGGCCTTTGATATAGGCGCCAAAATCGAGTTCTTGGACATGGAGATGTGTTTAGTTCTCGATTATGAGCGGCTTTCAGGGGGGGAGGTCCAACAGTTTAACGTGCCGAACGGCTTTGCGATGGTAGGCCCTCTTTTCGATATCGGCCCGGATGCGGAACCTTATATCAGCGCAAAGGGAAAAGCTGTCTTTCGCTTCGATATGGCCGGTCTGCTGTTAGAAAAGCGGCTCTACAATAACCAATGCTGGATGATCGACTATTGCGTCGGTGCTTCTTTTGCGCGTATTAAGCAATACATGCGAACTCAATATTCTAGCGCCGGCGGCTCTATCGCACGGGTGATTAAGAACCCTTCCCTATTTCTAGGCGGAGGGATCACATCCGGCGGATCTTTTGCCTTTCGAGTAGCCAACCATTTCCAGATTATGGGCAGCAGTTCAATTTCTCTCCTTATGGGCTGTATGACAAACCGGGTCACATACCGCTCCTACGCACCTTCCATTTCTCAGGCGGGAAATCCTCAACCGACAACAGAGAGGACAAGAGTCCCCAACCGCTCTCAACTTGTACCCGGCTTTGAAGAAAAATTCGGCTTTACTTTTGACTTTCCCATCTCGTGCAATGGAACTTTCTCCATTGAAGCGGGCTACCTATTTCAGATCTTCCTCAACGCTATCCAGAACTTTGATATCACCGTAATCGTTGATGCATCAGACCTCACCTCTTCGGGCCTTGTATTCACGGACGGCTACTATGCCCAAGGATTTCAACGGACGCTTAGCAATTTCATCCTGACCGGCCCTTACTTGAACTTGAATGCCACCTTCTGACCCAAGCTTTTAAATTTCTTTACTCGCAAGACATAAAAAAGTATATCTAGTACAGCTTTTCAAAAGTATTTAAAATAATTATCTCACCACCGGATATAGCTTTCGCAGTTTAATCCGAGCCTCTGCAGTAGTGAACCTCCAATCGCATATCACCGTTTCTTCATTTCTCACC
>JAKBAE010000012.1 GCA_021809325.1 bacterium
AAGGGTTCTACAACTGCCCATTCTTGATCGTTCAGTCCTGTAAATTTACCCATCATCTCCTTCAGCTAAAATGAGGGAAATACGATGCCACATAAAGATTTTAGTGGCTAGTCAAAGATATGTTCATATACTGGTTCCGATGAGGAGGAGCAAGTATAGAAAATGTTTTAATTTGCAAATTTTTGTTTTTAAATTAATGTAATTATCTTTTATTGTTTTAATAAAATGTTGATTTTTGGTATAATATCATTTAAAATAAATGAGGTTTTTGTGGCTGCGGGCGTTGATTATATAAATACAAGTAGTAAATACGGGTTTCTTCAAAAGAGTGATCTGCAACAACAGATATTAGAAGCAAGGGAAGGCCTGAGATCGATTATAGTGCCACAGGCTACATTTCAAAAATTTCTTGGCTCTAAAGGTGTGCTTAAGAAGGGAGCCGCAGGGGAAAAACAGCGTATATCCTATGAGAAGTGGGCTAATCAAAAATATATCGACCAAGTTGATAGTCAGATTTTAGATTTATACAGTGTCTATCTAAATTCATTTCAAGGTGGAAAACTTGAAAGTAACGAAGGGGCATTAAAAATTTTGGGATGCGAAGATATTCGTGACAAAAGTAAAGCTAAGCACGAACTACAAAATTTTGAAATGTTTAATGAAGTCTCGTCGGGATGTATTTTAAATTCGAAAAAATGGAATCTTCTTGTAAACGATGTAGCGATTCTTGGAGCTATCCATGCCCAGCAAGATTTTGGGATTTGGTCTCAGCGCTACAATATAGATGACCAGACTTTGCAAAGCATGCAAGCAAAAAACGGAGAGCCTTCGATCGATGACGATATCCTTTGGGATGCCAAGGAAAATAGACCTCGCGCGACAGGAAGGGAGCTAATTATGCTAAGAGAAGCTGGCTATAAGCGTTTGCTTAACCATCCGGAACTGGGGGTTTACTTTGTGAATGTAGACTCTAAGCTTGCAATTTCCTTGACAATCGATAAAGTTTGCGAGGCAGCATCTAAAGCTCAATTAGCCGATATCAAAGCATTTCTTACAGGAAGCTAAGTCCTGAAGATCCGATAAATTTTGGTTTGATCTTTAAATCTCTAGAATATAGCATTGTACATTTTTTGAAACAGGTTTGGCGTAATGTCAAGTTCAGCATGTTTTTCCCAATGCGGGGGAATCGCACCTTCTTGGGAGAGTGTTCCGAGACTATACTCAGAAACTCTTGTCGGGAGCTCTTTTGAGAAGTTCCGAAATCGTAAATTTCAGAAGAAAGCGAATCTCCGACAGGATCAGCTTGAAAGAGCGCAGAAGTCCTATCAGTTACTAGCCCAAAAGTCATTTGAAGAACAAAGGATTATGCTTGAAACCCTTTATTCAAATGCTGCCGGCTGCAGAGCTTATGGGCCTGAGGAACTCGATTTTTTCGTGATTGGCCGCAATGCTTCTCTAGCTAATATTCATACTCAGTGTAATTTCGGGGTGCTTTCAGACGAAGCAGGTAGAGCCGGGGCTGTATTTGCCCCCAAAAAATGGTCAGTGTTAAAAAATGATGTAATGTTGATTGGCGCCATCCATGCGGGAAAAGATTGTATGATTATCCAGGAAGACATGCAGAAGTTTGCGATATCGGACTTCGTAAATGAAAAGACAGGAATGCCAACGATCTTTGCAAGAGAAGTGGCGATCTTGAAAGCTGCCGGCTACATTCCTGTCTGCACTCCTGCCGGCACCGCATTAATTTGCCAAAATCCTCAGCGAGCAGGAGCCTTTACTTTTGAAGATGCTTATGAAGCGGGGGCCGTTGAGAAAGTCGATTCGCTCGCTCGTTTTCTAAATAATTCAACGCTACTCGAAAAGATGAGTACAACTTTTCCATAAACACTGCCTCTTGGGGGAGTATCCCTCGCAAAGGATCAATTCATCGCAAGAAGAGCATTTCTAAATAGAGGTGATTGCTCTACGATCTTTTGCCGGTGCGATTCGCGGAATTGGCTGTTTTCTGTTTTCATGCAGATTGCATTTGCTCGGAGATATTCTCGAATGATTTGTTTTGCCGCTTTTTGATGTTGCGGATCGAGACAGCGTACCATAAGCTCCAGCCCTTTTTTCAGGGCTGAGCGGGGTTGCATCTCAAACGATTGGAGGATTGGATCTTTATCAGATGAGACGCCATTTAGAATTGCGTGTTTATAATAATGAATTCCAGCATAAGCTTCTGCTACCGAATGATAATCTCCTCGATCGAATGTTGGGATCACCAGGATCCCGCCTAAAAGAGATACAATTCGATCGACTTCTAAATAATTAGATTTATCGAGTTGATAGAGACCTAAAGCAGAAGCCAAGACAAGGGGAGCGGTTCCCGATGCATGGGCTCTTGCTTCCACTCCTTGATTTAAACACTCACGCGTCCATCTAGAGTGCGTTTTTAAAACGCGCCCCTGTAATCTCCTTGGCTGTTTTACCGCTTTTTCTTCATCATCGGAAGGGTCGGATAGATCTTCTTCTGGAAGACCGATCAAATAGGGGTCTTCAAGTTGAGGGCAGAGCGTTTTCGAAAATTGTCCGGGTAAAAATTGTGCAGCCCCTTCTTCCATTCGTTTGAGGTAAACCGCATTAATGGGAGGAACGAAATAGCCTGATTTAATTTCTTGTAAAACGGCGTCTATCTTTTTTTGCTCGTCTGTTTCCGGTGCAAAGGGAGCTACTCCGTATTGCGCACGAATGAGCCGATAGCCAATTGCCGTGAGGATTGTTTCAATGCCGTTTATCAAGCGGCTTGATTGGATTAAGGATGGATCTTTGTCGAGAAATTCCCGTAGTGCTTGCACATCTTTAAAGCCTCCCTGGGCATTGAAGCTGCTTCCGCCTAGTAGCCAAGAAAGGGCTTCGTCAGAGAGCGGGGCAAAACGCAGTCTCATCTGACTATGAATTCGGTTTAATACCTCTCTTCCTTCTGAGACAGGCTGTCTCATAACCGCCCTTGAAAGGATGGCCACCTGAGAGTTATCTATACTGCGCGAGGCAAAAATTTCTTTTTTGCTTATGCCGGCAAGAATCAGCGCTTCGACTTTTTTAGTCTCTTCATCCGGCTTTTTTAAAACATCAAAGGAATTATTAAAATCTGGTTTATTTTCGAGGCTTGCCGTCATATTTGTTTGTTGGTTGTTAATTAAATTATTATACCATATTTTGGAATTATTTTATTTACGCTTTTTAAGTGGCTAATTATTAAGCTATTGCGATTTGCTTGTTTCGTTGTTGTTTTGCTGTTAATTCCATTTCTGTTTTTTTAGTAACTAATAAATGCTGTTTATCTTCTGTTTTTATATAATAAGCGTAAATAAATCGAGGTGTTTTGTGGTGAATATTTTATTTTCATGCTTGGCTGTTTTTGGCGTTTTTTCATCTAGTGCTCAAGATGAACAAATGAATGTTTCTATAGTCGCAGAAAAGGAGAAGGTCCCGTTATTGGATTTGTCGGACTTTTATGCGGGCGATGAAAAAATGAAGGAAGAGTTTGTTCAACAATTTGGAGAGGCTTTGAGCCAGGTTGGCTTTGTACGCCTCAAGAATCATGGTATCTCCAAAAAGCTGGTTGATCAAGTTTACGCATCGGCAAACGAATTTTTCGCTTTACCTTCGGAAATAAAACAGAATTATGAAGGGGCCCAGTTGAATCGCGGGTATAAAGGATATTCCGAGCAGCGAGTGGATAAGGCTCCTGATTTGCAAGAATATTGGCATGTAGGACCCTTAACGCAGAGTGGAACAAATGTTTGGCCAACGGAAGTTCAAGGATTTGAAGCCAATTTGTCCAAGCTGTACCGGGAAATTGGCTGGCACGGGGAGCCGATTCTAGAGGCTGCTTCACTTTATATGGGAAAAGAAGCTGATTTCTTATCCCATCTTACAACTGAAGGCGACTCTATCATGCGTGTCATCCATTACTTGCCAAGCTCTGAAACGGGGTATTCAACCACATGGAAAGCGCCTCATCGCGATCCCAATCTGTTGACGGTGATTGTAGGCGCTTCTAAAGAAGGGCTGCAAGTACAGACCAGGGAAGGGGATTGGGTCGATGTTCCTTACGACCCCGATACGGTCATTGTATCGGCTTCTGATATGTTGGAGAGCCTTTCAAATGGTGTTTTCCGAAGCGCGCCCCACCGTGTTGTGATGACTCAAGCCCAAGACTCCCGTTTTGCGATTCCCTTTTTCTTTCATGTGCAGCGAGATCTTTCGATTGGGCCGCAAGAAGAGAGCATCCAAAAAACCGGAGGAGAGGCTATTTATCCCGATCAAACCGCAGGAGATGCCCTCAAAGAGCACAATTGGTTTCGATAAAGATGCACTAGGGCGCCCGGCAAAATCGCCCTTTTGAACCATTTTGCCATCCTGCCCCCGAGCCCTACTCACCTCGAGTATGTGCTCGGGGGCAGAGTGGCAAAATGGTTCAAAATCATCGATTTTTCTGAGAGCCCGAGTTTTGCAACTGCCTCTAAGGTTGCAGAATAGTTCCGGGAATGATATCAATTTCTTCCGAAGTGAAAACAGCCGCCATTTTGTCTTTTGCCTTTGTATTTTGCTCCTGCTCCGTCCGTGACGGGGTGGTTGCAAATCATTCCTTTTTGTCGGGATCGGACCGGAAGCAAAAGCAAAAGGTGGTTGTTTTACAAAAGAAGCTAGAAATAGCCGAGCGCTCTCTTGCGAAAAATCAGGCTGAGGTAGAGGATTTGCGCAGCCTCTTGTACGATGCTCAGCTTGACTCGATTGAGTCTAGAGTGGCGATGTTGGAGAGAAAATGGCAAATCGATCCTGTTGCTCTTTCGCAAGCTCTCTATCAAGAGACGGCCCGCCTTTTTCTCGAAGAAAGGGAGACTCTCTATCAGATTTTGCAGGCAAATGTTTCTGTACATCGGGCCCAGAGCCTGATCGATCGCATCCTGCAGCTCATCACTCAGATCAATGATTGTGCAATCCGAGCACCTTAAATATTATGATTACTATTGTTGCTACCATTTTTTTCGATAAGCGCTTTTGGGTCGGTACGTTTGAAAGGACCGATCGAGAGGGGTATGCTGTGGCAAAGCACATTTTTGGCGCCGAGCCAAGCGATCCTGAAGTCTATGAATTTGTTCTCACTCGGTTTCATGAGCTCCAATTTGGCGAGCCTAAGGAATTTTCCCTTGAAATCAAACGGATGAACCCCAAAAGGGTGCAAAGAGAAGTGCGCCGCGAAATGGAGAGGATTGCGAAAACAACAAGACCATCTACATTTGCCCAAGACTATTTGAAAGAAGAACTGGATTCTAAAAAACTCAAAAGGAAAGAACAGAGCAGCGCAGAAAAGCAGGCCCGTAAAGAGCGGCAATTTGCCCTTAAGCAGCAAAAGAAAAAAGAGAAGCAAAGAGGGCATTAATTCTATGCTGTGATCTTCCCATCACCGCATCCCACATCTAGAATGTCTTCATCTCCCTTGAGAGAAAGTTCCTCCAGCAGTCGCTCTGCATGCCACAGTTGCACAGAGGAATTCCGGGCGTAATCAGAACCACTGGTAGTCCTAAACATGTAATGCTAAAGCTGGATTGATTATTTTCACCACCCGTTCGCTTCGCTCACTAGAGAACACAGAGACACAGAGAAGAAAATCATAAACTATTGTCTCTGTGTCCGCTGTGTTCTCTAGTGAGCGAAGCGAACGGGTGGTTAAACATTGAACAACGCCTCATCAAACCTCTGGTTTTGCAAGTTCAGCATTATACCATTCGCGACAAACAAATTCACATTTGAGCTGCGTGAAAGCTGCCGAAAATCGACGATCGCAAGTGGTATAGTATTAATCAATACAATGCCACTTGCGATCGTCGATTTGCGGCGCTTTGACGCGCTCAAATGTGAATTTGTTTGTCGCGAATGGTATTATATGTTTGGGACTACCGAACCACTCCATTCATTCGCTATCAACCCAGATGCGATAATAAGAAACAATGAAACCAGAATAGAGAACCTATCCCCTCCGAAAAAGGCTAGTGCTGTTTCCCATAAATTCCTACCACTGGGACCAGCGTCAAAGCCTCCAGGATTGGCGATCGTAAAAGCAGTCGTATTGAATTAATACTGCTGCTGTTACGATCGTCGATCCTGGGAAGCTTTCACGCTCGAAATTATACTGCAGCCGGCATGAAATTTTGAAAATATTTCTTACATAAAGAACAACGCTTGACTTAACATGTCTTGATTGTCCTACAATGGGAGCATTCAAGATGATTAACATAACAATTCCGCCCGAAGATCAAAAAAAACTGGCCAAGCTTCGTTATCAACATCCCAGCAGAATAGTCCGGCGTCGATTCACTATTCTTCACTTCAAAAGCCTTCATCGATCGCACGGAGAAATCGAAGAGCTCGCGGGCGTGTCCTCCACAACGATCACGACTGTGCTAAAGCTTTATGCTGAAAAAGGTCTAGAAGGTGTCGCTAAGTTTGACCACTTCATTCGTGTAAGCGATTTAGAAGCCCACCGAGAATCTATTTTGCGCCAGCTACAGGAGACTCCACCAGCAACAGCCAAGGAAGCTGCAGCTACAATTCAAAAGCTAACAGGGATTCAGAGGGGCGTGAGTCAAATCAAAGTGTTCCTGCGTAAACTAGGCTTCAGACCCCGTAAAACAGCTGCAATTCCTGCAAAGGCAAACCTCGAGACTCAGGAAGCATTTAAAAAAAAACTCTGGAACCAAAGCTGGAAGAGGCAAAAGAGGGGAAAAGGCGGGTGTTCTTCATAGATGCGGCGCACTTTATTCATGGAGCTTTTCTGTCTACTCTCTGGTCGGTACAACGATTGTTTGTGAAGGCAAATTCGGGAAGAAGTCGTTTGAATGTGTTGGGGCACTCGATGCGGTTACAAAACGGATGGTTCATCTAGCAAATACGACAACAATCAACGCCTGGAGCCTAGTTGAACTCTTTCGAAAGTTGAGAGAGTTGCATCCAGAGGAGCCGATCACTCTCGTGTTGGATAATGCGAAATACCAGCGATGTTACATTGTGCAAACGGCAGCAAAAATGTTGAATATAGAGTTACTGTTTCTTCCTCCGTATTCCCCCAACTTAAATTTGATAGAACGAGTCTGGAAATTCCTAAGAAGTAAATGTTTAAACTCTAAATATTACCCTACTTTTGCAGAATTTATGAAAGGTATTGAGAACTGTATCGAAAGGTTCCAAGACGATTTTGCCAAGGAACTTGATACGCTGTTGACATGGAATTTTCAAACGCTACCCAAGGTCTTGTGAAATCAAAGTTTCATGCCGGCGGACGTATACCATCAAACATTTCATCAAAAATACGAAAAAAACTTACATATCATTTACTAATAAAACACCCGTTAATAAAATAGTTTCGAACAACCATCGGCTAGATAATATACAATGGTTAGCGAAACTTTTTCTTTATCTGGACTTTCTCGAGTTGAAGCCAGGACACCTGCAAAGTTAAAGTAACTAGATAAAATTACAGGATATGTAAGATCAGGCAAGATAAGCAAGATGCAGGGAAGCCCTGCAACCCAAAAAGAAATAAATTTATCCTGCCTATCTTGCCGCTTGCAATCTTGATCATCCTGTTCTCGCTCGACTTTGCAGGCGTCCTGGAGTTGAAGCAAGGATATCTAGAAAACAAATAATCTCATCTCTCACTAAGGAGATAATTTCGTGTCTGGGTGGCCTTTCCCGGGGAGAAAATGGCCATCTTTTGCATTTTGCGGCTCACCAAGGGGGAAGCCACGCCATTGGTTCGTCGCAAAATGCAAAACCTGGCGCATTTTTCCCTCGGGAAAATCCTACTCAGAATTTGGGAATGCGCCCACAACGGAGTCGTTTATTCGAATCGGCAGGAATGCAAGTGCAGCTCATGCAACAAAGCATTTACTCAAATGAATATTCAACTCAATCACGTAATTAGCTGAACTCCGCTGCCATCAACGGCACTGTCAGAATCCGCAATGAAAGGGGCTACTACCTCGAGGGTGCAGGATGCTCTCCGGTCACTCATAGGAACGAGCATGCATGAGAAAATTCCTCCGATTGATTCCGCATCATTCGGGGGAGTCGAAGTATCTACCCAATGGTAAAATCGATCACACTCGGATTTCAAATTTTCGCGACTTACATGGTCGTACTCGGCCACAACTATTTGACCGGATGCAAGCTGTCTCCAACCATTCTGCGCAAGTTTAACCTGAACGTCGTATCTTGATGCAGCACATTCTGAAGGATCTATCCAATCTTCTCTTTGTTTTAGCACCTCTCTGAAGTGCTCATTCATTGCCTGTAGATTTTCGTATTGTCCAATCATGTTTTCATTCTGCTGCCAGAGCTCAGTATTTCCCTGCTTTAAGCCTTGGATTTCTTTCATGTGGCTTTCATATTCTGTCGTGTTGACGCACGTCATATTCGCAGGACATACAAACGGCTCTTCCTCATCGGAGCGATCGGGGCGCATCCAGGCGCTGAGTCCGCCGATGAATATGCCCTGGGCTACGGCACTACCTGCAGAATTCGAGGTCATCCCCGACAGAATACCCGCAACGGCAGCGCTCAAGAAGATTTCCTGTTTGACTTCTTCGATCATGGCGTCGCCAGCAAAATACCTGCATCCTGCGATCACGAGTCCTGAAGCCAAACCACCAACAAGAGCGCGCCTTACACAGTTCACGATTTTCGAAGAAAGAGACTCTCCCATAGGGTAATCAATACTTGCACCACGCAAAACATTTCTTTGGCATCCCGCCTTTAATTCTTCGTTTTCTTTGATCAATGTCTTAACAAATGCCAATTCGTTGGCTAGCCCCGCCTGAGTCATATTTCCTTGAAAAAGGTGCCACTGTGTACCCTGTGTAGAAAATCCTGCCGGATGTGCCATGTTTTTATCTCCTCTCATTGTAGTTTATGATTCATCTCCAAAAATCCCTTTACAAAAAAAATGGTTTTTTGAAGGGGTTCAAGAAAAAAAGAGAACAGCTTACAGGAAAGGAATATTTAAGGATACTTTTTGGGGGCTCAAGAAAAATGAGGGTATTCTCTTTCGCATGAATGAGGTTCTCCCAATCTTATGGCTGGCGAGCGCCAGCGAATCAATCATATAATTGTGCATGTCGAGGTATACCGTGCGCAGGTAGCTGCTTAAATTACCCTGTGAAAGCCCCGCAGATCGAAGATCGCAAACTAGCTATACCGCGCGCAGGAAGGTTTTGGGAATTTGTACTCAGCTTGGCATTGCAAAATCGATCCGAATGAACGTTGGCCTTGCACTCCATGCAAGGCTGCGGAAACACGAGAAACGCAGTTTCAAAGTAGCGAGCAGGTGAGCGAATATCTCAATTCTTTATGAAAAGGAGCACTAGGATTTTACTCCCCTTTCGCATTTCTATGCAAGAAACAGTCAATGATCAGGCATCTGCGAAAATTAACGTAAATTATAAAGGTACTTACAATTAAGTAAGCAGGACGACTCCTTTGATTTTCATTGACAACACCCATCTTGAAGAAGTAAAATCCAAGGAATGAAATTAAGAATCCATATTTCCAGAGAACTGATCGAAGATTTCTGTAAAAGATGGTCCATTATTGAATTTTCCTTTTTTGGTTCTGTCCTTAGGGATGATTTTAATTCTCAAAGCGATGTAGATGTTCTGATTGCATTTTCTTCCGATTCTGCTTGGGGGTTAATGGACTTAGCGAAAATGCAAGAGGAACTATCCAATATTTTGAAAAGACCCGTGGACCTTGTCAATAAAAATGCAGTGAAAAATAGCCGTAACTGGATTCGAAAACAAAACATTTTGGAATCAGCAGAAGTGTACTATGCAGCGTGACGATGCTTTTCTATTAGACATTTTAAATGCTGCCGAAACAGCAATCAAATTCAGCAAGGATTTGACAAAAAAAGATTTTTTTCAAGACACTCTTGTGCAATCTGGAGTTTTGCATCAAATCATCATCGTCGGAGAAGCTGTAAAACGACTCTCAGCGGAGTATAGGAAAAATCATCCCAAAATTCCGTGGAAACTCGTAGCTGGAATGAGGGATAGAGTCGTACACGGTTATTTTGACGTTGACCTTGAAGAGGTCTGGAATACCGTGCAAAAAGACCTTCCAGCATTGATTCAATACTTAAAGCCATTAGTACCACGGGAATGAACGGCCTGCATGCTCTTGACAATTAGTTTTGTAATTCTCTCAATATCTTTGATTATTCCCACTCGATCGTTCCCGGCGGCTTTGAGGTGATATCGTAGACAACGCGGGCAATCCCTTTTGTTTCATTGATGATGCGGCAGGCGATGCGCTCGAGCAGCTCCGGCGGCATCGGATAGGCGCTTGCCGTCATGCCGTCGATGCTCGAAACGGCTCGAAGGGCAGCCACATTTCCCACCAGGCGCTCGTCTCCCGCTACGCCGACGGCTGATACGGGCAAAAGGACGGCGAAAGCTTGCCAAATGGCGTCATAGAGCCCCGCTTTTCGGATCTCATCGAGATAGATGTCGTCTGCACGCCTGAGAAGCTCGAGCTTTTCAAAAGTCACTTCTCCAAGAATCCGGATCGCAAGTCCCGGTCCCGGGAAAGGGTGGCGGCCAATGAGATGCGGCGGTACACCCAGCGCTTTAGCGGCTTTGCGCACTTCGTCTTTGAACATTCTGGCATTGGGCTCGATGAGGAGGCCTTGTTTTCTCTTCTCTTCCACAATCGCAGGCCCTACGTTGTGATGGGTTTTGATCACCGCGGCGTGCTTGCCGCACCCTTTGCCGCTCTCAATGAGGTCCGTATATAGCGTTCCTTGGCAAATAAACGCCTTGGAGTCGAGCTTTCGGATTTCTTCGTCAAGAAGGTCGATGAAGAGATGGCCGATGATGCGCCTCTTTTCTTCCGGATCGGACACCCTTTGCAAGGCGTTTAAAAACCGCTCTTTTGCCGGAAGAAAGACAATGCGCTCCATTCCCGCCCTTTGTAAGAGCTCTACGATCTCTTCGCTTTCACCCGTTCGCATGAGCCCTGTGTCGATGTGGATGGGGATGACCTGCTTTGCCCCAAGCGCTCTAAGACAGAAGAAAGTGCTGACCGTCGAGTCGATGCCTCCGCTGACCAGGCTGACGACAGGGTGGCTTCCGACGCGCTCGCGGATCTCTTCTTCGGCCATGTGCAACAGCAGATCCATCGTCCAGTCTCGTTTGCATTGGCAGAGGCGGATGAAGTTAGCTAAAACTGTCTCCCCGCAGGCCGTATGGGTCACCTCGGGATGAAACTGTACGCCAAAGTAGGGGAGCGCCTTATGCCGCACGGCGGAGATGAGTCCGTTTTTGCTCATCGCGATCACATCGAAGTGGGGGGAGAGCTCTTCAACGCTGTCCCCATGGCTCATCCATACGTCTTCTTCCTTGCCAAGCCCTTCAAATATGGGGCTGGAAAAAAGCTCTATCGCCTGTTTTCCATACTCTTTTTTGGAAAGCGGCCGGACCGTTCCCTCAAAGAGAGTATTGAGGAGTTGCATCCCATAGCAGATCCCAAGAACGGGGATCGTTGGCTGCAAGATCTCCTTGCAAAAAGAAAATTCCTTGCCGCCGATCGATGAGGGGCTGCCGGAGAGGATGATCCCTTTATACCTTTGCGGGTCCATCGAAGGACTGTCGGGAGAAAATATTTCGGAATAGACGCTCATCTCCCGCAGACGGCGGGCGATGAGCTGTGTGTATTGCGAGCCAAAGTCGATGATTGCGATCGTATCCATGTTATGTCCCTATGAGTTGAAGATCTTCTTTCCGCTGCCGCTGCAGCTCCTCGATCCCTTCGAGCGAAGTGGGGTAGCTCCCCGTCATGCACCCGGTGCAAAGGTGCTCCATGCCGATCGCCTCTTTGAAGTCGCCGACGCTGTTGTAGATCACCTTATCGGCCCCAAGGGCCTCTTCGATCTCTTCGATGCTTTTGTTTGCGGCAATTAAGTCCTCTTGATTAGGGAAATCAATGCCGTAGACGCAAGGAAAGCGGACAGGTGGGAATGTCGATGCGATGGAGACGCTTTTTGCTCCCGCTTCCTTAGCTAAGGCAATCGCCCGCTTTGAAACGGTCCCCCGGATGATGCTGTCATCGACGAGAAGAACCGATTTTCCCTCAAAGACGGAGGCGATGGAAAAGAGCTTTTGTTTCACAGCCGTCTCCCGTTTCTCCGCCGTGGCGCAAAGAAAGGTTCGTACATGGCCCATTTTTACAAAACCCGTCTCGAAGGGGATCGACAGGGCCTGCGCAAGAGAGGCCGCCGCTACATTGCCGCTTTCAGGGATCGGGACAATGGCGTCAAAGGTTAGCCGGGCCTCCAAGATCCGTTGAGCGAGGCTTTTTCCCAGCTTGGCCCTCGTTTGGTAGATCTCCTTGCCCTCGAGAAGGGAGTGCGGCTTGGCAAAGTAGTTGAACTCAAAGCTGCAAAAAGCCTTTTTTCTAGTGCAAAGACGCCTCCGATGGAGGGTCCCTTCCTGATCTACAAAGACGACCTCACCCGGCTGTAGGTCTTCAATCTGCCGATAGCCCAGGACGGACAAGGCAGAGGTCTCGGAGGCAAACGCATAAGAAAAGGGTTGCGCTCCCATGACAAGCGGCCGGATCCCGTGCGGGTCGCGAAAGGCAAACATCCCGACCCCTTCAAGCAGGGCGATCACGGAATAAGATCCGGTGGCTTCAGCGAAGATGGAAGCGACGGCGGAACAGATCCCGTCGAAGTTTGGGCAGGCGAGATTTTGAAAAAGCTGGTAGAGCAGCGCTTCGCTGTCGCAGCCGGTCTGAAACGTACACGACGGCTCCAGGCGGCGCTTGAGAGAGAGATAGTTGACCAAGTTGCCATTGTGGACGAGGGCAAGTTTGCCATGCACATGGGGCTGAGCGTCGCTGGGGCAGTTCTTACCGGCCGTCGCATAGCGCACATGGCCCAAGCCCCACTCTCCTTCCATAAAAGACCCTTCATCCTTCAAAAAGAGGTTTTGCACCAAGCCGTGCCGCTTTTTAAGAAAAGGGGTTTGCGAGGAAGGGGAGTAGAGATAGATCCCGGAAGCATCTTGTCCGCGGTGCTGCAAATGGAGCATCGCTTGAAAAAGACTATCCGATACCGGCCCCTGTCCAATGATGCCGATGATACCGCACATAAAATTCACCTCCCTTGTCTATGTCTACGCCGCAAGGCGCTTGAAGCTTTTGATCGAAATAGACCCTTCTTTTAGGGTCTAGGGCAATCCTTCCCTCTGCGATCCAATGGATCGCCGCTATGCAAGCGGGATAATCGCTGAGTTGTTTTTGTTTTTGTTGATGCTGGCTAGCACTGCTGCCGTTTTCATAAGCAGCCCAGGGGCCGGAGACGAGTACGGGGCCCTGGTCGACCCCTTCATCGATGAGGATGACGCAAGAGCGCGTCCTCGTCTCTCCGGCCTCAAGCGCCATGCGGACTGCATCGGCGCCGATGTATTTTCTTTTTCCCTCAGTCGTTAGCGCTCCGAGATCGGCGGGGTGGGTATTTACGATCCGGTCTTTGAAATGCTGCAAGAGCGGCAGGGAGACGAGGCGCATATAGCCTGCAAGTAAGATCAAATCGATGGAAGGGTCGAGCTGGCGGACGATCTCTTCGTCGAAGGCTGTGCGCGTAGGGAATTGCTTCGGGCTGAGAAGAAGATGGGGGATAGATTCTCGCTTCCCGATCTCCTGCAGGCGGCAGGAACGGTCTGAAAAGAGCTGGACGATCCGAAATGTTGACGCGGAGGCCGAGAGCACCGCATCCAGCGTCGTCCCCGACCCCGATCCGAACACAGCCAGGTGCATCGGTCGATCGGGGCGAGGACGAAAGATGGGTGCTAGTGCCTCCTTCAACAGACCTCCTTTCCTATATCGGTCCGGAAGTGGGAACCTTCGACTTTGAGCTGCTTGATGGATGCATAGGCCGTATCAACGGCTCCTTGCAAGGTGGGAGAGAGCCCCGTCACGCCAAGAACCCTTCCTCCGGAAGTAACATACTTGGCGTCCAAGTCTTTGGCCACTCCAGCGTAAAACACCCGGACGTTAGGATTGCCTTGCAGGGTTTCGAGGCCTCGGATCTCGATGCCGGTCTTGGGCGCCTCAGGATAGCCGCTTGAGGCGAGGACGACGCAGCAGGCGCAAAGGGGAAGAAACCGGATCTTTTCAGGCTCCAAATGGCCGCGCAAACAATCGAGCATCAGTTCGGCAGGATCTGCGTCGAGAAGAGGCATTACAGCCTGCGTTTCAGGGTCGCCGAAACGGCAGTTGTACTCGAGCACTTTCGGACCCTCTTCGGTAAGCATCAGCCCGAAATAGAGGACGCCGCGATAATCGATACCCTCTTCGATTAGGCCGGCCAAGGTGGGCTGCAAGATCTCTTTTTCGATCCTCTCCATCATCGCGGCATTTACAAAAGAAACTGGGGCTACGGCCCCGATGCCCCCGGTATTCGGGCCAAGGCCTCCATCGTAGAGCCGCTTATGGTCTTGCGCCGGTAAAAGAGGGATGGCCTTAGTCCCATCAGAGAGCGCAAGGAGAGAGAGCTCGGGCCCTCTTAAAAGCTCTTCAATGACTATCTCTTCGCCGTAACCGGAAGCAGCTGCAATCGCATCTTCCGCCTCTTCCATCGAATCGCAGCAAACAACCCCTTTTCCCCCTGTAAGCCCGCTTGGTTTGACCACTGCTTGTTTGCCTTGGCAAAACAAATCTTGGGCTGCTTTGTAGGCCATAGATGCGCCGGAGCAGATCGCAAATCGTGCGGTAGGGATACGATGCCTCAGCATGAACTCTTTGGCCCACGCTTTGCTGCTCTCAAGTCTGGCTGCATTTTTTGTCGGGCCAAATAGGGCCAGCCCCTTTTTCTGGAAGAAATCGGCGATACCAAGAGATAAAGGCAGCTCCGGTCCTACGACAGTAAGATCGATCCGCTTTTTTTTTGCCTCCGTGGCAAGCGCCTCAAAGTCGTCTAGCGGAATCTGCTTATCTGTAAGAGGGGAGCCGCAATCGAGCATCCCGGGATTGCCCGGATGGCAGAAGACACTATGGCCGAAGCGCAAAAAAGTCTCCGCGAGCGCGTGCTCTCTTCCGCCGGAGCCTAAAATCAAGATATTCATCGTCCTGCCTCCACAGTTTTTCCGGTAATCGCTTGAAAGATTTCAGAGTAGCCTCGCCAGACCTTTTCGCAAACATCGGGCGGCAGGGTGGGCAAGGGGCCATCGCCGCTAAACCCGATGCTTCTGGCCCATTCGCGCAAATATTCTTTATCGGGAAAGCGCACCTCTTTTTTCTCATACTCTTTTTCAAACCAAAAACGGGATGAATCGGGCGTGTGGATCTCGTCGATCAGTGTGAGCCTTCCCTCATCGTCGAGGCCAAACTCGTATTTGGTGTCGACGAGGATGATCCCCTTTTCTTTGAGAAGAGAGCTTCCCCGTTTAAAGAGCTTGAGAGCTGCTTCCTCGATTTGCCGCCACTCTTCGGCTGTAGCGAGCTTTCTCTCTACAATCTGTTCTTCGGTGATGTCTTCATCGTGGAGCTCGCTCTTTGTCGTCGGGGTGACAATGGGAAAAGGAAGGGGGCCGTTTTGCACAAGATTTTCCGGCAGGCAAATCCCGCACTTGACCCGCTTGCCCCTTTGGTAATCGCGCCAGAGCGAGCCTGCGAGATAACCCCGGACGATGACCTCAATGGCAAACGGCTTGCACTTTTTGACGACCATGGCGTTTGGGGTAGGGTGGCTGATCAAATGGTTTGGCAAGATGTCTTTAGTCTTTTCAAACCAAAAAAGAGAGAGCTGCGTCAGCAGGGCCCCTTTTCCTAAAATCCTCTCATTGAGGATGCGATCGAAGATCGAAATGCGATCGCTCGCAATGAGCGTCAGCGTCGCTGCGTCTTCATAGATATCGCGGACTTTGCCTTGGCGCATTTTTTCCTCAATGATTAAATGTTCTTTCATTTGTAAAGATCATGCACATGCCATATTCGTTTGCAGCGGCGATGACCTCGTCGTCGTGGATCGATCCGCCCGGCTGGATGCATGTGCCGATCCCGGCCTTCCCTGCGATATGGATGCTGTCGGCAAAGGGAAAGAAGCCGTCGCTTGCCAAAACAGAATGGGAAAGAGACGGATTTTGCCCTTGCCTTGACAGTGTCTCCAGTGCGCGGGGGATCGCAAGTTTTTCCATCGAATCGATCCGGTTGGGCTGTCCGGCCCCGACGCCGAGAAGCTGGTAGGATCCTTTTTCTACTTCGTGTGCGATGGCGATCGCATTCGACTTCGAAAACGCCGCGGCGGCCCAGGTAAAAGCCAAAAGGGGCTCTTGGTGCGCATCGACCTGCTTTTGCGTAGGCACGCGCCTGTCCTTCTCCAAAAGGCGTGGTTTTGCGCTTTGGATTAAAAGACCCCCTGCGATGCCGCGCAAGCGAAAGCGGTCTTGAGATACATAGGATACTTTTAAGAGGCGCAAGTTTGGCTTAGCCTTTTTTGCCCAGGCGACAAAGCTATCGCTAAAATCCGGGGCGATGAGTACTTCAATGAATTTTCCCCGCAGCTCTTCAATGAGGGCATCTGTTGCAGCGGAAGCCAGGGCGATGACGCTGCCGTAGGCAGACTTGGGATCTCCATTCCATGCGTGGCGAAATGCATTCGGCCCCATTGCATAGCCGCAAATCCCGCCGTGCTTGATCACAACGGCGCCCTCCTTCGCACCCAGATCGAGAAGCCCTTTTGCAGCTAAATACGCATTCGAGGCGTCTTCGTAGTTGTTGTAGGAGAGCTCTTTTCCCCCAAGCACTTCGGCGCCGGCAACGCCGGAGCTCTCACCCGTCGAATAGACCCAGCCTTCTTGGTCGGGATTTTCTCCATAGCGCAACTTTCGTCCGTGCGTGAGGGGAAGCGTCCGAATTTCTTCTCCAAGGAGCCTGTCTGAAAAGACGCGGAGCAGCGCCTCTTCATAAGACGCGCTTAAGCGAAGCGCCTTCAAGGCGAGTTGCTTTTTGGTTTGCAAGGAGATCTCTTTTGTCTTCCTCAGCTCTTCAAGGAGGGTTGAGTAATCTTTGGGGTCGGTGACGACAACGGTGTGCGGGAGGTTTTTGCAGGCGCTCCGGATGAGGGTCGATCCGCCGATATCCATCTGCTCGAAGAGCTCGTCAATTGAGAGCGAGGGGTTGGCGGCGGCTTTTTCAAAGGCATAGAGATTGCAAACGACGAGATTGATCGGCTCAATGCCGAGCTGCTTGGCCTCCCTATCATCTTGCCCGCGGCGCTGCAAGATCCCTCCTGCGATGCGGGGATGAAGCGTCTTGACGCGCCCGCCAAAGCACTCCGGAAATCCGGTCGCAACTTCTATCGGGGTCACGGGAAGAGACGCTTCCTTCAGCTCTTTGGCAGTATTGCCGGAGGCGAGAAAACGGATCTCGGGAAAAATCTCTAACAGTCCTTTAGCAAAGGATGAGAGATTGGTTTTATCGGTAACGCTGAAGAGTGCGCTCTGAATCATTGTCCCTCCAAGGTGCGGATTGCATTACTAAAGATTTGCAGGCCATCGCCAAAAGTAGGAAAGGGCTGCCGGTTTCTTTTCGCCAATTCTTTTTGGCGGGTCCACTCGGGGTGGTGAGTAGAGAGAGTCGCGGCTTCAGGATGGGCCATCATGCCGAGGATCCGGCCGCTTGGGTCGGCGAGGGCGGCGATGGATTGCATCGAGCCGTTGAGATTGTCTGCATATTGCAGAGGGACTTGACCCGTCTCGAAGAGTAGGGGGAGATCTTCCGGGTTTTGCACAATGAGCTTTCCCTCTCCGTGGCGGATCGGGAGGAGAAGCTCAGAGATGCCTCTTGTAAAGACCGAGGTAGAGGGGAGAGCTCGATGCAAGACCCATCTGGCGATGAATTTTCCAGAATCGTTGCTGATGAGAGAGGCGCTTTGCCGGGTCGAACTGTAGAGGGCCGGCAGAAGGCCGAGCTTGACGAGGAGCTGAAACCCGTTGCATACACCGAGGATCAGCCCCCCTTTTTCAGCAAACTCCCAAAGCGATTCTTTGAGCCGCTCCAGACGGTTTGCAAGCGCCTTTGCAGCGCCAAGCTCATCTCCAAAGGAAAACCCTCCGGGAAATAGGAGGAACTTAGCTTCCCCAAACTGAACTTTTCCCCCTTCGAGAAGTGTGCCGAGATGGACGATCTCTGCGGATCCTCCCGCTCTTTCGACGGCAAACGCCATCTCCCGCTCGCAGTTGATCCCATAGCCGCTGAATACGATCGCTTTGATCATGGAAGAGTCCTTTGCCAGGAGGCTTTGAGGGCGAAGATGTCTTCTTTGAGATGGTCTTTAATCTGCAAAACAGGATCTTGGGTCACAGTCCCAAGGTAGGTGAGATGGCAGCCTTGGAGCGTCTCTTCAAACGCCTTTCGGTTTTCAGGAGCAATCGTGATGACAAAGCGGCTCGGCGATTCGGAAAAGAGCATCTCTTCTAGGGCAAGACCCTCAAGAGGAAGGTCGATGTTCATGCCGAGGCCTCCGGCAAAGGCTGACTCGGCTAAAGCGACGGCCAGCCCGCCGTCAGAACAGTCGTGGCAAGAGGCGATCAGCTCCTTTTCGATGGCCCGGTGGATGGCCAAAAAGGATGAAAGAGCTGAAGCAGCATCGACTTTCGGGACGATGCCGCCCGAGATCCCTTTCATCGCGGCCCACTCGGAGGCGCCGAGCTCATTTTTTGTTTGGCCTACGAGATAGATGAGATCATCGGGGTGCTTAACGTCCATGGAGATTGCTTGCAGCACATTTTGGATCTTTCCGACGGCAGTGATGAGAAGCGTCGGGGGGATCGAGATCTTTTTTCCGCCGATCCGGTAGTCGTTTTTCATGCTGTCTTTGCCTGAGATGATGGGTACTTTAAAGGCAGTGGCGAATCGATACAGCGCTTCAGAGGAGCGGACGAGCTGCGCGAGCAAATGGGGATCTGCAAGAGGGTCCGGCCAGCAAAAATTGTCGAGGATCGCAATGCGCTTCGGATCGGCGCCGACGCAGATTTGATTGCGGATCGCTTCGTCGATGGCGCAGGCGCTCATCCAGTAGGCGTCGATATCGCTATAGCGGGGACAGAGGCCGTTTGAGATGACAATGCCCTCTTGTGTATCGACGATCTCAAGCGGCCTCAAAATCGCCGCATCGCCCGGCCCATCATGGAGGGGGCCTACGAGCGGCTTTAAAGCGCTTGCCCCTTGCACTTCGTGGTCGTATTGGCGGATGACGCTCTCTTTGCTGCAGATATTGTAGCGAGAGAGGAGCTGATGCAAATCGGTTCCGAGGTTGGAATGGGGCAAAGAGCAAGGGATCTCTTTTGGAGGAATCCATTTTGCTTCCAAATGCATCTGGGGCACGCCATCGTGTAAAAAGATGAGGGGCAAAAGGGCCGCGGTTTTCTTTTCATAGAGGACATGAAAGAGCCCTGTCGCCGTAAAGGTCCCGATGGAACAAATTTCCACTTCGTGGAGGCGGGCAATCTCAAAGAGACGCTCGAAATGTTTCGGATCGACGGCGAGCGTCATTCTCTCTTGCGATTCGCTCAGCAAGATTTCCCATGGGAGGAGGCCCGGATATTTCAGAGGCGCTTTTTCCAAATGGATCTCGCAGCCATTCGATAGCTGGGCCATCTCTCCGATTGACGAGGAAAAGCCTCCGGCGCCGTTATCGGTGATGGAGCGGAATAGGTTTTCCTTTTTCGCGTCGAGGAGGAAGTCGTGGAGTTTTTTTTGGGTGTACGGATCGCCGAGCTGCACGGCGCCGGTGGGGCTTTTTTCATGGAGCTCTTCGGAGGAAAAGGTAGCGCCGTGGATGCCGTCTTTTCCGGTCCGCCCGCCGGCGATGACAATGAGATCGTTCGGCTCAATTCGTTTTGGGTCGTCGGCATCGGAGGCGCTCATCAGCCCGATACTGCCGCAGTAGACGAGAGGTTTTCCGAGATAGCGCTCATCGAACACGATCGCGCCGTTGACTGTCGGCACGCCGCTTTTGTTGCCGCCATGCTCGACTCCGCGCCGCACCCCTTCGAAGATCCGCTTCGGGTGGAGGAGCCTCGGCGGAAGCGGCTCTGCATAGTTTGGAGGGGCAAAGCAAAATACATCCATGTTCGCAATCAGCTTAGCCCCTTTTCCGGCTCCGAGGATATCGCGGTTGACGCCAAGGATGCCCGTCAGCGCCCCGCCATAGGGGTCGATCGCCGACGGGCTGTTGTGCGTTTCGACCTTGACGGCCAGATGCCAGTCGTCATTCAAGGCGATGATGCCGGCATTGTCCGTAAAGACCGAAATGAGCCAATCGAGAGATGGGTCTGTGGCTTTTTTTACGTAGCTCTTATAGAGCGAATCGATCGTTTTTCCTTCGTAATCAATTTTAGCGTTGAAGATCTTGTGTTTGCAGTGTTCGCTCCAGGTCTGGGCGATCGCCTCCAGCTCGACGTCGGTCGGGCAGTGCGGCAATTCGTAGGCGCTCCGAAGCGCTTTCGCCTCTTCGCTTGCAAAATAGGCTTTGATGGCCCTCATCTCTTCGAGGTTCAAGGCGAGATGCCTTTTTTTGCTTAAGGCGAGAAGTTCTTGGTCGGGCAAATCGATCTCGACCACGTCGATGTTAGCTTTTTTAATTCGAATCTCTTCAATCAGCTCATTTGCGAGGAGCTCGCTTGCGATGCGGCGAAGCTCTTCTTCTCTCATGGCGCCTTTGAAGAGATAGAGGGTGGAAGAGCAGACCTGTTCGTGTTTTGAGAAAAGAAGTCCTAAAGACTCTTCGATGACTGTTTTGGCTGTGGCCCCTGCATTGTCGGTCAGCCCCTCTTTGAGCTTGATCTCGACAGCCCAATCGTAAGAAAAAGGGAGGTCTTGGATCAAAAATCCCGACTCGCTGATGGGGTCCGCAAAGACCGAGTGGAGCCTCTCTATGTGCTCTTTGGAAAGAAGTTTTGGGATTGAATAGACGCGGATGACCGTGAGGCGATCGATGGGAGCTGAAAACCAAGAGCGCATCGCATGCAAAAGCTCTTTAGAGCGCGGATCGGACAGATCATCTTTGAGGCACACCCCTATTTCCATGTAATGCCCTCTTGTTCGATGACCTCGCCGATCAAATAGCACTCTTTTTCTTCTCTGCAAAGCCGCACTGCATCGGACTCGCTCAAAGCCAGGACAAGTCCGAGGCCCATATTGAAGGTGCTATACATCTCTTTTTCATCGATTTTTCCCAGCTCTTGCAGCCAGGGAAAAATTGGCAAGATTGGCCAGCTATGGGGAGTTAGAAGAGCACCTTTTCCTTTCGGGAACATCCTCGGGATGTTTTCATAAAAGCCGCCTCCCGTGATGTGGGCAATTCCGCGGATGGGCATTTCTCTTTGAATCTTCTGCACCTTTTTGCAGTAGATGCGCGTTGGGGTGAGCAGCGATTCGCCTAAAGTAGAAGAGCCGAAGGACTCAAAGAGAGAGTGCCCTTTTTCTTGCAGCAGATGGCGGACGAGGGAAAAGCCGTTGGAGTGGAGGCCGCTAGACGCGATGCCGACCAACCGGTCGCCGGTTTCAATGGCGCTTCCATCGATCAGATCTTCTTTTGAAACGAGGCCAACGGCAAATCCGGCAAGGTCGTATTCATCTTCTTTATAAAAGCCGGGCATCTCTGCCGTTTCTCCTCCGAGAAGGATGCAGCCTGCTTCTTCGCAGCCTTGCAAAATCCCTTTGAGCACCTCTTCTGCCACATCGACATCGAGTTTGGATGTCGCGTAGTAATCGAGAAAGAAGAGCGGTTTTGCCCCGGATGCGAGGATGTCGTTGACGTTCATGGCCACAAGATCGATGCCCACTGTGCGGTGCAGATTGAGAGAAAAGGCGAGTTTGAGCTTGGTTCCGACCCCATCCGCTCCTGCGACGAGATAGTCGTTACCAAGTGGATAGAGACCGCCAAATCCTCCGATGGAGGGGCAAAGCCGCTTGAGCCGGCGGATGAGCTCTGCTCCGGCATCGAGATCGACGCCGGATTGTTTATAGGTGGCTTGCAACATGGGACTCCTTTTGCTGTTCGTAGAGGTGATGTACGCCTCCTTCTCGTTTGGCCGCTTCCGATCTTCTCTCCAGAAAAACTGCCCCTTTGGCACCAAGCGAGGGGCGTCCGAGCTTATGCAGCCCCTGCTTGATCCCTTGGACCAACTGAGGAACCCATTCGGTCATCGATCCGCGCGAGGGTAGATACCCCGAAACGCCTTCGGGAATGCGAAGACGGCTCGATCCCATTCCGTAACGGTGCGAGCTCCCTTTTTCCATCGACGGCAAAGATCCCATGCCCCGGTATTCTTTGAGCCTCACTCCGCTCTCTAAAGCTCTGGTTTTGCCGGGAGCTTCCGTCGTGCAGGCAAAAAGAGAGCCGAGCATGACGGAGTCGGCGCCAAGGCAAAGGGCTTTGACGAGGTCGGCGGTTTTGGCAATCCCTCCGTCGGCAATTAAGGGGATGTCGGCGCTTTTACAGACTTTGGCGCATTCATAAACGGCCGTTGCCTGGCCGCGTCCGATGCCGCCGACTTCTTGGGTTGTACAAATCGAGCCGCTGCCCATTCCGACGCGGATCGCATCGGCTCCCGCATCGATCAGTGCTTTGCACCCCTCTTGCGTCACAACGTTTCCACCAATAATTTGCAGATGGGGAAATTGTTGTTTTGCCCATTGGATCAACTCGATCTCATAAGACGTATTGCCTTGCGAGGTGTCGAAGACGATGACATCGGCCCACTCGTGGATTGTCTCGAGGCGCTCTTCAGCTTTTCTCTTCCAAGTTTCTACAGCCGCCCCTGCAAGAAGCCCGTTTTGCTTGACGGCCTGCAGCTCTGCGAGCTGTCTCTCTGGACTCATGTTGTAGTGGACCATCCCGATCCCTCCTTGCTCGGCGAGGGCGATCGCGAGATCGGCTTCCGTGACGGTATCCATCGGAGAGCTGACCAGGGGGATGGAAAGCCGGATGGTGCGTGTAAGTTTTGTGGAGAGATCGATCGACTCCAAAGGAAAATCGACGTAGCCGGGCAATAAAATTAGGTCATCGTAGGTTAGGCTCTCTCCCATGAATTTTTCAAAAAAACGGTCGATGTCCATCACTTAGACCCCTTAAAAGCAGAAGATCCCGTTGGAGCAAGCTCCAACGGGATCTTTCGGTTGATTGGATAAATGGAGCGTTGAAGGTGCATTTCCTCTCGCGGTTCCTTTTATCCGAAAGACTTTTACATCACCCGCCTCATTTCTGCAAATAAATTTTTTAGTGTATAGTGCGATTGAAGAAAATCAGTCTTCAGATTACAAGGAAGATGGGATACCGAGGCAATTGCCTCTACCTTCACTCAGCAGGCGGTTTGTCAATTGCGATCTAAAGGAGTGCTTTTAGCAGTTTTCGTTTTCAAATCTCTACCTGTTTTCTCTGCTTCGTATACCGTGAGCAATAACAACGATAGTGGGGCGGGAAGCTTTCGGCAAGCGCTGCTGGATTTAGCTAGCGATCCAGGCCCAAGTGCAACGATCTCTTTTACCATTTCTTCGCAAACCATTACTTTAGCAAGCGATCTTCCAACAATTGGGAATACCGCCCTCACCTCAATTGTTATTGATGGAAATACAAATTCTATCGATGCGAACAACCACCGCGCTTATGTAATCGGCTCTACTTTAGGAGTAGCGATTACAGATGTCTCGATCAGCGCTTTATCGATCTCAAATGGTAAAGCTTTAGGAGGTACCGGAGGGCTTTCCCGCTTTGGAGGCGGCGGTGGGGGAGGCGGAGGATTTGGCGGCGCTTACTTTGTGAATGGCTCTTTGGCATTATCCGATTCAGCAGTATCTAATTGCTCCGCGGTCGGAGGAAATGGGGGTGCCGGAAATTCAGGGGCTACTACTACAGGAGCTGCTGGGGGAGGAGGGGGGTCGAGCATAAGTTCTACAAGTTCTCGAAATGGGAGTGTCGGCGCTACAATCTATCCTGCAACAGGAGGATCGGGCGGCGGAGATAATCCCGGCCCCGGGGGCACCGGATCCCCTCTCATGGATGGAGGAAACGGAGGCTGGAGCGGCGGCGGCGGAGGAGCCGGAGCCACCTTCCCTGCTGCAGGTGTCAATGGGGGAGCGGGAGGCTTTGGCGGGGGCGGAGGCGGAGGAGGAGATGGCACCGGTGCAGATCCTGGCGGTGTTGGAGGCCCTACATCTACCCCCACCCCGCCTGCCGGATTTGGCGGAGGAGGGGGAGGAGCGGGTGAATGGGGTTCAGGATCGACGAAGGCCGGAGGTTACGGCGGAATTTTTGGAGGAAATGGGGGAACTACTACATCCCCTTCTACTAACGGCGGAGCTGGCGGCGGGGGAGGCGGAGGAGTCGGCGGCTTATTTTTTGTCTATGATGGCGGTAGCCTTTCGTTGACGAGAGTAACGTCTTCGGGGGGGGCTGCTACGGGGGGAACTGCCGGTACCGGAACGCCGGGCGGTGTAAATGGAACGGGATTTGCCAACGGAGTTTTTCTCTATGCAAATGCTAGTTTGATCTTAAATGGATCCATGACCGCTGGATTTCCAATCGATTCGACTTCCTCTTTGAGCAATGATGCAGGCGTGACAATAAACTCGGGAACAGTTGCGATTACCCAGACCAATAGCTATCGCGGGGGGACTTTTGTCAAGAACGGATCTACCCTTCAGGTCAGCAGTGACGCCAACTTAGGAACAAACACAGGCGGGATTACCGTAGACAATAGCACTTTTGAAGCGGGAGCTACTTTTACCTTAGATGCAAACCGTACGACGACATTGGTTGGAACAGCGCAATTTTCAATTGACTCCGGTTATACTTGCACAATTCAGGGTAATATTACCGGAACCGGAGGAGCCCTTTCAAAAACAGGGCCGGGAATTCTTGCTCTCAATGGGTCCAGCTCGAATACATACGACGGGATGACAACCATTTCAGCCGGTGAACTTGATTTAAATAATTCAGCAGGAGTTGCTATCCCTGCCGATGTTTTAATTGATGGAGGCACTCTTTCTACACTAGCTGCTTCGCAAATTACCACCGGGTCGGCAATGACTCTCAGCAGCGGCTCATTTTTGATGAACGGCCATGCACAAGAAATAAAAAGTTTTACCTATCAGGCCGGAACATTTACGCAAGGAGGAGCGATCCTCACGTTGAATAACGATGGAATAGCTCTCACGATGCGCGATACTACAATCGCAGGAGACATCGCTCTTACAGGAGGATCTAGCCAAGAAATCGTCTTTGATGAAACGAACAATGGCACTGCAACGATCAGCGGAAATTTGAATTTGAGCGGCAATGACACGAATTTCTCCATCCCTCGTGGAACGTCGAGTACGGATATGCTGGTCAGCGGAGACATTGGCATAGGGTCTTTAATAAAGACGGGAAGTGGGATTTTAACTCTTTTGGGAACTAACGCAAACTCGTCAATAGTGAATGCAGGAACACTGATCATCAATGGAGTGAATAATGATACGGTAACAGTGAATGCCGGAGGTACTTTAAAGGGAGCCGGAACGATCAATTCTACTGTAACTGTGTACTCCGGAGGAACGATTCAAGCAGGAAATTCAATTGGGACGTTCACGATGAGTGCTCTAGATCTTCTACCCGGCGCGAATTTAGTCCTTGAAATAGCTCCTGGAGATAACAATTCGTCTAAATATCTAGTTACTAACGCTAGCTTAGGCGGAGCAAATCTTACGGTGCTCGTAGATCCCGGTTCCTATGCAAGTACCTATTCATATGATTTTATCACAGCATCGGGAGCGATTACAGGAACATTTAATCCTACAATAAACGTCCAAGGAAGTTTTTCTGCAGGAGTTGTTCCAATTGTTCAATATTACAATCAGCTAGTAAGGCTAATTTTTACAAGCAAGATAGGGACCGGATTTCATTTTACCGGAAATGAACAAGCTTTACTTGTTTATTTGAGGTCACTTTACAATCTTCCAGCGTTAGTTCCTACTTTACTTGATCTCGGATTGTTGGGTGAGGCTGAATTGGCAGCTGCCTTAGATAGCATTTCTCCGGCTAGAAATGCAGCCGCGTTCGAATTGTGGACTCAATCTATTTTAGGAGTTCGAGAATTTGTAGTAAATCATCTGGAATTAAGGAGAATATCAAGAAGAGTAGGGCAGCAACCTCTTATAGCAAAAGGATTCTTGTCAAAAGATCAAACCCTGGTTGCTATGAACATGCAGCAAGAAAACCTGGTGAATCCGGTTGTCAGCAAATCTGACGGAACTTCCATCAGGACTCCGGCCGTTAGCCCGAAAGCAATATCCGCTAAACCGAATCAGAGCGATTTATGGGCCAGCGGTTTTGGGATATATCTTTCTCAATGTGCTCAAAATCAAAATCCAAAGATCAAAGATAACGCTTACGGAGCCATTGTTGGATACGATTATTACGGTTCGGGCGGTATTGTAACGCTTTCAGGTTCTTATCTTGCAAATCGGATTCAAGAAGGTTCTCATTCAGGAGGCGGCCAATCGAATGGAGGTACGTTGAATGTATATGGAACGGGATATGTGAGTGAGAATTTCTATATCGAAGCTGGAGTTTTATTTGCGGGCGGCCATTTTGCCATGCATAGGAACGTTTCCTATGGAGGCGCAGCTCCTCTGAATACGAAAACAAAAAGCAAGTTTAATATTTGGGAAATCATTCCTCATTTAGGTGGGGGATATGATTTTAATCTTTATAGAGGTCAAATTGTTTTAGAGCCTTATGCGAATATTGATTGCGCCTATGTTGCTCAAGGAAAAATCCAGGAAACGGGCTCATCCGTGTTGAACATGATGACAGATTCTAAATCATCTGCAGTGCTTAGAAGCGAAGTGGGTCTTAACTTTTATAAAGTTAAGGAAACAATCGACAATCTCTTTATTTGTGAGTTGTCAGGGGGTTATGTAAATCGAACTGCTTTCAACACGAATACAACAAATGCCCTCGTTATCGCAACTCCACCACCTTCAAATGGACTCTCTTCGGTAACTTTGCTAACCTACAATAAAGTTCTCAATCTTGGTATGTGCAAGGCCGAGCTCTTTTACAAGTATAAACCGGCCAATGCCTATGGATCCATTCAATATGAAGGAGAGATGGGAAGCGGATACTTGACAAACAGTTTCCGAGGAACGCTTGGTTTCTTTTTCTAAATCAAAAGGGTCAATGATTTTTACACCCTTTGAAGATAGGCGATCATCGAAAGAAGTGGGTAGTTGTCTACATCTTCCGCATCATCTTGAGCTGCTTCCAGATCTCCTTGCATCAAGGAAATCAAAATGATTGCCTCTGGCATAAAATCTTCCGAAAGCTCTTTTGCTTCCTCAAAGCGCCCCATCTGGGCCTAAGCGATCGCTTTTCTTTCACCATCCTCTCCAATCCAGCGAAGAGCTCCATCTTTCCTTCAAAATTATTTCTCATAAATGGTATTACAAGAAGATTTCTAGCAAATGATGCAATTTAGACAAGAGTAGCTGTTTTTATCTGCTACATCTTCAATGATCGGATTCTTTTTTTGTTTCATCTGAGCGATAAACATTTCTGTAAAGCGAAGTTGATCTTCTACAGATTGGCTGATAGTAATTTGAGCAGGGGGTGGTAAAGAAAATGGAGAATTTTCAGCCAGGGCGCTTAGGGCTAAATTAGGTAGAGTAGGTGTTTTATTGTGTTTAAATTCAGGCGATGTGTACGTTAATTTAGATGGATCAGGGTTATTTAAAATAAACATAAAAACTCCTCATTGATTTAATTCATTTTTGTCCAAACGGGCCTTGTTGAAAAAATCCGCTCGATACCGAGCACGGTATCGAGCGGATTTTTTCAACAAGGCCCACCTAAAGTGTTGATTTCTTGCTCTTTTCTTGCAAGATCTTTAAACAAAACTCTTGTAATTTTTTTGAGTCTTGCAAGTTTGCATAGGTAATACCATTGAGGCAGTTGCAAAACTCTGACGAAGTGGGGTTTTAAGGAAAGCACAAAAAAATTTAGAAAAGACACGCCTTGCTCTATAATGTCATTTGGAAGAACAAAAAGA
>JAKBAE010000013.1 GCA_021809325.1 bacterium
AAAAACCTCAACATCTCCTAAAGAGAGAAAAATTTTACCTACCGCCTCAGCTTTACGCTTCGACGAACTCCGTACGGATATCGAGGCAAAGCCCCTGCATTTCTTTGACAAGCACGTTAAACGACTCTGGCGTACCTGCAACAAGCGTATTTTCGCCTTTGACAATCGACTCATAGATGCGCGTGCGTCCCGACACATCGTCCGACTTCACAGTCAGCATCTCTTGGAGAAGGTGGGCAGCGCCATAAGCTTCAAGAGCCCAAACCTCCATCTCCCCGAACCTCTGACCTCCCATTTGCGCCTTTCCTCCCAGCGGCTGCTGAGTGACAAGCGAGTAAGGTCCGATCGAACGGGCGTGGATCTTGTCTGCGACCAGGTGGCTTAGCTTCAGCATGTAGATGCAGCCAACCACGCTCGGATTGTCAAACCTCTCTCCGCTGCGTCCATCGAAGAGATATGTCTTGCCATCCTTGAAGATCAGTTGGTCTTTCATCATCTCCCAGATTTTTGCTTCGGGGAATCCTTCAAAGACAGGACTCTTTACATAGATGCCCGCTGCTTTTGCAGCATAGCCAAGGTGGGTCTCTAAGAGCTGGCCCATGTTCATTCGGGACGGTACGCCGAGCGGGTTAAGAACCATCTCGATCGTTTGTCCGTTAGACATGTAAGGCATGTCGGCTTCAGGGACGAGTTTTGCAACGACGCCCTTGTTTCCGTGGCGCCCCGCCATCTTATCGCCAACTTGCAGTTTTCGCTTCGTCGCAACATAGACCTTAACCTGGCGAATGACGCCCGGATCCAGGTCGATATCCCCTTTGCGCATGAACTCCACTTCCGTTTTATGCTGGGTTTGCAGAGTTTGGTATGCAATTTCATGTTCGCGAAGGATCCGCTTCAGCTCAACATATATCTCCTTGTCAGGCATAATGAGATCTTCCGCTTTCTCGCTTTCGAGCAGCTCGAGCATCTCCTGGGTAATCGCAGTTCCTTCCTCAATCAGTACTTCGCCTGTTTTGCGGTGCATGATCGGACCCGGCGCTTTTTCATTTAAGAGGAGCGCTCCTAACTTCTCGTGGAACTCCATGAGAAGCTCGGCTTCTTTCGTTTTGTAGTCCGAATGGATATCTTTAATGCGGGTCGCTTCTTCCACGAGCTCGTCGTCCGTCTTGGAGAGGCGGTCTCTTCTTGAAAAGACCTTCACATCCATGACGACTCCCTCGGTTCCCGGAGGAGCTGTAAGAGAAGCATCTTTGACGTCAGCCGCTTTTTCGCCGAAAATCGCTCGGAGAAGTCGCTCTTCAGGCGACAGTTCCGTCTCGGACTTTGGCGTGATCTTTCCAACGAGGATTGATCCCGGCTCTACATGCGCGCCGATGCGGATTATGCCGTCATCGCCAAGGTCTTTGAGCATCTCCTCGGAGATATTCGGAATATCCTTGGTGATCTCTTCTTTTCCAAGCTTGGTATCGCGCGCCGTCAGTTCAAACTCCTCGAGATAGATCGAGGTGTATGTGTCTTCCCGGATCAGCTTCTCGGAAATGATGATCGCGTCTTCGTAGTTATAGCCGCACCAGGGCATGAACGCTACGAGCACGTTCTTGCCAAGGGCAATTTCACCGGTGTCTGTCGCAGGACCGTCCGCAAGGACATCCCCCGCGATGATCTTATCCCCAACGTTGCAAATCGGCGTCTGGTTAACGCATGTCCCGCTGTTAGAGCGCATAAACTTCTTCAGCTCATAGACATGCTTGTTAAGCGGATTGTCTTTGGGTGCGATGACGATCTTGAAGCCGTCGACGTATTCGACAACGCCGTCTTCTAAAGCGACAATCACAGCTCCCGAGTCGCGTGCTGCGCGCCCTTCCAAACCGGTTCCCACATAGGGGGCCTGGCTCTTAAGAAGCGGTACTGCCTGGCGCTGCATGTTCGATCCCATGAGTGCCCGGTTGGCGTCGTCGTGCTCGAGGAACGGGATCAGACCGGCAACGATCGAAACGAGCTGTTTAGAGGAAACGTCCATATGCGTGACCTTATCGGTCTCGATCTCCATCGGCTCCCCGCGGTGGTGAGCCCAGCAGATAGTTTCCGTAAACATGTTGTGCTCATCGAGCGGAGTCGATGCCTGCGCAATAATGCAGTCGCTCTCTTGGTCCGCAGTCATGTACTCGATCTCGTCGGTCACAACGCCTTCGCGCACTTTGCGATACGGTGTCTCGATAAAGCCGAATTCGTTGATCTTCGCAAACGTAGAGAGTGAGGTGATCAAGCCGATGTTCGGGCCTTCCGGTGTCTCAATCGGGCAGATCCTTCCGTAGTGTGAAGGGTGCACGTCGCGCACTTCGAAGCCGGCTCTTTCGCGGTTCAAGCCGCCAGGCCCGAGGCATGATAGCCTACGTTTATGCGTCAGCTCCGAGATCGGGTTTGTCTGATCCATGAATTGGGAGAGCTGGGATCTGCCAAAGAAATCCTTAAGCACACCTGCCATCCCCTTTGCGGAGACGATCTTTCCGGGAGTCATTGTATCGGAGGAGAAATCAAAGAGGTTCATCCTTTCTTTGATGATCTTCTCCATGCGCGCAAGTCCGATCCGGCACTGGTTTTGGATCAACTCGCCAACAGAGCGTACCCGTCTGTTGCCAAGGTGATCGATGTCGTCGACATGGGAGTTTTCATCGCCCATTTTCAAGCGGATCAAATATTTCAACGAGTCGATCACATCTTCTTTGCGCATCGTGACCATGTTGAGCTCTGCATCGGTCGTAGGCAATCCGAGCTTGCGGTTCAGCTTGTAGCGTCCGACGCGTCCAAGGTTGTAGCGCTTCGGATCAAAAAAGAGGCGCATGATAGCAGATCGCGCGTTCGAGAGTGTCGGAGGCTCGCCCGGACGGATCTTCCTATAGAAGTCTTTCAAGGCCGACTCGTAGGAATCGGTCGTATCTTTTGCTAGCATTCGGATGACCGGATGCGTTTCGTCTGCGTCTTCTGCAATGCGGACTGCTTGGACACCCTCGTCGAGCATCCTCTTAAGCATGGCCGTCGTCAGCTTTTCGCCTGCTTTTCCAAAAACGAGTCCCGTTTGCTCATCGACGACATCTTCTGCAAGAATTTTTCCAACAAGCCGGACAAAGTCCTTTTCAGTCTTGATTTTGACTTTGACTGTCTCAAAAAATTCTTCAATGATATCGGCGTCTGTTGAAAAGCCAAGTGTTCGGATAAAGGTCGATGCTAGAATTTTTCTTCGGCGTTTTTTCCGATCGATATAGATATAGATCAAATCGTTGATGTCAAATGAAGCTTCCAGCCAGCTCCCGCGGTACGGAATGATCCGAAACGAATAGATCATTGTACCCTTGGGGTGGCGCTCTTGTTCGAAGGAAATACCGGGAGATCGATGCAGCTGGGATACGATGACCCGCTCAGCCCCGTTGATGACAAAGGTCCCTTTGTCGGTCATTACGGGAATGGTCCCCATGTATACTTCTTCCTCTTTAATCCCAGTCTCGTCTGTAAGGCGGAATTTAACTTTGAGGGTAACGTTGTAGGTAATCCCGCGTCGAATGCACTCTTCCGGTGAATATTTGGGGACGCCTAAATTGTAAGAGAGAAACTCAAGAGTGGTTTTTTCATCGTAAGACTTGATGGGAAAGATCTCGGTAAATACTTCCTGGAGGCCATTGTTTTCGCGCTCATGGGGAAGGAGATGGGACTGAAGGAATAGATTGTACGATTTAACCTGGATCTCAATCAGATTTGGGAGATCAATGATCTCTTCCCGTTCTCGGAAACTCACCCTCTTTGGCGGCTTCTTAAGCATGCTGCTTCGCTCCTAGCTAATGGATAATGAATGCCCACCGCAACTCGCGCTGCCCAGGCTAACCGGCATATCGCCGGAAACAACAAAAGAGCAGAAACCACCCGTGAGGGAGGTTTCTGCAACAACTAGCGGCTGATTGGGCTTACAGGCCTTTCAGCGTTACCTTCGCGCCTGCAGCAGTGAGCTTTTTCGAAATCTCATCCGCTTCAGCTTTTGGTGCAGAGGGCT
Source organism: bacterium (assembly GCA_021809325.1). Taxonomy (GTDB): domain Bacteria; phylum Chlamydiota; class Chlamydiia; order Chlamydiales; family SM23-39; genus JAKBAE01. Next base: position 4,043 of record JAKBAE010000013.1, read on the forward strand.
TCAGTACTTTTGGCGCACCTTCGACCATCTCTTTCGCTTCTTTCAAGCCAAGGCCGGTAACTTCACGCACCGCTTTAATTACGCCGATCTTCTTATCATCAGGGATTGGAGCTTCCAGAGTGACCATGAATTCAGTCGACTCAGAAGCTGCCGGAGCCGCTTCTCCTGCAGTAGCTGCCGCTGCAACTGCTACAGCCGCTTTAACTCCCCATTTATCTTCCAATGCTGTTTTTAATTTAGCCATATCCATGATGGACAGCTGGCTAAGCTTTTCTACAAGTTCTTCAATTTGAGTACTCACGTTACAACCCTCACAATTATGATTCTTGACTTTTCTGTTCTATCAAAGCTTCGAAGACGGCAAGCGTCTGCGTCATTGGTGAAACGAGGAGTGCGAGGAATTGCGCTCTCATTTCGTCCATTCCCGGGAGTTTTGCCAGTTCGACTACTTCCGAGCCGCTGTACATTTTCCCTTCGATCTGTCCGCAGAGGACTTCCAGGATGTCCTGGTTGTCTCCTGAAAATTTACATACCATCTTCGCGGAAGGCATCGCATCCGGCTGCTCTACAAAGACAATGCCGATATGGCCCTTCAACAGAGATTCATCCAGCTTGAAGCCGGCTTTTTCGGCGGCCTTTAAAAAGACGCGCTTGCGCACGACTTCAAAACTCCCTCCGGACTTTGCTAGCCGATCGCGTAATTCCCATGATAGATTGGGTGGAAGGCGATCATAGCGAGCAATAATTAGTGCTGTTGACGAGTCGATTTTCTCTTTAATCTCGTCGAGTAGCAATTGTTTTTCAGCTCTCATGGTCTCTTAGCTCCTAGTTAAGCAATCGCCAGCGATTGCAAATCAATTCGAAGGCCTGGCCCCATTGTTGAGGTCAAGTAGAGAGAGCGAAGAAACGCACCCTTTGAGCTCGATGGTTTTGCACGCGAAATTGTTTGCAAAAGAGCCCGAATATTTTCAACAAGCGCATTTTCCTCGAATGAAAGCTTTCCAACGCGGCTGTTGATTACGCCGGTCTTATCCGCTTTAAATTCGATTTTACCTGCTTTGAGTTCCTTGACAGCTTTAGCAACGTCGTTTGTCACGGTCCCGGCTTTAGGCGTCGGCATCAATCCGCGAGGTCCTAAAACTTTACCGAGCTTTCCGAGTTCCCTCATCATGTCCGGTGTCGCAACAAGCGCCGTAAAGTCGGTCCATCCCCCCTTGATCTTGTCAAGGAGTTCGTCTCCGCCTGCAAAGTCGGCCCCGGCGTTGAGCGCATCTTGCGCTTTGTCGCCTTTTGCGATTACGACAATAGTCACTTTCTGGCCGGTGCCATGAGGCATTGAAAGAGTCCCCCGGACCATCTGGTCCGATTTCTTTGGATCAATACCTACTTTCAAAGCAATCTCGACAGTTTGGTCGAACTTAACGGTTGGCGATTGTTTCAAAATGGAAACAGCCTCTTCGACCTTGTAGAACTTCGCCGGATCGACATTCTTGTCTGCTTCTTTCATCCGCTTTGATCTATGTGCCATGGTTACGCCTCCATCACAATGTCGACGCCCATTGAGCGTGCAGTTCCCATTACCATCATCATCGCAGCCTCATCAGAGATGATTCGCATATCTTGCTTCTTGGCCTTGGCGATTTTCTCTACCTGCGCTTTGGTCAGCTTGCCGACTTTGTCGCGGTTAGGGATTTTGGAACCTGATTCGATTCCCAGCTCTTTCAAGATCATCCGGGATACCGGCGGCTGTTTTGTAATGAACGTAAAGCTCTTATCCTGATAGACGGTAATTAATACCGGAAGGATATCCCCCGCCTTGTCTTGCGTCTTGGCGTTGAAATCTTTACAAAAGGCCATGATGTTGATACCGGCCGAACCAAGCGCGGGTCCAATCGGGGGCGCCGGGTTAGCCTTGCCTGCAGGGATCTGCAGTTTAATAACTTTAACAACTTTCTTTGCCATTATTCTCCTTTACAGGTACGCATTCCAAAGGAATGCCTTTCGAGGTCTAACCTCTCCCCGTACTTTTTTATCCTGCATTTTCTGCAGAAACTTGTTCGACCTGCCAAAATTCCAGGTCATCGACGCGTGTATCGCGTCCGAAAATCGAAACCATAACGCTCAAGCGGCCTTTCTCGTGGTTGACTTCCGTCACCGTACCGATAAAGTTGATGAAGACGCCGTCCGTGATCTTGACTTTGTCCCCAATTTCCACCTTGTGCTTTTGGACAATCCCTTTCTTTCTATCTTCCAGCTCTTGCAAAATGTCGGAAACTTCCTTTTCGGAAAGGGGCACCGGCTTTTCTCCGCCAAGGAAGTCGATAACGCCGGGGGTGTCTTTGACATACGCCCACGAATCGTCGTTGAACTCCATTTTGACGAGGAGGTAGCCCGGCCACATCCTCTTTTCACTGACTTTTTGCTGGCCTCTTTTTACTTCCGAGACATTTTCTGTAGGGATCAGCACCTCTGAAATGAACTCGGCCATCCCCTTCGCTGAAAGAGAATCTTCAAGGGCCTTTTTTACCTTTTTTTCGTGACTCGAGATTACCTGTACGACATACCAGCGCTGCTGCATTTCTCTCTCCTTACCCAAAGATCATCCGCGCCACGGCGCCCAGTCCATTAATCACCCCATGAATAGCGAGATCGCATCCATAGATCGCTAACCCAAATAGAAACGTCGCGATCATGACCGCCTTCGTGCTCATGATCAATTCCGCTTTAGAGGTCCAGGTGACCTTCTTCAGCTCATTGAGAACTTCGCGAAAGTACGAGACTTTTTTTCTTTGCGTTGTAATCGTTGTCATCCTCTTTATATTCCCTCTGCAAATCGAGTGCGGAGGGATTCGAACCCCCGACCGGCGACTTTGGAGATCGCTGCTCTACCAGCTGAGCTACACACCCACAAAATAGCCCGAATGGAAATCCACACGGGCCATAGTCCTTAATTAACGATTTTGGACACAGTTCCTGCGCCAATCGTTCTGCCGCCTTCGCGGATAGCAAAGCGCATTCCTTCTTCCATCGCAATCGGGCTGATCAGCTCAGCTTCGAGTTCGATGTTATCTCCAGGCATCACCATCTCAGTTCCGGCCGGCAATGTGCAGGTTCCGGTTACGTCCGTTGTGCGGAAGTAGAACTGAGGACGGTATCCCGTAAAGAACGGCTTATGGCGTCCGCCTTCGTCTTTCGTCAGGATGTAAACAGTCCCTTTGAACTTGGTGTGCGGGGTGCAAGTTCCGGGCGCTGCCAGAACCATTCCGCGCTCCACGTCTTTCTTATCGATCCCGCGCAGAAGGACACCGACGTTTTCCCCTGCTCTTGCTTCGTCAAGAAGTTTGTTGAACATCTCGAGGCCGGTAGCAACCGTCTCGCGTGTTTCGCGAAGACCTATGATCTGCAGCTTATCGTTAACCTTTACAATCCCTCTCTCAACCCTGCCGGTTACGACAGTACCGCGGCCGGAGATAGAGAATACGTCCTCAATCGGCATCAGAAAGGGCTTGTCCACTTCACGTGCCGGTGTCGGGATCTTCTCGTCGACAGCTTTCATGAGGTCTAGGATCGACTGAACGTACTGAGGATCTCCTTCGAGAGCCTTCAGAGCAGATCCTCGAATGATCGGCACATCTTTATAGCCTTTCGCTTCGAGAAGCTCGGTCAGTTCCATTTCGACCAGCTCGACGAGCTCTTCGTCGCCCTTGCCGATCATGTCCATCTTGTTGAGAAAGACGACGATCGCAGGAACGCCTACTTGGCGGGCGAGGAGGATGTGCTCTTTTGTTTGCGGCATCGGGCCGTCGGTTGCAGCAACCACGAGAATCGCGCCGTCCATCTGGGCAGCACCGGTGATCATGTTCTTTACGTAGTCGGCGTGACCTGGGCAGTCGACGTGCGCATAGTGACGAGCTTCCGTCTGATACTCTACGTGGGAAGAGTTAATCGTAATCCCACGTGCTTTCTCTTCAGGAGAGTTGTCAATTGAGTTATAGTCCCGGAACTTCGCCATCCCCTTTTCAGCGAGAGTTTTCGTGATAGCTGCTGTCAGCGTCGTTTTACCGTGGTCGACGTGACCAATCGTTCCAATGTTAACGTGGGGTTTGGTTCGTTGAAAAGTTTCTTTGGCCATGTCTGAGTTCCTCCATTAGGCTCTGCTTTTGCCCAAGATAGGAATTGAACCTACGACCACTTGCTTACCATGCAAGTGCTCTACCACTGAGCTACCTGGGCGTTTTTTCTGTTTCAGAATGTAAATATACTTAAATTCCAATAAGTTTAGCCGCATGACCAAATACCTGCAAGATTACTTTTGCCGGTAAACGATCCGCGCCTTGGTCAAATCATAAGGCGACATCTCGACGATGACCGTATCCCCTACGTAAACCCGGATATTTCTCATCCGCATTTTCCCGCAAAGGTGGGCGATCACCCTCATCCCGTTCTCTAAAACCACACTGAAATTCATATTTGGCAGAAGCTCTTCCACCTTTCCTTCGATACGTATGGTTTCTTCTTTTGCCATGTCTTTCAGTCTTTGGTTCGGGATTAGGTCGCAAATGCTAACAATAAAACTATATTTGCCCGTTAATTGTCAAGCGCTCTTTCGGCAAATTCCTTTTTGAGGTATCATTTAGAGCCATGAGCACAGTAACGGACAAGATCGAGGAGCTAAGGAAAGTATTTACTTCCAACGACTCCGGCGAGGAGCGCTACCTGCGCATCATCGAGCTGGGCCGGACGCTGAGTCCGTATCCGGACAACCTCAAAACCCCAAAATTGCAGGTATCAGGATGCCAGAGCGTCCTCTATCTGTCATCAGATTTTTCCGATGGACTCCTTTATTTCCGCGCCCATTCAGACGCACTGATCTCGGCAGGGCTGGCGGCGATCCTGATATCCGTCTACAGCGGCGAGGCGCCGCTCGAGATCCTCAAAACCCCGCCAATCTTTCTCAAAGAGCTCGGCATCCTCGGCTCCCTCTCCCCTTCCCGCTCGAACGGGTTGGCCAATATCCACCGCCGCATAAAGCAAGACGCTATTTTAGCAATTCAGCTCGACGCCAAAGCTACCTCTTGTTAAAATCTCCGCACAAACTGCGAGGATTTATGAGTTTGTCTGTATCAACCAATTATTTACTACAATCCCCTGCTCTTTTGGCACAGCAGCACGAAAGGCGAGCAACCTGGATGAATGTCGCCGCTAAAGTGGCGTTTGCGGCCACCTTGGCGATTGCCCTTGCGACAACATCTGTTTTTATTCTCGGCCTCACCTTGACAGGCGCCACCCCCCTTCTCCTTATGGGATCGGTCCTCGCAACCCCGTTATTAATGATCGGCTCCGGAATGGCTGCAAAGGAATCGGCCAAAGCTGCCAAGCTAGCCCAAGATGAAAAGGAAATTGGGCTGGCCTTGGAAGAATTTAAAGCGCTGGACCAAGATCAATTCAGCATGGTCTGCTCCCAGCTTTCTATCGATCCAAATTCCGCTTATAGCAATGAGGAGTTCGATATTCTGGTGGCCCGTCTTGCCTATTGGAGCAAGCAAGCGAAGGCAACGCACGAAAAGGCGAACAGGCATCTCTATTCAGACTACCCCGAGAGTGAGATCCAAAAAGTCGACGCCTCGAATGCAGCGCTTGAGCTGACATCTTCTTTGCGCTATGAAACCCGCGATGTTGGATTTAGGATCTTGGAAAATGAGGCGATCCCGGCCATGCTGCAAAGCGCTTTGATCTTGCAAGTATTAAGAGATACGGCCCAAGCGGCGCATCTGGAAGCTATCGGCAAGCTCTATCCTAAATCGATTGGAGTGCGCCTAAGCGAGCTTCTTTTCGATAAGAATGACACTTACATGACCTTTCATGACACTACCCGCCCCCCTCTCACGAGAGAGGAAATCATCAACCTTTTTTATAATGGCGTACCTGCCCTGCAGCAAAGGATGTTTGCGTGATGGGAGCAATTTCCTCCTCATTTACTGCCCAATGGAATGAGCTCAATGGTCACCTCAAGGAAGCCAATCACTTTGTGACCCTATCCGGCATCCTCTCACCGATTCAAGACCATGCAAAAGCGCAAACCCTCCCTGCCGCCTGGGTATTTTCCGAGGCTGCCCTTGCAAATCAACTGTCTGATTTGCAAACCTATTGGAGCGCATCTCCCTTGCACGCCGTCTACCGGATGGAAAAAGTCAGCGTCGAAGCGCCGGACGGGGCCGTTTTAAGCGCCTACTGTTTCCTGCATAAAGATGCAAAGCCGGGCACGAGAACAGCTCTTCTTCTAAACGGAAACTGCGTGACTGCTCCGCAAATGCCATTCCGTTGGCTTCTCGAAGAAGCGGCCACCCGCTCCACTCCCTGTAACTTTGTCGCATTCGACTATCGCACTGTTGCGAGCTCTACCGGCAGCCTCCGGCGTGCAAGCGACCTTACGATCGATGCCGATGCGATGATGCAGTTCATCGAAGAAAAAATGGAAACGCCGAGAGAAAATATTGCCATCTACGGCTGGTCTCTCGGCGGCTCGGTCGGCGCCAACGCCGCCCTGTTGCAGCCGGATAGCAAAGCCCCCGTCATCCTTGAGCGCACCTTTTCCACCTCCTCAAAAGTAGTCATTCCCGGCCAATCGGCAATCCACCAAGCCGGACAATTTTTTCTCTCGGGCACCCTCAACTCCGTTGATTGGGAAATGGATACCGCTTCACCGACAAAGCGTCTTTTGAATCAAGGAAGGCCCGTTCTGGTCATCCACCACCCGCTCGATCCGATCATGCAAAAAGCAGCCAGCCTCTTTGAAGCTGTGAAAGACCACCCCTCTTTACACTCTCTTGCTCTGGGCGAAGAAGGAGAAGATGCCCCCCAGCCCTGGGTCAACCACCATCTGATGCCGCTGACTTGGTATGAGGTAGAAGAAGGCCGCACAGCTGCAAGTGTTGCAGCTGATTTTCTTTTGCGCTAATCTCAAGGAATGAAGCTGTATGTCAGCCTTACGTCGATTCCCCCTCGGCTAGACCAAGCGATTCAAATTGCCGAACGAAATACAGGCCAGTTATGCGACGGGGTATTTCTCAATATTCCTAAAAGATACAACCGTTTCCCTTCATGGCAGGGCGAGGTCCATTCAGCGAATCCCAAAGTCATCATTAACCGCGATTGCAAAGACTTGGGCCCTTGTACAAAAGTGTTTGGCCCCATAGAGCGTCTTGAACCTGAGGACCTCATCGTTTACATTGACGATGACATTCAATACAACCTTGCCCTAGTTGAAAATCTTCTTGCCTGCCATATCCTTGATCCGCAATCAGCTTGGAGATTAGCCGGATTTAACTTCTCTGACTATTTTCGATTTTCCTATCCGAAAATTTACGATACTCCGGTCGATGTCATCGAGGGATTTGGCGGGGTACTTGTAAAAGTAGAGTGGCTGAAAAAAATCTATCAAGAATTTCTCGAGTTAACACACGACGACGTCGCCCTTTCCCTGCTTCTTCAGAAAATTGGAATCCAGCGGAAAATGGCGTTTAGCCCAGAGTGTAACTTTATTCAACTGTACTCTTATGATCAGACCGGAGGCGCTCTATACAAAAACTATCCCGGGGGAAATCAGGAAAAGTACAAGGAAGCTCTCTTATCTCTAGAAAAGAAGGGAAAAAATTACAGCTCGTTTAGCTGCATGTGGCTGCCGTTTTTCCCGAAACAGCCAATGAACCCCCAAATTTGGTCTAAAAAATCGAATGAAGAAGTATTTACGCACATTTATGACACCGCTGCATGGGATCGTGAAAGCGATATGAAAGGAACATCCGGCTCCGGCTCTTCTCCTGAAAGAGCAAAAGAATATATCGAATTTTTACGCGATTTTCTAAAGACAAATTCGATACAAAGCGTTGTCGATTTAGGCTGCGGTGATTGGCAGATATCAAGACTGATCGATTGGAATGGGATCGATTACTTAGGAGTGGACGTCGTTACATCCATTATTAAAAAAAATACAGAACAGTTTTCGGCTTCTAACATTCATTTTTTGCAGGCAGATGGAATCGAGGAGCCGCTGCCGCACGCCGAGTTGCTCATCTGCAAAGATGTGCTGCAGCACCTCCCCTATAAAGATATTTTTTCGATCATTCCCCAATTTCAAAAATTTAAGTATTGCTTGATTACAAATGACGATGATTTAAATGCGAATAAGGATATCCTTCGAGGGTCTTATCGCCCTTTGGACATAACCAAGCCCCCTTTCAATTTAATGGGAGAAAAGATCTTTACTTACGTTTCCGGCGATAAAATCAAGCAAGTCATACTCCTAAACTAAAAAAACGATCTCATTTTGCTCGCCACCTACAATCTCAACATTGCCATTCGGATGGACATACACATCCGATTCGAGGCGAACGCCAAGCTCTCCGGGCAGATAGATCCCCGGCTCGATAGAAAAGCAAGTCGATGGGAGAACGGGTCTTATATCGTGCATCTCGAGATTGTCCATATGCGTCCCGCTGCCGTGTACGTTCACGTCGATGTTGTGGCCTGTCCGGTGGATAAAGAATTCACCGAAACCGGCCTTCTTGACAACGTTTCTTGCCGCATCGTCAACTTCCCATCCTTGAAGAGTTTTTTTCTCTGCAAAGCGAGAGCGCACCAATGCAATCGCCTCTTTTTGGGCTCTTCGAACAACGGAAAAAATCTCTTTTTGTTTCGCGGTAGCGCTTGACGCCGCCACCCCGACTCGGGCGATATCGGCATAGATAGAGCCTGGCTTTTTTTCTTTTCCCCAAAGATCAATCTGAATGAAATCCCCTTTTCGGATGGGAGAGGAGCGCTCTTTGCTCGGCGCGTAGTGAGGATCGGCCCCATGTGCGTTGACGCCGACGATTGGAGGGCTGTCGGTCTCAAGGCCGAGCTTTTCAAATCCGCGCACCATCTGCTGCTGCACTTCGTATTCGCCAAACGGCTCTTCTTTTCTCAATCTCTCTCGAATCCACTCCCATGTTTCATGAGCAACCCGGTCCAGCGCCGCTCCGGCGCGGATATGGCTATGTCCTTGCTCCGGGGTCAATACCGAGGTGAAACGGAGAAGAAAGGGGCCGGAGCTAACCACCTCGATGCCAAAAGAGCGGATCAGATCAACGGTGCCAGCATCGACCTTGGAGATGTAGGGAATCGCATTGTCCGGCGAATACTCCATTGCGATTCGTTTCGCCCCCGTGAGGATTTTGCGCAGCTCTTCGTGCAGCGATTGCCAAGAAAGAAAGCGTCTTTTTTCACCCGGCCATGCATCCAACACATCCGACTCAATCGCATGGACAAGGCGCACGGGTTCTCCTTTTGCCGGAATCCAGTAGAAAAAACGCCTGGTCACATGCTTTTGCAAAGAGGTTTCCAAAAAGAGGTGGGCCAGCTCATTATTGCGGTGGAAATCATAGAGGAGCCAGCCATCAGCACCCAGCTCTTGCAAATAGCGCTGCGCGTCTGCAATTTTCTTTTTCATCGATTTAATCCTTGGATGAGTCCCGAGGCCGCGGCGACGCGCAGGATCTGGAATGGTTCTTGTAAAACGCTTAGAAAGAAGGAAAACGACTCTTCTTTTCCAATCCGTCCAAGCGCCTCTAGAATATGGAGTTTTTGCTCATGATCGGAGAGTGTATAGTTCTTTTGCAAATCGAGTAGGACCGATTCGTCACGCCCCAGCATTGCGAGAACGAGGCATGCCTGCAAGCGGACGTTGGGATCAGGGTCTTCGATGAGCGAGCGGACAAGATCGAGGGTCGACCCATCGCCCTCTTGCAAAAGCGTCGCTGCAGCGGCGCCGGTGATCCCCCAGGTCTTTCTCTGCAAAAAGCCCTTGATCGCTTCTTCTGCGCGAGGATCTTCCAAGACAGCTAAAAGAGAGAGGAGGTTGAGCCGCGTCATCTGATCGATCGCCTCGGGGTAGTTGGGGATCTGGTCGATATGGCGCACATAACTCGGCGAGAGAACCTGAAAAAGCGGGTTCGCCTTATTCTCCAGCATGACCATCCGCCGTTCCTCTTTCAAGAAGCGATAGAGCGTATCGCAAGAGCTTTCCGCATCGCGTCTTTGCCCAATGAGGCCGATCGCCACATTGGCCCGCACATACGGATCGGAGCTTTCCTTGAGAACGCGCGCAGCGAACGGAGCTGCACGCTGTCCGGACGCCGCAAGGGCCGCCGCGGCAAATCTTCGGTCTTCGGGAACAGTGCTTTTAAGCCACCTGTCAAATTGGGGAAACGCCTTTTCCGGGTCGATCAATGTGTAAAACCAAGCGCAAGTAATCGCCACGGCAGGATGGCTGTCTTTTTCTCCCCGCTCAGCTATTTGGAGTGCAAGGGCCGGATCGAGATCTTTGAGGTAGCAAAGCCCGAGGGCATTGAGCGCTGCAATCCGCACATCAGGGTGGGTGTCTTCGGATAGGCGGACGATCTCGTCTTTCGCCTCTTTTAGGTTTAAATGGGCAGCTAAAATGCAGGCAAAATGGCGGAGGCCCGCCCTGTCGCTTTTAGCAAGCGAGCGCCACTCTTCAAAACCGATATCTTCGTTGAGAAAGACAAGCGCTTCGATCGCAGCGCGCCTCTCTTCAATCGTGTTTTTCTCCGACGAGAGGATCGACTTGAACTTCGGCTCCAAAGACTTCATCCGCAAATGGCCTGCCGCACGGATCACTTCGAGGCGGACCAGCCAAATTTTTTCCTCATCCATCAGACGGGCGATCTCGTCTTTGAGAGCGGCGTCCCCATAGGTCGCCGCCATCTGCACTGCCACAGTGCGCACCACGGCATTTGTGTCACGCATCATCCGGACAAGGAGCTTTACCGCCCGGACATCGCGCGTCAGATAGGAACCGATCAGAGCAGCAAGCCGGATGCCATATTGAGTCGACTCTAGGCCCCGGACCAAGACGCCCCAGGCGAGCTCTTCAAGGACATTGCGATCCTCGATCAAATCGGGATATTTGAGGCTCAAGTGATTGAACAATTCAAGGGCGGACTCTTCCATTCCGTTTGCGCTGTAGGCCGCGATGAGCGCGGAGCCGGTGCTGCGCGATCCATCGTAGGACCGATAGAGTTCTTTTGCCTCACGAAGAGCCGATTTCGGATCTTCGATAAGAAGATGCGCATTTACGCGCCGAATCCCCTCTTCTTCAGGATCAGCTAGCAAAAGAGAAGGAACGAGAAGGAGCCATTTGATAATCCGCATAACTTCCGTTATGGAACGATCTCAATTATTTTTCCAGGGCAAGATGAAGCGCTTTGAGAGCATCTTCCTTGGTCTTCCAGATGGAGATGAAGCGTCCCTTATGACAAAACACGGCGCCGTCGATCCCGGAAATTTTTTGGAGGTCCTCTTCATGGAGGCCGGCCCACGCTTCGGGAAGGGGGCGGCGCACTTTCATCCGCTCGCTCAAAGAAGGTGGGATTCCCCGCAGTTTCCAATGAGGCCCTGCAGGCATGATCACAAACTGGGCCGGATGCACCTCGCCACCCAAATCAAAAAAATTCTCTATCCAGGGAATCGCCTCTTCGAAGACCATCGCATACCCTCCGCCCTTCATTTTCTCTTGGACGGCAGCGCGGCAGTCGTTGACGTAGAGGTGCCGCTTATGGAGCCTATCGAGATGGCCGACAATAAAATCCACCGCTCGAAAAAATGCAGCACTCATCTCTTCCCCACTCGCTTCATACTGGATCGGAAGAAAATTGGAGACAACTTGGGAAAAAGAGCAAGTGCCGGGCTCCATCCTGGCGACGCCGTTGTCATGGGCGTCGACGCCCAGAATGAGCGCTCTATTCAAATGGTCGTAAAATCCCGGGTCGATCGTCCCCTGATCGCGCAGATATAAAAGGATCATCCCTGCGCTGCTCATGGGCCCCTGATAGTCTGCCTGATGGTGGTCGAAGCGCTTGTGGACAGGATCGTAGATGCCTCCGACGTCGCATACGTATTCGCATTTCGCAAGGAGGTCGGGGTCGCGGGTCCGCCGAATTTTGTCCCGATCGATCCGTCCGTAGAGCAAAAGGAGCGAGCAGGCGGTCGCTTCATCGGCGTGAAACGAGCCATCGTGCGTCCCAAAACTTCTAGGTTCTATATTCCTGCCCATAAACCATCTGATTTTACCGAATCTATAGCTTCTAGACAAACGAAAAAAAATATGATAAAACGGGATGTTTTCTTGAGTGGTGATTTATGAAACTGTCAAGTCCTGCTTTTAAACAAGGGGCCATCATCCCGTCCCGCTACACCTGCGAAGGGGCGAATGTGAGCCCGCCTCTTGAGATCGAAGGCGTTCCCGGCAATGCCATCAGCCTGGTCCTGCTCATGCACGATCCGGATGTGCCGCACCATTTGCGCCCGGATGGAAATTGGGACCATTGGGTCGTCTATAATATCTCCCCTGATTTGCACAGCTTTCCGGAAGCCCAAGAGCCCCCGGGGATCAACGGGAAAACGACCTTTGGCACCCATCGCTACGGGGGGCCGTGTCCGCCGGATCGCGAGCACCGCTACTTTTTCAATCTCTACGCTCTCGACTGCATGTTGACCCTTCCGAAAGATGCGGGGAGAAAAGAGGTGGAAAAAGCGATGAAAGGGCATATTCTCGCACAAGCGGAGTTGATGGGCCGCTACGAAAAAGGGAATGGCTACTGATCTTGGAAAGCTATCTCACCCCGAAGCACTACGACCTTGTCACGCCGGACGGCTATATCACCGAGATCTACCCGATCGAAGCGAGGCGGAAACTCGCCCTCGTACAGATCGACGATATCTCTCCTGCCTTCGTCGGTTATTCCATCGATCCCCACCTGGTCTTTTTCAACATGAAGAGCACGCTGGCGCAGCTCGGGCTCAACGGGATCGGCAGGGAATATTCATTTGAGAGAAAGCATAACCGGGCATTCGTTAAAGTCGAGTTGATCGCGATGAGCGATCTCGGCTCTGCGATCCTCGATCTTCTTGAAACAGGCGCGTATATCGGAAAGCTCTTTGCCGCCGACGACAGAAGGCGAGTGCGCGATCCCGACTATTTGATGCGGATGTTCGGCAGGTCGGACCGGAGGGGGCGGCCTCTTTTATCTCTTGGCGGCTTTGAAGGAAGCGGCGATCTGATCCTTGAAAAACTTGAAGGGCGCACGGTTGCCTTTCTCGCCCTTCGAAACGGCGCGATCCAATATGAGCCATCCATTAACGGGTTTCTTCCGACCTTGGCCAAGGCACTGAGCCGCAATTTTTCCGAACTGCGCCGTCTTTTGCACTTGCACCACCATTGGGTCGAAGGGGCCCCGAGGATCGTGAAAGAAAATGACGTGCTGCTCGTCCGGACGGCGCCGCTCCATATCCGTACGGTCTATGGTCGCGTCGTGGACCGGCTTCTTCCGCAGGGCTATACCCACATGGCGGCCTCCGTCCTCCAGCCCGACACATCGGCGTCAGGCGATATCTACGAGTTTTATGGGACGAGCACGCAGGCGATCGACGATATCCCTCTCGAATTTTATACGTTGGAGCCGCACCGCGAATATGTCTTTTTCACTGACCGCGACCAGCTGCAAGCCAGCTTGGAAGATCCCAAGAGCCTCTTCACTGCCTTTGAGACGGCGCCGTCGCCGAACTACTTAGCTTCCGTCTTTATCGTAAAAGGGACGCAGATGCAGGATTTACAGGCTAAGGACTGGATTGTGCGCGATCCATTCAAATATGAGTTTCCCGGGCTGTCCCATCCGTCGCGCCAGGCGCTGGTCGTCGAAAAGTATATCGAGCACCAGCCGGCCTACCCGTTCCTCAAAGCGATCGAAACGGGGCTCATCACTTCCCAAGGGATATTGCTGAGCCGCCACTTTCCCACTCCCCTGCTCAAGCGACTGCTTTTGAGCGACGAGGTGCAGCGCTGCCTTAAGAGGCTCTATTTCCAATACCCGTCGCGCTCTTACGACGGCTTCTTTTCCCATGAAGACCGGGCCATGCTCATCGATTTGGCCAAATTCGGCATTCCGACGTACTGGGTTGACAATGTGTCGGGCAAGATTTTGCAATATACATTGAAGCCGGAAAAGGATGCAGGGCTTTTTGTTCCTCTTGCCGATATTGAGACGTTTCGAAAGGCGACCTTTTTCGGCGTCTACGGATCGAATTTGCAAGAAGGGGTATTTGAAAAAGAGCTGACGGAGCTCCTCTCCGGCGTCCTTGCGCTCCGTTCCGAGGCGGCCCATCCGCTTCTCTCTCAAAACACTCCCCTCGCCCTTCTTACAGGAGGCGGGCCGGGAGCGATGGAGGTGGGCAACCGCGTGGCCAAAAAACTTGGGATCCTCTCTTGCGCCAACTTGGTCGATTTCCGGCAAAAGGACCAGAGCGTGGTCAACGAACAGCGTCAAAATCCCCATATCGATGCGAAGATGACGTACCGGCTCGACCGATTGGTAGAGAGGCAGGCGGAGTTCTACCTCGACTTCCCGATCTTTTTGCCGGGAGGGATCGGCATGGACTTCGAGTACACGCTGGAAGAAGTGCGCCGCAAAACCGGCTCGTCGCCGCCCAATCCGGTCTTGCTATTTGGAGAGGTGGACTATTGGAAGCGCAAGGTCAGCTCGCGCTTTCAGTTAAACCGCGAAACGAAAACGATCCAGGGCTCCGAGTGGGTGAGCAACTGCTTTTTCTGCATCCAGACGGCCAAGCAGGGCCTCTCGGTCTTGAGCCGCTTCTTTGACAACCAACTTCCGATTGGCAAAGATGGGCCGGTCTATGACGATGGTTTCTGCATCGTCCCGTAATTTACAAGATAATAGATCAGGGCAATAAAAATGATTAGCGCTCCTGTCAGAAGAGGGGCGTAGAGGTTCCAGCCGGCGAGCACTCCTGCGGCGATGGGAGAGACGGTCTGGCCGACCGACCACATGGCGCTGCCTGCGCCCATGGCCCTCCCCTGCATCTCATCCGATGTGTGGAGCGAGAGCTTGGTGTTGAGGTTCACCCAGGAAAGAGCTCCGCCGATGATAACGACGGGTAAGATCACCCAATAAGGCCAAAGCGTTGCAGGAGCCACAAAGACGGCCACCCCAACGCTTGCGATGAGAAGGCCTGCCGCAATCAGGAGGCGAAGTGAGAAGACCCCTCTCAGCTCTTCGTTTAAAAACATCGACATAAAAAACCACCAGATGGCCATGTAGGCATAGATATCGCCGATGAGATCGGGGCCCATCTGGAATTTTTGAACGAGATACGTCGGTGCGAACATGAGAAAAAAGGACCAGCCGAGGGAAAACAAGAGATAGGTTGTGAGGATTTTGCGCAAAATGGAGTGTCTGAAGACGAAATGCAAATCTTTAAATGTCTTAGCGAGGGTCGCTTCTTCTGATTTCCGCTTCCAGATTTCGGAATAGAAGAAGAGGACGACAAGAAAATTGATGAAAGCGACGACGGCGGCGAAAAGAAACGCGCCTGATCCGGAGAGCCAATCGGGATTGGCGAGTTTTCCGCCAAACCATGGGCCGGCTACAAAACCGAGTCCGCCGACGCCGAGCAAGATGCCAAAGGCTTTGCTCCGGTGTTTTGCGTCAGTCAAATCTGCGGTTGCGGCTTGGGCGAGAGCGAAATTGCCGGAGCAAAAACCGGTCACAATCCTTCCGATAAAGAGCCAAACGAGGCTCTGAGCATAGATGCTGGCGGCCATGACGCCATAGCCGATCACGCTGAGCCCGATGCTCAAGAGAAAGGTCTTATAGCGGCCGAAATGATCAGCCAATACCCCCGTGATCGGGGCGCCGAAAAACTGAGCAAGCCCGAATACGGAAAAGAGCAATCCTAAGACAGTTGTCCGGACCTCTACCCCGCTCGCTTCCGAAAAAAACTGCAGAGTTGGGTTTAAAAGCAAGGGGGCGAGAACGGGAAAGACGATGGAAAAACCAATGAGATCAAACGCATAGGTAAATAAGACGGTCAAAAATGTGCGGAAGTGGCGGGGCGACTTGAACATCAGGCGGACCTTCTTTTGCACGCCTCGCTATTGATCCCGCCGCCGAAAAGCGAGCCCATGGCCAAGTCCGTCAACAACTTATCTGCTTCTTTTTCTTCTTTGGACGACTCCCCCAGAAGCGCTTCCATTTCCTTCATTTTCAGATGGCGGGCAAACGACTTCAATACTCCATAGAGGGCAATCTCATAGTGTTTGATCTTTTGCAGCATGCTGATGAGAGCGGCGTCAAGGACCTGATCGAGATAATTCCGATTGAGGATCTTTTTGCATTCTTTGACCATCCCTTTCATCGCTTCACACTCGGCGTCAGCGAAGTCGACGCCGACGAGATGGCCAATCTCTTGCAGCCTCTCGATTTGTTTAGGCACTTGGCCCTGGAATTTTTCAAAGAGCTCTTTGAGTTTTGGATTTCTAGCCCCTTTGACCATTTCGGGCATTAGATGCTGCAATTCTGTTTCAACGCAGTACATTGTTTTTAATTCATCTTGAATCAGATTCTGAAAATCTTTCATACGCACCCCACAACCTAATATTACAACTTAATTACAGAAAAACAATACAAATATTCAAGAATGAACAGAAGTGTTTAAAAGACTAACACCTTGAAAATGATCTAGAATCCGTAGGAGAAGTTGAATTCCCAATAGTGGGTTCTATCTTTTTGGAATTGTCCTTCGAGGGAGTAGCCTTGGTGGAAGCCGGCGTAGATGCGGAGTTTTCTTCCGACGCCTGCGAGCTTGCTGAATTCGTAGCCGAGGCGATAGGTGCCGTCAAAGTTCCAGTGGAGCCATTGGTAGTTGCGGATGTGCAGGGCGAGGAAGAAGGTACCGAAGAGGCGTTGTTTCAAGAACTTGGTACCCCAGAACCTCGCTTCGGTCCCGTATTGGATATAGAGAGGCGGTTTTTCGGGATAGGATTCATCGCTGTGGAAGATGACGCCTGGGCCGACGTAGAGGCGAATCCCTTCGGTTGCCTGATAGGAGGTGTAAAAGTCTGTCGCTTCAATACTGGGGTTGAGGCGTTTGACTTCGGGGTGGTTGACCATGTATTCATCTCCAAGGTGGCTGGAGATATGGTAGACGCGGAAGCGGAAAGACCACTGGTTGATTGCGTATGTGAGGGGGATGCCGAAGTAGAAGTCTGTGTTGACGAGTTCGGTTCCGCCGTCGGGGTTGGGGCTGGGGTCGATGTTGAATACGGACCAGATGCCGGCTTCGATTCCGAGCTGCAGATCGCCTTTGCCGAAGACGTTGAGCCAGCGGTAAATGGGGAAGTCGTCTCCGAGGGCGATGCCGATTGTTTTTACGCCGATGACGTGGTCGCCTGCGCGATAGCCGAGGGTGTAGTTGACTTGGCGCGGGTCGGCGATGAGGGGCTGGAAGAGGACGGTCATCTGCGGGAACCAGATGCCGTTGAGTTGCGGGCGGCGGACGTATTTTTCGCGCAGCTCTTCTTTTTCGTGCGAGATGTTCGCTACGACCACAACTTCTTTTACGCCGGGGACGTCTTTGACGAAGGAGACGATGCTGTTTGCGGTGAGTTGGTTTTTCGGGAGGTTGGCGAGCCAGACTTTCCGATCTTTCACGAGGACGATGACGCTGTACTCATAGTAGTGCATGTCGACGAGAGCTTGGAGATATCCTTCGAAATAGGGGTCGGTGCAGTCTTCGATGGATTCGGGGGGGACGCTGTCTGCGCGCGTCAAGACGAGGCTGACCTCTTCGCGCGGGGGATCTTCCGCTTTTAGTTCGTCTTCTGCGAAAACGAGCCTAGGCGTTAAGGAAGCAAACAATAAAAAAGCCAGCGTACCGGAGCGGATCATAGTTATAGATCGTCTTTTAACGCTCTATATACACTTAGATCAATTCGTCGCCAAGGATTTCTTAGAAGATTTAAAAAGATAGAAGCCGCTCCAAAACAAAAGGAGTCCGCTGAGGGCAAAGGTAAAGAGGGCGCCCCAGACACCGAGGAGGCAATTTCCGAGGGGCGGACCGACAGCGCCGCGCATTCCTGCGAGGACGACGCCGACGCCGGTGTAGCGGGAGCTTTCTTCATTTTTGGAGAAATGGGGGCCGGACATGCTCCAGACGAGGTGGCTGCCCCCTTGTCCCATGCCGTAGATGAACCAAGCGATGTAGAACCAGATGAGGGCCCATTTGGATACGACCATGAGAAGCGGGAAGAGGGCGAAGGTGACGGAGACCATGCCGGCGACGCGGTGCATGGAGAAGCGATCCAAGGACCGGGCCCATAGCGGCGACGAAGCGACGTAGCCGAGTCCTTTGGCAGCGGCGATCGCCATGGCCATCTGGATGTGGGTGATGCCCAGGTCATCGACCATGAAGATGGGATAGACGGGTTGTACGAGCATGATGGCGAACCCGGAGAGCATGAACCCCCATTGGAAGACGGCAAACTCTTTATTTTGGCGCATGAGCCGCCAGCTATCTCGCCAGGGGCGGGCGACGAGTTCTTTAAAAGAGGGCCTATCTTCTTTTTCACACTCTACAAGCGGCACCCGGCACTGGACCAAAACGCCGACAAGTCCCAACAAAGAGGCGCCGACAAAGAGTCCTTTCCAGCAGCCGGGGTCTTTATCTAAGAGGAGCCCCATGGCCAAGGCGAGGACAAAGCCTTCTGCATAACCGAGGGCGGAGCTGAACGAAAAGGCGCGCTCCCGTTTTCCGGCGGGGATGTTCCTCTTTAAGATCTCCATCCAAGAGGGCATCCCTGCGCGATAGAAAAACATATAGTTGACAGAGGCGGCGATGACATACCAGGCTTGGTCGAACCACGGGACGAGCAAAAAGGGAAGCCGCATCAAAAAGCCTGCGCCTAAAAGATTGATTCGCAAGCGGCCTTTGGACCAAGCGCTCCAGTAGAAGGACAAAATGGTGGAAACGGGCTTGAGCATGGTGAGGAGAGCGATCTGGAAAGCGGAGGCATGAAGATCTTTGTAGAGAATGATCGAGACGAAGGTGTAGAGGGTAAACAAAGGCTCGTGCAGAAGGCTGGAGAGAAAAAGAGCCTTCTTGGTGCGTCTTCCGTTTTGAAAAGCAATAGCTTCATCCATCAGGTAAAAAGAATAACTACCCTTCGAATTTCCCGCCATATATCAAATTCAAGATCAATCAATTACTATATTTAAACAAAATAAACCACTTAAGCCTCAATACTTATTCTAAGGAGTGGACGATCCAACAAGGAAATAATTGGGAAGGAATGCAAAGTTGATATTTAGACATCAAAAATTGAGTCCTTGGAAGAAAGACTTGAACCTCAAGTTGGGATCGAATATCCTAAGACCTCTTATATGGGGCAATAGCTCAGCGGTTAGAGCAGCGGACTCATAACCCGTCGGTCCCTGGTTCAATCCCAGGTTGCCCCAATCTCCTAAATAACTCTGGTACAAGCAACTTTAACCAGAGGTCATCATGCCAAATCATCTAGACTCGCGGAAATTACGCACTTTTTCCGCAACTGACTGGAACAGACCAGAATCACCCCATCCACCCCTCCCCTTCCGCACCCAAAAGCCCAAACCAAGACAAACCTTTTTCTCAAATGCGGAAAATTTGCGAAAAACCGCATCAACCAGAACTGATTAGCAACGACTAGAAGCAATGGGAACAACGGATTGCAAAGCTAGAAAGCCGCTCACAAAGCATTCGACACCACAAATGCGCCGTTGTCGTTTACGACCCTGCCATTGCCCATACGCTAGATGATATCCATTTCGATGCCGACACAGTGTTTCTGCTACCCAACAATCGTCGCAGAAACCTCGGTGAGGATAATAGTAAAGACTCATACCGCGTCTATTACCCCTAAGAATGCTCATTCTTGTGGAAGGCATCAAGAAAGATGCGCACCTTGCGATGCCTCCAAAGACCAATGCTGGAATGAGGTGCCCCGATCGGGTCTTACGGCTGGATTATTAAGAGTTCGAGATCAAGGTTCCGGGCTGCAAAATCATCCTTGAACTTCTGGAATGCCTCACAGAGCGTTTGCGCCACTATTTCCCGAATGTTTCCATCGTGATCGCTGAAAGGATCATGCAATAGACGATATGAAAGGGCAAGATCTAGAGCAACATACATCTTTGAGATAAGGTACCCCTCATTTTTTTGATGTTGATAGGCGTCCATTAATTGCGCAGTAGCTTTTGTCAGCAGCGAATTGACCCACTCCTTTTGGAGAGCTTCTTTTGTGCTACTCTGCCTTTCTACTAGGCGTGCATCATCAGAGGCCAATGGAACACAACATGGGTCGAGTATCAAAGGACGCAAAAACAAAGCATGAAGCAAATGAGTGAGTTTTTGCTCCGATGACCAATCTTTCAGTGGGGTGGTGCAGACAGTGGGGTGTCGAAGAACATCCTCGATCAATGGAAGCGGGACCCCATAGTTACTTCCCTGAAAGACTGAATAAAGAGGAAAGCATTTGGTCAGTTTTAAGCCCAACACGGGCTGGGCCCTCTCCTGGAGATAGTAGATGTAAGAGCTGATTGCCTTGGTAAAGTTACTAAAAAAGTCGTCCCATATTTGAACGTCTCCTGCGATTTTAGGATCTAGCCCATGTCGGGGCGATTTGCTTTTACATTCAAATAGCTCGCGGCCATTTGTTTCATGGCGAATAATTAATAAATCACAATTCTTCCCATCTTCTCTTTTTTCGGGTAAAAACACCAATATGTCTTTGGGATGACAATTGTTTTCGATGAAATGAGCTGCAGCACTAATTTCTCCAAGCAGTCCAGCCGATTCAATCGCAAATGCCTCAAGATTAGCGCTATGGTTGAGCAGTTTGTGTGCTTTTTGGTTTAGTTCCTGCCATGACTCCTCAGTTGTTTGAGAGTAAATGATTTGCAAGCGTTCTTCGAGTATTTCCAATAGTTTTTCGGAGGGTTCGCGATATATCTCTAGGCAAGATCGACATTCATGAGATGCGAGATAGATCGCAATCGGATGGTAAATCCATGGATTACAGTAAAAATTGAACAGTTTGCGATCGCCGAATGGAGTAGCATATAGTGGATCGACAAAGAGCTCATGGATTGCTGGGAAGTCGCTTTGAATGTGCTTTACGGCACTTTCATGCTGATTGAGAAACTCTACGATTGTTGGGTGGAAAAACTCAGTTTTGATAGCGGCAATGGCTTTATCATTCATTTCGCTTAGATGAGGAAATCGTTCCTTGAGGATGCTCATTAGTCGATGCATGACGAGTACTGCCTCGGAAGGACCGAGGTAGTCTGCGACAAACGCACAGCAACGTTGAAATACTTCATCAATCTGGGGGCACAGACTCAGCCCCAGAGAAGCAAACACCTGTGAGAAAAATTTTTCTGTATTTGGAAGGTGGAAAAATTCTGGGTGGAAGCGAACCGGTACTGCCCCATTTCTGTACATGGATATGTAGAAATCTTGCAGCCTGACAAAGTAATCAAGGATTCGCGACTGGCCAGCAGCAGTGGCGGTATCAATCCTATCAAACTCCTCATACTCAATAGCATAAATAAACTTTTGGAGGGCATCAAGGCCGTAAGTTGTTTGCATAAATGCCTATTTAAGAATTGGCAATTTTAGCAGTTACGTCCTTTTTCTGCTAACCCCATTTTATCAATTCTTGTTTAGTGACTTTGAGTATTGTTCCGAGAATATTGGTTGTAACGAAAAGCGCATAATTGTCGCGAGCAGATCATTCTTTATCTTTGAGGTGCTTCCGGACTGCCGCTCGATACCTGCAAAAATCGCATGTTGCTGTTGGATCTGGGATGAAATCCGATTCAAGACATTTCCGAATGGAGAGCAAGCACTGTTCAACCCAGGAATCATCCCCAACATAGGGAAGCAATGCGATGGAAAATTCCAAACAATTTCCAAATCGCTCTTTAGAGCTATCCCCATTGCAATAGACGAAGTATCCGGTGCTAGATACACAAAAGCCCTTCTGCCTCAAGAGCCATTGGTAGATTTCCATCTGATTTTTGTACGACTTTCGATAGTCCTCATCAAGAGTGATTACTTTGCTGGTACTCGTTGCCTTGTAATCCACAATAATCAACTCGCCTGCTGAATTAACCCACAGATCGTCGATCGCACCCGTAACGATAAAGTTAGTCGGCTCATGTAGATATTGCAAACCTTTAAAATTTTTCCTCCAATGATCCAACTCGGGATGAGTAAACGGGATCGCGTCAATGCCATGCTCGCCGAACATCGGATGCGGTTTTTCCATGTCTCGATAGATGTCAAATTCTTTTTTGAGAAGAGTGTCTACGGAAGAGTTTAAAGTAAATGGGAACCCTGGAGGCTGTCCTATTCCACAACGACGGTCCAGATAAAAACATCGTGGGCAATCGAGGAAGTCTTGAATCTTGGTACGGCTGAGAGCGAAAGGTTTGAAATCTTTTGAATCATATAGATTTCTCTTTCGTTGAGGGTTGTAATTGCTCATAAATCAATTTTAATATTTAAATTCCTGGTTTTTATCTGTTTGGGTTGAATAATAACATCGAATCAGTAAATAATCGACATTAAAAGAGCGGATTTATGTTTACAAGAATAATTTTATAGAGCATGGGTCGGAATTGACGGAGAAGTGAAAATGACTCAAGTAAAATCAAGAGAAAGAGTTACAAATCACGGCGAGGTATTCACTGCACAGCGTGAAGTTAAAGCTATGCTTGATCTCGTGGAGAAAGAAGTTATACGTATATCATCGCGCTTTTTGGAACCAGCTTGCGGTGACGGCAATTTTTTGGCTGAAATTTTGGGTCGAAAACTCTCTTCAATTGAAGCCCAATGTATTCATAAAAGAGGTGAATATCAGAGAATTACGTTTCTTGCGATCAGTACTCTATATGGAATAGATCTATTATCTGACAATGTTCGGACATGTCGTCAGCGACTCTTTCAAATCTTTGATAAGCAATACACAAGATTGTTCGGTTTTAAAGTTGATGATTGCTTTCGTAAGGCAATAAAATACGTCATTGAGAAAAATATTGTTCACGGAAACGCCTTAAATGAAAAAACAATTTTCTTTTCTGAATGGATTTTAAGAAAAGGGAATATGGTGGAACGCAATGAATACTCATTTGCGTCTTTAATCAAGTTATCTTCCAATGATCTTCTTGTTGATTTGAGTAAAAGAGTATATCCGATGGTTCATCTACTCGATTTAGGGCGGAAAAAATAATGTCTTGTAAGCGGCATAATCCTGATGTGCTTTCCTGTCTTGCAAATCTAAGTAGCGATGAAGTGTTTACTCCACCTTCATTGGAGATATTGTCAAAAGTTGTGTTTCGAGACCTGAGCATATCCCCCGATTTTTCCTCTAAGCTACCTGTTCTT